>JBCBZH010000005.1:0-40553 GCA_039815415.1 Bacteroidota bacterium
CGCTCGAAGTGGTTCATCGCCACCACACTGCTGGCGCCGCTGTTCTCGCTGGCGCTGATCATCGTCCCGCTTCTGGCCTTCAGCGGAGACGACGGAACTGAGCGGGTCGCTATCCGCGACGAGACCGGACAGTTGCTCGCCCCCATCGCGGAGGCCGTCGCGCCCAGGATCGATGTAGAGCCGGTGACTGACCCGCTGGATACGCTCCGCGCACAAGTTCTGAACGGCCAGCTCGACGGTGCCCTCATCCTGCCCGCGTCAATTCTCGGAGACACGACTGCGGTAGGCGCGGACGGCCCCCCGGCAGGAGCGATCTACTACACCCGAGGCAGTGGCCTCGATGGCGACTTTGACCTGCGCAACGCCGTACGCACGACGGTTCGTCGCGCACGCGCCGAGCTGGCGGGAGCGGACTCGCTCACCATCGCCCAGTTCGAGTCGTCTGTCGGATTCGACCGCGTGACGGTGAGCGCAGACGGCGACGGCGGCGACAATGCGCTGGGGCGGTTCCTGCTCGCCAACGTGCTCAGCCTGCTTGTCTACATCGCCATTCTCATCTACGGCGCGATGGTGATGCGAGGCGTGATTGAAGAGAAAGCCAACCGGATTGTGGAGGTGGTGGCCTCCAGCGTGACCCCCTTCGAGCTGATGATGGGGAAAGTGCTCGGCATCGGAGCGGTGGGGCTGACGCAGCTCATCGGGTGGAGCCTGCTGATGTTCCTGTTCAGCGCCCTCGCCAGCCCGATCATGCTGGCGCTCGCCCCTGACACCGCTAGCTCGGCGGCCCCCAACGGCGCTCCGTTCGATGTCACTGCGACGGCATCGATCCTTTCGCCAGGCCTGCTCGTGGCGTTTGTGCTGTTCTTCCTGGGAGGCTATCTGCTATTCTCGGGCCTGTTCGCGGCGGTCGGCAGTGCCGTGGATCAAGAGTCGGACGCCCAGAGCATGCAGGCGCCGATCATGATCCCGCTCGTGCTGCCCGTCTTGTTCCTGACCGCCGTGGCAGACAACCCAGACGGTCCGCTGGCGGTGTTCTTGTCGCTGTTCCCGGTGTCCTCCCCGGTGACGATGATTGTGCGGATGGCGGTCTCGGACGTGCCGTGGTGGCAGGTTGCGCTCTCGCTCGCACTGCTCGTGGCAGCCTTTGTGGGGGTGATCGCGCTGGCGGCGCGCATCTATCGCGTGGGCATCCTGATGTACGGCAAGAAGGCCACGTTTAAGGACCTCTGGCGCTGGATGCGAACGGCGTAGAGGGAGGCAAACGAGAGCATCGGTGCGTCCTCGCCAGCTCGAGGACGTAACGCATCTGCATAGAGTCGCAGCTAGTGCGATTGCACCAGAGAGGTGTCGGAGCAGTACCCTATCCTGCGCCGTTTCGTCCCATCTCCTGCCTCCCACAATGGTCCGAATCTCGTCTGCTCTCCTCGTCCTTCTGGTTCTCGCCTGTTCTCTTCCGGCCTTTGCACAAGGCACGCCACCGAAGCGTGTCGTCCTCGTCGATGGCACCGTGATTATCGGGAACGTCATCGATGCGAACACCGACCCGGTTGTGGTCATCGGTAGCAATGGGGTGGAGCAGCGGGTTCCGCAGGCACGCATCGCTGAGATCACGGATCTCCTGCAGGGCCGATTCACCCGCTACGACCCAGCGCGGACCCGCCTGTTTTTCTCTCCCACTGCTCGGTCCCTCGGCTCCGGCGTGAAGCGCTTCTCGGCATACTACATCTTCCCCTCTTTCGCGGTAGGAATCAACGACAGCGTGGACCTCTCCGCTGGCGCAACGATCCCGTTCATCTCGTCTGAAGGCACCTTCATCGGGATCAACGGAAATGCGAAAGCCACCCTCGTTCAGACTGAGGACGTAGCGATCGCGCTGGGCACCAGTGCGAGTGTACCTCTCTCTAGCGAAGGAGGAGATACCGGGGTCGTTGGGACGGTCTACGGGCTGGCGACTCTTGGGAACGAGGCTGGTGCCGTGACCCTGGGCGCCTATGGCCTCTACATTTCTGGATTCGGGGTCGACTCAGAACTCGCCGATGGAACGGCACTCCTGATCGGGCTTGAGAAGCAGATCTCAGACCGGTTCAAGCTGGTGAGTGAGAACTACGTATTCGTGGCTCTGGGAGACGGGGGCACCGACACAGCGTATGGTTCTTTAACAGGGGTTCGCTTCTTTGGGGACAGGCTTGCCGCCGATATCGCTGTTGCCTTCGGCGCCGCTGACGGATCGTTCTCGACCATTCCGATTCCCTACCTCGGACTGTCGTACACGTTCTAGTCGCCAGCTCGAGCGGCTGGGTACGCGTGGGGGCGCTCCGTACGTTCGGAGCGCCCCTTCGTTTTGCCTTGCCCGTCGGGCGGGCGTGCACAAACGTGTCGCTAGCCTGGCCCCCGATGCTCCGCTTCTCGATTCTGCTCCTCTTCGTCGGGCTGGCGATCTCGCCAGCTCGAGCCCAGTACTTCGCCTTCGGCAAGAACCGGGTGCAGTACGAGGACCCGGACTGGCGCTACGTCCAGAGCGAGCACTTCGATGTCTACTACTACGAGCGCGAAAGCACGGCGCCGGGCGGACGCGTGCTGGCGGAATTCGCCGCTGAGGCTGCGGAAGAGGCGTACCGGGAGATCGTCCCGCTGTTCAGCTACCAACTGACGCGGCGTGTCCCGCTCCTCATCTATCCCACCCACCCGGAGTTCGCCGTCACCAACGCCGTGGACCTGCCGGTCTACGCCGAGGGCATCGGGGGCGTGACGGAGCTGTACAAGAACCGCATCGCCGTTCCCTTCACCGGCGACTGGCGCGACTTCCGACGCGTGATCCACCACGAGCTGGTGCATGCGGTCGTGAACGATGTCTACTTCGGAGGCTCGTTGCAGTCGCTGGTGCGGCGTGGGCTGCGACTCAACATTCCCCTCTGGTTCAACGAGGGATTGGCCGAGTACAGCGCGCTCGGATGGGATACGCATTCAGACATGTACGTGCGCGATGCAGTGCTCAACGGCGAGCTGGCGCCCATCCCGCGCCTTGGCGGCTACTTCGCGTACCGGGGCGGCCAGAGCGTGTGGGACTTCATCGCCGAGGAGTACGGACGCGAGAAGGTGACGGAGATCCTGGAGCGCGTCCGGCTGGGGCGAAGCGTCCCCGGCGCGTTCCGGCAGGCAACGGGCATCTCGCTGAACGCCCTCTCGGACCGCTGGCACCGAACCCTACGCGCCGTTTACTTCCCGGAGGCGGCTGCGCGCGAAGAGACCGAGGCCGTCGCGCGGCCCATCGCCACGCGGCAGGTGACCGGTGCGGGCTATCACACCAGCCCGGCCCTCTCGCCCCAGGGCGACAAGGTGGCCTACATCGCCAGCGCGAATGGTCTGTTCGACGTCTACGTGGCGCCCACCATCGGGCGGCGCCCGCCGAAGAAGCTGATCGACGGGCAAGACAACACGCAGTTCGAGAGCCTACGCGTGCTCTCGCCCGGCCTCTCGTGGAGCCCCGATGGCGAGCGGCTGGCCGTGGCCGTCAAGAGCGGATCGAGCGACGCCATCGTGCTGGTGGAGGAGCGCACGGGCCGCGTGGAGACTCTACGCCCGGATGGCGTGGACGCCATCGTGTCCGTGGCGTGGAGCCCCGATGGGGAGCGCATTGCCTTCGAGGGCACAGCGGGCGCCCACTCCGACCTCTACGTCCTCGAGCTGGCGACCGAGCGCCTCATCAACCTCACGCGCGACCTGTTCTCCGACCACGCCCCTGCCTGGGCTCCCGACGGCCTGAGCCTCGTCTTTCACTCGGACCGTGGCGATGCGCTGCATCCGGGCGCCATCACGTCCGACGCAGCCAACACCCGCCAGTTCGATGCCCAGGCCCTCGGGCGCTCTGACTTCGATCTCTACCGCGTGGCCGCAAATGGCACGGGACTCATCGAGCGGCTGACTGACGACCCCGTCTGGGATGAGACGGATGCGGCCCTGGCCGTCGGGCCGGATGGACGTGAGCGACTGCTCTACGTCAGCGACCGCAACGGCATCCCCAACCTCTACGCTCGCGACAGCCTGGGGCAGGACCGCCCCCGTACAGACCTCCAGACAGGCGTGATGCGGCTCTCGCTCTCGGCGGACGGATCGCGAGCAGCCATCCTCGCCCTGGACCGAGGCACGCCGTCGGTCTACCTCGTCCGCGCTCCCTTCGGGCGCGACGATCTCCCGGACGAGCTGGTGCCGACCGTCTGGGCTCAGCGCCGCATGGGCGACGCTGTGGACGATGCGCCGTCGGTGCAGATCGCCAGCGCGGTGACGCGGGACCGCAACCCGCTGCTCCGCGACGCTGCAGATGGCGCGCCCCCAGAGCCGCCAGCTCGACTTCCGCGCCCACCGAGTGCCGCCGCCCTCGCGCGTGCCGACTCCATCCTGAACCAGCTCGCGACGCGCCCGCCTCCGGGCCTTCTCGCCAGCCGCGACACGGTCGCGCTGCCTCAGGAAGCGGCTGCCTTCACACTGGACCCGTACGCGCCCGAGCGGGGCTTCCGCGTCAACTTCCGCGACTACGACTTCACCGACGCCTTCGACGAGGCCGTGGGCGAGCGCAATTCTGGCATCCCCGACCCCTTCGCCATCTCGGGCCATCGAGACTCGACGGGGGCGCTCATCCCGAAACGCTACAAGCTGGCATTCACGCCCGACATCGTCTCGGCGGTGGGCGGGTATGACACGGTCTATGGCGTGCAGAGCGTGACCCAGATGCGGTTCTCGGATCTGATGGGGGACCACCGCATCGCCATCGCCACCAACCTCGTCCTGGACCTCCGCAATGCCGACTACGTCCTCGGCTACGACTACCTCCCGAAGCGCACCGACTTCAGGGTGCAAGGCTTTCACCTCGCCCGCGAGTTGCCGGACCTGACGGGCAACACCATCTATCGCTACCGCAACTACGGTCTGCTCGCCAACGCGAGCTACCCACTCGACAAGTTCCGCCGCCTCGAAGGCGAGGTCGGGCTGGTGGGGGTCTCGCTGTCGGATTTCTCGGACCTCGGCAGCCAGCCGCGCAGCCGCATCTTCGCCGTCCCCCGGGTCACCTACTCCACGGACCGAACCGTCCCCGGCTTCCTGGGTCCACAGAGCGGCGCCCGATGGGCCGCGTCCGTCTCGGGCGCCCCGGGACCAGATGCCTTCTTCGCCACGGCCCTGCTGGACGGGCGGCGGTACTGGTCGCTCGGCCCGGGGTACTCGCTCGCCCTCCGAGGGTCCGCAGGCCTCTCGCTCGGTCGGGACCCGCAGCGCTTCTTTGCCGCGGGGGTCGAGAACTGGATCGGGGCCGAGTTCCAGAGCTTGCCGGTCCGCAATGAGGACGACTTTGTGTTTGCCACACCCGTGCTTCCGCTGCGCGGCTTTGGCTACAACGAGGCCGCCGGGGACCGCTTCGCGCTGGCGAATGTGGAGGCACGAGTACCACTTGTGGCCGCGCTTCTTCCTGGGCCACTGCCCATCCTCCCCCTCTACAACCTCCAGGTGGTCGGCTTTGCGGACGCCGGCGTGATTGCGCAGGGCGGCGTGGACGTGTGGGACGACGGCCCTGTGGACCCGGACACAGGCGAGCCCGGACCGCGCGTGCTAGACGACGTGCTGCTCGGCACGGGCGTCGGGCTCCGCACCATCGTGCTCGGCTACCCGGTGCGCCTGGACTGGGCGTGGCCGTACGACGGCCGTCAGTTCGGCGAGACACGTCTCTATCTCTCCCTCGGACTGGATTTCTAGGAAGGCGGGCGTAGACTCTGTCGCCAGCTCGTGCCACCCGCTCGCTGCTCCTATGAAAACCGTTCCCCTCGAAGACGCCCAATCGACCCTTCCCGAGCTTCTCGACCAAGTCGCCAATGGCGAGGACGTCGCCATTGAGCGCGGCGACGGCTCCTCGTTCCGCATCGTCCCGGTACTCAAAGAGCGCATTCTCGGGCTTCATCCAGGCGCGTTTGAGATCCTGGACGGGTTCGACGATCCCATCGCGGAGTTTTTTGAGACGCCAGACTCGGATCCGTTGAAAGACATGGAGCCTGACTCGTGAAGGTTCTTCTGGACACGCACACGTTCATTTGGGCCGACGCAGAGCCCCATCGGCTTAGTGGAGTCGTCGCAGAGGCCATCCGAGATCCGGGCAACGAGGTTCTCCTCAGCGTCGTCTCGCTGTGGGAGATTCAGATCAAGGTCATGCTCGGCAAGCTGGCGCTCCGAGCCCCTCTCGAGCAGATCCTCGACGACCAAGACGCCAACGGGATCTCTATGCTCGAGCTGACGACGGGGCATGTGTTGGCGTTAAGCGCACTGCCGCCCCTCCACCGCGACCCCTTCGACCGGATGCTGGCCGCGCAGGCCAGTGCGGAGAACGCCGTCCTCGCCACAGGCGACCAGACGCTCGCCACGTACCCCATCCGCACGCTCTGGTAGCTCGCGCTGGCGATCAGCGCCGAGCCGCCGTCAGCTCGAGAAGCGGACGGTAGGGATCTGCCTCATCGGAACGCCCGCGGGCATCGTAGAACGCGACGAGCTGGCGGGCCATGAAGGGCGTCCAGTGATGGCGGTTGCCCATGGTGATGCGGTGGAATCGGAGGCTCTCCACCAGCAAAGACTCGGCTTCAGCATCGCGCCCTTGCCCAGCGAGCGCTGTGCCCAGAAGCGACTCGGCTACAAGGATCGCCAACGACCCCGGTGTTTCCTGACGCAGGGCCTCCAGGGTAGGGCGAAGCAGCGCCTCGGCCTCCGCGTGAGCGCCTCGGTCCAAGAGAATCGGCGCGCGGAGCCCACGCGTCATGATCACATTGGGGTGTTCCTCAGGGAGACCACGCCCGATGACCGCAAGGGCCGTGTCGAGGTGAGCCTCTGCCCGAGTCATGTCTCCAGTGAGGACGTGGACGGCGCTCCAGTTGTGGTGGATATCGGCCCAGCGCAGGTCGTCCGGCGTGGCATAGGAGGGCATCTCGGCAGCAACCGCTGCGAACGCGGAGTCGGCTTCGGTGAATCGAAGCTTCTCGAGGTGATCGATCGCCATCTGCACACGGAGCGCATGACCCGTCTCAAGAGGCAGGTTGGAGTGAGATCGCCAGATCCCATAGGCCTCCTCTAGAGCATCGGTGGCCCGGTCTCCCCGGAGAGAAAACGGCGTCCGGTAGACGAGGCCAAGCAGGCTCTGTGCCAGCTCGAGGCTGCCCTCTCCGAACCGCTCTCGGGTCAGGTCGTGCGCCACGCGCATCAGCGAGTCCGCTTCGGTCCACTCCCCGAGGCCGACCTGGTCCGAGCGCGTCACCAGCAATGAGCTGAGGTCTTCGAGACTCTGGATGCGGTTGGGGTGGGGCTGCCCGGCGAACACCGAGTCTCGCAGAACCAGAGAGGCCCGCACGTGATGCTCAGCCTCCTCCATCAGCCCGAGGCCAAAGAACGATTGTCCGAGCGTCCGGTGAACGGTGGCGAGCACTTCGGGCTGGTCCGCCAGCGTCTCGTCCAGCGATGCGGCGGCTCGCCGAACAACTTCCACGACTGCCAGACTCGAATCGCCCGTTGAGATCCCTGACTGAAACGAGGTCATGGGATCGAGCAGCGTCTGGAGGAAGCCGCTCACCTGCTCGGCCTTGGCGGCCTCAGCCTGGGCGCGATCCCGTTCCGCGGCGGCGCGGTTCGCCAGAACTGTCATCGTTGCGAGCGACGCCACGAGCATCAGCACGGCGAGCGTAGACAACACAACGCCAGCTCGATGGCGCGAGATGAACTTGCGCACCCGGTACCCCGCTGACGCTGGGCGCGCTCGGACCGGCACCCCGTTGAGATGGCGCTGGATGTCGTCGAGGAAGGCCTCTGCACTGGCGTAGCGACGCTCCGGATCTTTTTCGAGTGCCTTCAGGCAGATGGTGTCGAGGTCGCCTCGGAGACGTCGGACGAGCGTGTCGGGCTCCGTGCCTCGGTCATGCCCGATGGTAGTGGGCGTGAGGGCGGCACCATCGCCCTGTCCCGGCCCGATCTGGCTGACGGCTGTGCTGGGCGCAGGCGGATCGATCTCACACACGGTCCGCACGACCTCGCCCGGCGCAAGGTCCGCCAGCGCGAAGGGCCGCTGGCCGGTTAGCAGCTCGTAGAGAACGACGCCGAGGCTGTACACGTCGGTGGTCGTCGAGATCTCGCCGCCGGAGATCTGCTCCGGCGCGGCGTACTCGGGCGTCAGCAGCCGGGTGCGCGTCTCGACGCTCGAGCTGGCGTCCTCGATCAGCCACGCAATGCCGAAGTCGAGCAGCTTGACGGTCGGTGTGCCATCGGTCTCGGTGACGAGGATGTTGGAGGGTTTGAGGTCGCGATGGACCACGAGGCGTTGGTGGGCGTGATGAACGGCCCGACACACCTGCCCAAACAGCTCGAGGCGCTGTGGCACGGTGTAGCGCTGCGTGTCGCAGTAGCGGTCGATGCGCTCCCCCGCAACAGCCTCCATGGCGAAGTATGGCCGGTCGTCCTCCGCCAGCCCGCCGTCGATGAGCCGTGCGATGCCGGGATGCTCCAGCCGGGCGAGCGTCTGGCGCTCATGGAGGAAGCGCTCTCGCATCGAGCTGGACTCGAGGCCATCACGAAGCAGTTTCAACGCCACCTGCCGTTCGAACTGACCATCGACGCGCTCGGCTAAGAACACTTCGCCCATGCCCCCGCGCCCGAGTCTCCGAATCACGCGATATGGACCCACCCGGCGCCCCTCTGAGCTGGCGCTAGGAACGGTCAAGGCCTCCGATGCAGGCGTCCAGCTGGCACCGAGGTGATCCATGGGGCCCTCATCGTCATGGGCAGCCAGCAACTCCTCCACCTCTCGCCGGATTGTCGGATCCTCGCAGGTCGCCGTTAAGAACGCGGCACGCTCTTCAGGAGGATGCTCGAGAGCGTTCTCGAACAGCGTGCGAACGTCGTCCCAGTGGGGAGTGTCCATGGGTCAAAGACCGGAGCAGAGGATGGAGAGTACGGCGTATCTCAAGAAGCCGGAACCCAACGCGAGGCGGCTCTACAGACCCGACGTATGCAGAATCGCCGGTCTCGTGATCCCATCCCGAGGCGTTCCCGGCTTCTCAAGGTCCACGCTCATGCCTTTCCATGCCACGCTCTTTCTGTCTCCTTCTCTTCGCTCTCGTTCTCGCCAGCTCGGCGTCCGCCCAGCCGGGGTCTCGCGCCGTGGTCATCAATGGCCAACGCATGGATGCGAGCACGCTATCAGCCCTAGAGGCCCGCTACCAGACCCAAGTGCAAGCGGGGAATTACTGGTACGATGCGGCCAGCGGCGCCTGGGGCCATGTCGGCCGCCCCACATCGGGGTTTATCCCGGCAGGCCTGCGCGTCGGCGGTCCGCTCCGGGCCGATGCCTCGAGCGGGCGCACCTCGGTGTGGGTCAATGGGCGTCGCCTCCCCGCCCAGGACCTTCGCGCCATCGAACGGCTTACGGGGCCTGTTGAGCCGGGACGCTACTGGCTGGATGCCAATGGCAATGCTGGGCGCGAAGGCGGTCCAGCTCAGGTCAACCTGGCCCAGCTCGCCCGCCAGGCGCAGGGCTCAGGCCTGCGGCGCTCGTGGCTGACGGGCATCGGATCCAACAGCAGCGGCGGTACGGGCTACGTCATGGGCCGCGACTGGAGCGTGACGTACGGCAACTGATCCCGAGCCTGATTGCTCTCTCGGATCGGACGCTGACAAGAGTAGGTACTCATACAAAGGCTCGTTTCCGATCTAAGCCCCAGTTTTTAGTCATCCTCGCGAAGGCGGGGACCCATACGGCGATGGAGCTTCGCGCTGGCGTCGCATGGATTCCTGCTTTCGCAGGAATGACGGCATTTGAGAGGTCCGAGATATCCCAATCCACCAGCTTGACGTTGGCCGTTCAGGTGAGCGGTTTCGTGAATACCTACCCCTATCAGGGATCGGACGGGGATAGGTGTGGGAGAACGGGGTATGGGAGTGGACGGCCTCACGCACCCGCTCTTCCATACCCCCACACGCTTCCCAGATGTGGACCCCTCTTCTCGAGGTCTCGAGCTGGCGATGGGGTTTACGCGTCGGGCCGGAGCACGTAGAGGTCGCTCTCGCTCCGCTCGACGCGCCCGTAGAGCAGCGTCGAGCCGTCTGGCGAGGCCGCAAGGCTCGGGTTGGCGATGCGAACGACCTCGGAGACCGTGCGCGACTGGCCGGTGGCGAAGTCGTGGAATGCCACGTTGAGCCCATCCTCCCCGCGTTGGAGGTAGTAGATGCCCGCGTCGAGCACCACCCAGTCGCGCGCCCACCCGATCTGGAAGTCCTCAACGACGACCCCAGCGGAGCCCACCACTTGCCCATCGGACAGAGCCATTCTCCAGATGCCCGGAGTGTCGGGGCGCACAACGTAGAGCCACTGGCCGTCTGATGACTCCGCGGCGAACAAGGCACCGTCTGTGGTGACCTGCACAGGGGTGCCACCGTCCCGACCGACGCGCCAGAGCTGCCACGACCCGCTTTGGTCGGAGGTGAAATACACGGCATCCTCCGTGCTCGTCCAACCCGTCAGAAGCGCGTTCCACCCCGCCGGAGACACCCGCTCCGGCTGTCCGCCTGCGACGTCCACTACGTAGACCTCCGACAACCCCTCCGGGTTGGCGCTGAACGCGATGTGACGTCCACCCGACGACCATCGCGGATTGCCGACGGCTGTTCCGTTGTCAAACGACGTGATGGCTGTGGGATTCTGCCCTTCGGCATCGATGATCCACACCTGATAGGCCCCGGTACGCGAGGAGGCAAACACCAGACGCTCGCCATCCGGAGAGAGCCGGGCCTCGCAGTCATAATGGGTCGAGATCACGACTGGCTCCGTGCCGAGAACGCTGCCGCCGGGACCATCGAGGCGGATGCGCCAGACGTTCTTCTCGAACTCGAGATCCTGGTACACGAGGGCGCCGGTCTGCGAGGCTACAGATGGCGAGTGGGTCCATTCGCCCGTCGCAGGAACCCACGTCTGCTCTCCCATCGCCAGCTCGACCCTCCAGAGCCCGTACGTACCAGCCCGATACGACGCGACGACGAGAGCATCCGCATCAAGCCAATCCAGTCCTCGGACGCCGATCTGGTTCTCGGCCACCTGGCGTTCTTCGCCGGTCTCAAGGGTGTGCACGATGATGTCGCGTCCTCCCACGAAGCCCGACCGGGCGAATGCGATCTGGCGTCCGTCTGGCGAGAACCGAGGCGCTCGGTCGCTCTCGAGCCCGTCTCCGGATTCCGTTACAGCCTGTGCCTCTCCGGTCTCCAGGTTCAGCATCCAGATGTGCCGGGTGCCCTCTGCCGGCTCGAACCCAAACACGAGTGAGGTGCCATCCGGTGACCAGTCCATCGAGTAGGCGTGCGCGCCTTCGGGAACGGCGAACACCCGACGCGCATCGCCACCGAGCGAGGGGACCACAAAGATGCCCGGTTCGTCGCCGTACCGGATGAAGGCGACCTCAGAGCCATCCGGGGACCACGTGGGGGAGCCCTCGGGAGCCGGATGATCGGTCAGGCGCAAGGCCTCTTCGCGGCTGGGCTGCTTGACGTAGACATCGTAGCCCTCGCCCTCGCCGCTGTCCCATGCGAAGGCCACCCGAGCGCCCTCCGGTGAGATGGCAGGCTCCACCTCCTGACCCGGATAGCTCGTGAACGGCTCGGGCGGCGCAAACGCCCCTCGAGCTGGCGGCTCGTCAGCCCGTTCACCCACTGCCCACCATGCGAGGGCGATGAGAGCCACACCGCCGATCGCCAGCACGATCGCGTGCCAGGGCATCCGACGTGCGGCGGGAGAAGCAGGCATCGCCTGCGGAATAGGAATCGACGTGGAGGCGCCATTGCCTCCCGCCAGCCCATCGCCTGCGAGACCGTTGCCGAGGGCCACGCCATCACCGCTCATCAGCCCATCGCCAACGACGCCGTCGCCTGCCAGCCCGTGAGCGGGACGCACCGGCGCGATGAGCCGGTAGCCGCGTCCCCGCACGGTCTGCACCACTGTCGGCGCGCGTGGATCGTCATCGAATAGCTTGCGCAGCTCCGAGACGGCCCGCGTCAGCGCGTCCTCATTCACCACAACGTCAGCCCAGACGTGGTCCAGCAGCTCGTCGCGAGAGACCACACGCCCCGCGTGCTGCGCGAGATAACTCAGCACCGCCATCACGCGCGGCTCTACCGAGAGGTCTTCGCCGCCGTTGACGACCCGGTTCCGCATCGGCTGGACGTACCGATCTCCGACCCAGTAGGCATCGTCGGGATGTAGATCGAACGTCTCCATGAGAACGGGGGCCAAGTACAGCCTCTTCCAGTCGTGCGGCAGGACCAATCTACTGGTCGGGCTGGCGGAGGGTTGCTTCTTTAACACACCGCCAATCGGCCCATACAGGCCGAAAACGAGGGTCATCAGGAATCAGGACCTTCCATTAGACAGGCATCGGGCATTGACGAACAGAAACAGGGACCCTTGGAGCACACCTGCTCCTGATCCCCATGTCCTCTCGCCGTCTCCTTGCTGCTCTCGCCGTCTGCACCCTCCTTGCCGGCTTCGCGCTGGCGCCCTCGTCCGATCTGGACGATGTGATGGTGCCTCTCAACCTCTACCTCGAAGGCCACGCCACGGGCAATGGCGACCTCATGCGCCAGGCCTTCCACGCCGACGCCAAGCTGTTCTGGAATGACGATGACGGCATGGCGCAGCGCCCCTCCCCTGAGTTCGCGGATCTGTTCACCGGGCGTGTCGCCCAGGATGAAGCCGACCGCAAGCGCCGCGTGGTGTCGGTGGACATCACCGGAGACGTGGCCGTCGCCAAGATCGAGCTGGACTACCCCCGCGTGTTCATCACCGACTACATGACGCTGATCCGCGTCGGGGATGAGTGGAAGATCATCAACAAGACCTTTACGCGCGGCCCGGCCCGGAGCCGCTAACCCACACCGCTCGCCAGCTCGTTTCTCCCCTCTCTGCCATGCGACTCCTTCTTCTCAGCCTCGTGCTCGCTCTGACTGCCTTCGCCAGCTCGTCTCTGCGAACCGACACGCAGAGCCCAGACCGCGACGCGGTTCTCGCCACCATCGAGGCCTTCTACATCGGCGATCACACGGGCAGCCTGGAACACAAGCGTGCCTCTATGCACCCGGAGGGCGCCTACCGCTATGTAAACCGCGACGGTGACTACGCCGAGAGCCCGTTCCGGCTGGAGGAAAGCCGTGGCGACACGCTCTACGTGGAAGAGCTGCTCAGCGTCGAGATCTACGAGAATGTGGCGCTGGCGCGGCTTCGGCTCGAGAACCAGCTGCGCGAGGAGGCCGAGTACAAGCTGATGACGCTCCACAAGACGAACGACCGCTGGCTCATCACGGGCATCTCGTGGGGCTGGGGCGTGACGCAGTAAGCAGCCTCCAATCCCCCTCGCCGACTTCTGGCATGAATCCCGTCCTCCGAACGCTCGCCCTTGGCTTCCTTCTCGCCGCGTGCGTGCCGACCTCCTCGCAGCCCTACGCCGATCGCGCAGACGCCCTTCTCTCGGCGTACCACGAGGCCAGCCTGTTCGAGGGGACGGCGCTCGTCGCCGTTGGCGACTCGGTCGTCTTCGAAGGCTCTCGCGGGGTCGCTGACCGCTCGTGGAGCATCCCGATCACACCTGAGGCCCGGTTTCGCATCGGGTCTGTGACCAAGCCGTTCACAGCCGCCCTCGTCCTTCTGCTCGTAGAGTCGGGGGATGTTGAGCTCGACGCACCCCTCGCCACGTACATCCCGGGCTACCCCGCCCCGGCGGGCGAGCACGTCACTGTCCACCACCTGCTCGCGCACACGTCAGGCATCCCCAACTTCACAGGGCTGCCTGGGTTCGACGCGTTCGAACGGCAGACACACGGGACGGAGGACCTGCTGGCGTTCTTCTCGGGGCTGGACCTTGAGTTCGAGCCGGGGAGTGCGTTCCGGTACAGCAACTCGAACTATGCCGTTCTCGGTGCCATCGTCGAAGCCGTCACAGGCATGACGTACGCGGACGCGCTCCAGGACCGCCTCCTGCACCCACTCGGCTTGAAGGACACCGGATACGACGGCGGCGTGGAGGTCGTAGCCCGGAAGGCACGCGGGTATTTCCGGCAGGGAGCGGCGTTCGTCCCCGAGCCGTACGTCGACCCAAGCGTCCCATCGGCCGCCGGGATGCTGTACTCGACAGCGCCGGACCTCGCGCGGTGGACACGGGCGCTCTTCGGCGGAAACGTGTTCGCGCAGAGCGCGACGCTCCGCCAGATGACGCGGGCACAGAGCGGGAGCGCGACCAGCGGATACGGCTACGGGCTCGACCTCGCGTTCCGCGTCGTCGACGGCGACACACTTCGCCAGATTGGCCATGGTGGACGCATCGGGGCCTTCCAGTCCGAGCACCGCTACCTCCCGGACCAGGACTGGACTGTCATCACGCTCAGCAACTCACGCGGAGACACGAACGCGCTTGCCAACGACCTCGTGCGGCTGTTGCTCGGCGCCGCGCCCGAGCTGCCTGACCGCCCGGTTGGCTGGGCCCTCGCCGCCCGCATCGAGACCGACGGCCTGGACGCGGCGGCGCGGTGGTACCAGGCGCTGCTCGCTGACCCGGACGGGTACGATGTGTCCGAGGACCAGTTGAACGCACTCGGCTACGTCTACCTCGGCCGCGGTGAGGCGGAGACGGCGCTCCGTGTCTTCGCGCTCAACGCCGAGGCCTACCCCGGGGCCTGGAACGTCCACGACAGCTTGGGCGAAGCGCTGGCCGCTGTGGGCCGCCGCATCGAGGCCATCGCCGCCTACGAGCGCTCCGTTGCGCTGAATCCCGACAACGAGAACGGGCGGGTCATGCTGGAACGCCTCCGCGCCGACCGACCGTGACGCCTCGTCTCTTCGCCCTTCTCCTCGCGCTGGCGCGGCTTCGTCTCGATTCCTCCTCTATTGTCATGCGATTCCTCCTCCTCACCCTAGCCCTCTCCCTGTCCGCGTGTGCCAGCACCCGCACGGACTGGACCTACAACGACACCCGCATCGTCGCCGGGAATCTGGAAGATGTCGAGGCCATCGTTGCACAGGCGCGGGCCTTCTCCGCAGCCTACGTCGCGGGTGACACAGAGACCCTCGTAACCATCTATGCCGAGGACGGCATCGCGGCACCGGGCGGACGCGACTTCATCCGGGGACGCGACGCGCTGCGGGGATTTTGGTCTCCTTCCCCCAACTCCAGAATCCTGGAGCACAGGCTGCTCCCCGAGGAGCTGTGGATCGACGGCGACCTCGCCTACGACTGGGGCTACTACGAGGGTGTAAGCCAGCGCGAGAGTGCCGAGCCGTCCAGCTTCCGGGGCAAGTACCTCGTCGTCTGGCAGCGCGACGCAGATGGCGTCTGGCGCATGGCAAATGACATGTGGAACCCCGTCGAGTAGCGCCGCTCCCTCGCCAGCTCGAGCTGGCGACGCTTGGACGATCCGACACCTGTGGAACTCATGCGCTTCGCTCTCCTGCTCGCCCTTCTCGCCTCGTGCCTGAGGCCGTCTGCCCCGCAGGCGCAAATGGCCCCTGAGCTGGATGCACAGCTCGACGCTCTGAGGACGGCCTACAACGTCCCCGGCCTAGCGGTCTCCGTTGTCCATGATGGGCGTGTTGTCTACAGGAAGGGCTTCGGATATCGAGATGTCGAGCGGCAACTCCCGGTCACGCCACAGACGGTCTTCCCGATTGGCTCTGTGACCAAGCAACTCATCTCCGGGCTGGTCGGCACTATTGAGCGTGATGGCCTGCTTTCCGTGACGGACCGCCCGGCACAGCATCTCCCAGAGCTTCGGTTCCGAACCAATACGATGAACCAGCTCGTCACCCTCGAGGATCTGCTCACGCATCAGAGCGGGATCGGCAATGTGGATGGCACCTCGGTCTTCTTCCCCGTCCACGACCTAGATGCCCACCTGCGCAGGCTTCCCCACCTCGAGCCCGAGACGGAGGTACGCGAGCGGCTGGCCTACAGCAACATGGGGTACGCGATCCTCGCAGGGGTTGCCGAGCGCCTATCCGACGCGTCGTGGGAGAACGAGCTGAGGGATCGCATCTTCGCGCCGCTTCGCATGAACCGTTCGAGTGCCTCGCTCAATGCGCTGCTGAACACCGATGAGATCGCCGTGGGCTATGGGATGATCGGGGGCGAGCCCGAGCGGGTGCTCTATCCGAATCAGTTCGAGGCGGGACCGTCTGGGGCTGCCAATAGCTCGGTTGTGGACCTCGCGAACTGGGTCACGATGCTGCTCAACGCGGGCACGTTTGAGGGACAACAGATCCTGTCTCCTGAGTTTATCGAGCGTGCCTTCAGCGCTCAGCTTCTCCTCAGCTCGAGCTACGATGGGGAAGCAGGCGGTCTGAACCTGAACGGCTACGGCTATGGCTTCTTCGTCAACGAATTCGAAGGGCGGTACCAAGTGAGCCACGGTGGCAACGTCTCCGGATTCAGCGCCCGCGTGGACCTGCTTCCGGAGGAGAACCTGGGTGTGGTGATTCTCACCAACCAGCAGAACTCGAACGTCGGACGGTATGCCTCCGAAATCGTGTACCGCCACATGCTGTCGCTTCCGCCGGAGCCCGTGGATACGTACCCGATCGAGTACGCCGAGGCTCGCCGGATGCCCCAGGACTCCAGCGCGGCTTCCCTACCGAGAGCGACACACCCAGACTCGTCTCCGACTCACCCGCTGGCCGCGTTCGTCGGCGACTACACGGACCGGGGCTATGGGACCTTCACGGTTGCCCTCCGAGACGGGGTGCTGTTCGCCGAATTCCCCGCCTTCTCGTTCGCGCTCGTTCATGAGCGTGCCAACGTGTTCCGGCTCCAGCACTACTACGAGATCGACCAAAACTCGCCTCCCTTCCCGGCCAACTTCCTGACGGACTTCGACGGCACAATCTCCAGCGTCTCGATTCCCCTCCAGGCCACGCCGGTTGTCTTCGAGCGCGACACCCAGGCTCTCCAGGCCCGTCTGGATCGCCAACTCGAGGATGCTGAGACGCGGTCTGGCACAGATCAAACCGATGCCGCGGCGGAGGCGCTTCGAATCGGTATGGACACCGGCATCCACACCGAGGCCTCCATCAATGGCCTGGGCTACCAGTACCTCCAGGCAGGCGAGCTGGCGATGGCCGTAGCTGTATTCCAATTCAACGCGGCGGCCTTTCCCGATTCGTGGAATGCCCATGACAGCCTCGGCGAAGGGCTGGCGGCGGCAGGGCAGACCCAAGAGGCCATCGCCGCCTACGAACGCTCCCTCGCGCTAAACCCGGACAACACGAACGGTCGCGCCGTTCTGGAGCACCTTCGGTCCGAGTAGCGCTACGTCCCCTTGCTCACAGAAACGGTCCCCACGGCAACGGGTCCGTACGTACTCCCGCTATGCGCCTGTCTCTCCTCGTCCTCGCAGCCCTCCTCGCCTGCTCAGCACAGGCTCAGCCCTACGAGTTGGCGGCCTCGCCTATCGAAGCTGGAGACATCCGCCTCGACGGCGTCCTTGATGAGCCCGCATGGGCATCTGCCGAGTTGGCGACAGACTTTGTCCAGTTCCGCCCAGAGGCGGGTGCGTCTGCAACGGAGACGACCATTGGCCGCGTACTCATCAGTCCGACAGCGCTCTACGTTGGGATGCGGATGGAGGACCGCCAGCCCGAGGCCATCGACGCGCGCCTCGCCCGGCGCGACGAGGGCGTCAACAGCGACCAGGCCGCCATCGTGATCGATTCCTACGGCGACGATCGGACCGGCTTCTTCTTCCGCGTCTCGCCCGGCGGCGTCAAGTTGGACATTCTGTTCTACGACGACAACGAAGGCGACTCGTCGTGGGACGCGGTGTGGGACGTAGAGACCTCACGCGACGACACAGGATGGACGGCCGAGTTCGAGATCCCGCTCTCGCAGCTGCGCTATGCCGGAGGCGCAGGCCCACACGAATGGGGCTTCCAGCTCGCGCGCATCCACTTCCGCACGGGCGAGCTGTCGTACTGGAAGCCGCGCCGACCGGAAGACACAGGCTACGTGAGCCAGTTCGGAACCCTCATGATTCCCGGGTCGCTTCCAGCCCCGCGCCGTGTGGAGGTCCTGCCCTATGTGGCCTCAGCCGTCACCCGCGCCCCCGGTGATGCCGCCGATCCGTTCTACAACGCGACCGATCTTGAGCCACGCGTCGGGCTGGACCTCAAGCTCGGGCTGACGAGTGGGCTCACGCTGGCGGCCACGCTCAATCCGGACTTCGGACAGGTGGAGGCCGATCCGGCCCAGGTCAACCTCGGGGGCTTCGAGCTGTTCTTCCAAGAGCGCCGCCCCTTCTTTGTGGAGGGCACCGATGTGTTCTCGATGGCCCAGCGCGGGGTCGGCAGTCGCCGTCCTACCCTGCTTTATACGCGCCGCATCGGGCGGTCGCCACAGCGTGCGTCGTTCGTACCAAACGCTGCCCAAGATGCAGCTGGAGAGAATGGCACCCTCTACACCGACGCCCCGTTGCAGAGCACCATCCTGGGCGCGGCCAAGCTGGCCGGGCAAGTCGGACAGTTCTCGGTCGGACTGCTGAACGCCACCACACGCGCTGAGTACGGCCGATACCAGGCCTTCGACGCCGATCGTCAGCTCGTCGCCGATGACCGCGCGCTGGTGGAGCCGCTGTCCAACTACCTCGTGGGACGCGCACGCGGCACCTTCGGACCGACCATCCTCGGCGGGCTGGCGACCTCGGTGATCCGTGACACCAGAGACCCCGCCATCGGTGCCCAGCTTCCCATGACCGCTACGGTGGCAGGCGTGGACGTGGAGCACATCTTCAGCCAGCAGTGGCGGATGACGGCCCAGGCGGTAGGCAGCACGACCACGGGCAGCGAGCTGGCGATTGCCGGCCTCCAGACGGCGTTCCCGCGCTCCTTCCAGCGCCCTGATGCCGGGCACCTCACACTCGACTCCACGCGGACAAGCCTCTCGGGCTGGTCCGCCGAAGCCAACCTGCTCAAGACCGACGGCGACCACTGGACGGGCGGGCTCCACCTGGCCGCAACCTCCCCTGGCTTTGATGCAAACGCGCTCGGATTTCAGGCCCGCGCAGACGTTGCCAGAGCTGAAGCCTTGCTGGAATACAGCCAGAACGAGCCGCAGCGAACCCTAAACTCGTGGCAAGCCGAGTTCTCTACACGCATAGCGTGGAACCTCGATGGCGACCTGATCAGAGCCGTCGCTGCTGGAGAGGTGAGCGGGCAGCTCCGCAACTTCTGGTCGGTGCGGCTCTACGCCGATGCCGTCCCGCGATTCATCGACGACCGGCTGACCCGAGGCGGCCCCGTCGCCCTGCGAGACGCCGGGGGCTTCTTCTCGGTCTCGGTCAACAGCGACTCTCGCCAGCCCGTCACCGGATCACTGAGTGCGCGCGTGGTCGGCAACGAGTTGGGGCGGATCGGGACCGGAGGCGTTCTGGAGATCGTCGGGCGGCCTCTGCCTCAGCTCTCCCTGTCCATCGAGCCCGATGTGACCCTGACGCGCGAGCCGCGCCAGTACGTGACCGCCTTCGACGAGCCCGCGGCCACCGCCACCTTCGGGCGGCGGTACGTCTTCGGTCAGCTCGATGCGACCACCGTCGCGATGGCTGCACGGGTGGACTGGACGTTCACGCCAGAGTTGTCGCTCCAGCTCTATGCTCGGCCCTTCGCCACACGCGGCCGCTACTCGGCCTTCAAGGACTTCGACCGCCCGCGCGCCTTTTCCCTGCCGGTCTTTGGCGAGGATCTCGGCACCGCCACGGAGAACGCGGATGGCTCCACCACCATCGACCCCGGCGACGGCGGCCAGTCGTTCACGCTCGCCCGCGACTTCACCGTGCGCTCGCTGCAGGGCAACGCCGTTCTGCGGTGGGAGTACAAGCCCGGCAGCACGCTCTTCCTGGTGTGGCAGCAGCAGCGCGATGGCTTCGAGTCCGACGGCGCGCTCCGCATCGGGCGCGACCTCGGCGGTCTGTTTACGGACGCCCCCACCAACGTCTTTCTCATCAAGCTGAGCTACTGGCTCGGGTGACCGAACGCCGCCAGCTCGAGTCCTTCTCCCAGCATGTCTGTTCGCCTTTCCAGCGGGATCGCTGTCGTCGCCCTGGGCCTGTTGTCTGCGTGTGCATCTGCGCCGATGCACCCTGCACAGACAGCCGTCGTCACTGACGACATCGACCGCTTCTGGGAGGCCTATGACCGTGTCGTGACGCTCGGCGACAGCGCCGAGCAGGTTCGCCA
Source organism: Bacteroidota bacterium (assembly GCA_039815415.1). Classification (GTDB taxonomy): domain Bacteria; phylum Bacteroidota; class Rhodothermia; order Rhodothermales; family Rubricoccaceae; genus JBCBZH01. Next base: position 20,267 of record JBCBZH010000005.1, read on the forward strand.
GCTCGAGGCGCTCTACATCGACCGGGGCACGCCGGGGCTGGAGGCCATGATCGCCCGGCGCGGCTACACCGCTGCGGACTACGTGCACGCGATCCGCCAGTACCCTCGGTTCTGGGACGCCATGCGCCCCCGGATGGAACGGGCTGGCGACCATGCCCAGGAGATCGCCGAAGGCATTGAGCGATTCCGAGCGCTCTATCCGGCGCTGCGTCCGGCCCGTGTCTACTTCACCGTCGGCGCGCTGCGGACGCCGGGCATGACGCTGGACGACATCGTGTTCATCGGCTCCGAGCTGGCGCTGGCCGACCCCGACGTTCCGACCGACGAGTTCCCGGAGATGTTCAGCCACCTGCCGGGCTACTTCGGAACGAATCCGGCAGACGCCATCGCCTTCCTGAACGTGCACGAGTACGTCCACACGCAGCAGGGGCCGTTCGGGAGCGACCTCCTCGCGATGGCGCTGCAGGAAGGCATCGCGGAGTTCATCGCCGACCTGGCAACACCCGATCCCTCTCCGACGCCTGCCATCGTGTATGGAAAGGCCAACGATACGGAGGTCCGAGAAGCCTTCAAGCGCGACATGTTCGGCTCCTACGTAGGGTTCTGGCTGTGGAGCAACCAAGCCAATGCGTTTGAGACCCGCGACCTCGGCTACTACATCGGCTACGCCATCGCGGAAGGATATCACGCACAGGCGAATGACAAGGCGCAGGCCATTGCGGACTTGATCGAGTTGGACTACCAAGACCCCGAGGCCGTCGACGCCCTGGTGGAGGCCTCAGGGTACTTCGAGCGCTCCGTTTCCAGGCTTCGTGCCGAGGCGCCGCGCGTAATCGAGGTGGAAGGACTCGCCGACGAGCTGGCGCCGGGTCGCCATACGCTCACCCTCGTGTTCTCGCGCCCGATGGACCCGGCCTTCCGGGGCTTCGACTATGGCCCCCTCGGCGAGGACCATGTGCTCCGCATCGCAAACGTCGTGGGCCTGTCCGACGATGGCATGAGACTGACGGTAGAGGTGGACCTCGCTCCCAATCGTCGGCACCAGATGACGGTCTCGTCAGGCTTCCGCACCCCGGAGGGAATCCGGCTCGTCCCGTACCTGATCGACGTGACGTCGGGGGCAGCCGAGTAGAGCTGGCACGCCCCAGACTCTTACGCTCAGGTCTGCCGCACAGCTCGTGTCATGGGGCTGCGCGCGTGCCGGATTCGGCGTCTCTGAGCGACGGATCTACTGGAAACAGCATTCCCGCCAGAATCCAGCCTCCCAGAGTGATGCCTCCCGCCAGCGCGAGGGATCCAGTAGGGGGCCCGTTGGCCGTCAGGAGGATCACTGCGGCGTGCATCGCTGCAGCAACCAGAACGGAGTTCGTCTCTTTGGCGGCATGCCCCAGGACCCAGCACGAGGCGAGGACGATCAACGGAAAGCCCACCCAGTCGAAGGTCGTTTCAAACCGGAGGTGCCACGGCCACCAGAGCAGGGCCGTCAGTCCATACCGTGCACTCGCCGGGAGCGAACCGAGTGCATCTGCCAGATACCCGCGCCACCCCAGCTCTTCTCCCAGGGCGTACACCAGAGCCACGCAGGGAAGCACCACGCCGATCCCGCCAATCGAGGCGAACACCACCACAGGCAGAATCGAGGCGAACAGGTTCTGGCGCACACCGACGCCAAGGACGGTCATGTGTCTTGGCGTGCGGCGCCCCCACGTCCTCAAGATCGTAGCCGCCAACGCTGGGCCCAGCGCTGCCGGGAGAAAGGTCCACTCAGCCAGCGGCGTTCCGGGAAAGGTGTCTCTGAGCCAGGAATCGGTGACCCCTGCGTTGAACGGAGCCGCAATCAGGAGGGCAATCGCGTAGAAGGCTCCAATGTCCCACCAAGCAACCTGTTGCCCTACCGCCTGTGTCGAGTCTGTGCCGACGCCAGAAGATGGCCGCTGATCCATGCTCATAACTCGAATCCGCCTTGAGGGGCTCGTGGGGCTCAGCTCATCTGTTCATCAGCCGCGCGCAGGGCTTGGAGCGTCACAGACGCTTCGCTCTACCAGCACCCCGTCACCTGAACCGCTTCCACCGAAGCCTCGGCCCAATATCGGCGCAGCGCCACCCTCGAGCTGGCGAACAGGGCACGGCGGATCAGGCCGACCGCGTCCGCGGCTGATCGCCAGCTCGAGGCTTACTCGACGGGCTGGCGACGTAGGGTGAAGCTGGCCTCGCTGACGCCGGACTCGCTGCGAAGAGCAACCCAGATCTGGAGCGTGTCGGGATCGACGAGTTGATAGGTGAGTCCATCGAACCACGCTGTCTGGCCTTCGACTCGGATGAGGTGGAAGGTGGTGTTCTCATCGCGTGCCTCCCAGCCGGTGAGGTCGGGGCTGAAGTGCTTGAGGTCAAGCACGAGCGAGCCCTCGACCTCGCGCATGGCCCAGATCTCATAGAACACAGGCGCGCCGTCCTGGACGAGCCGGTACATCCCGGGCATCGCACCACCTACAGGCGGCAGCCAGATCTCGTCGGACGTCCCGCCGAGGCCGGGTCCGTGCCAGGAGCCAACAAACCAGGACACATCCTCGAGTGTGGCCGGAGTCCGTACGAGGGTGTCGGTGCGAGTGAGGGTATGCTCGGTGAGCGCCTCCTGCGCGGAGGCCGGCCCCACGAGAAGGGCGAGGCCGAGAGCAAAGGCGCGCATCATGCCAAACGAGCCGGGAGCCCGGCGGGCTGATGGTAGCTCAGCGTGTGCCCATCGGGATCGAGGAAGTCTGCCGTGAGACCGCCATCTGGCGCCTCGCTGACCGGAGTGACGATCTCGACGTTCTGGCGCACCAGCGCATCAACGGCGTCTTCGATGCCACCCTCGAGCCCAAACACAACCACCGGGCTTCGGCCCGGCGCCTCATCCGGGTTCTCGATAAACACCATTGCCAGCTCGCCGATGTCGCCGGTGAGGAGCGCGGGGTGGTCGTCGTCGCCCTCCATCCGGGCGAGATCGAGGTGGAGCACATCGCGGTAGAATTGCTCCGTGCGAGCGAGGTCCGAGACGTAGAACACGAGCGCGGAGACCGCACCAGGGTAAGGCATTGACATGGCGAGAGGGGAAGTACACCCAGACGTTGCCGCGCGCAGCCAATCTGTGAGGTCCAGGCTTACGAATGGCGTCCGAGCACGAACAGATGTCCGTCGGGGTCGTGTGTGCCCAGCCCCGGTGCCACCCTCGAGCTGGCGAACAGAGCCCGACGGATCAGGCCGAGGGCGAGATCGTCCGCTCGAGCCTGACGGCGCGCATAGGCCAGCGCGAGCGCTTCGCGTTGGAGATCCTCCGGCAGCGGCCCAAGCCGCTTGCGGAGGGCCACGAGACGCTGCCGGAAAGCCGTCGAGGAGATCCCCAGGACAGCGCAGATCTCATCGCGGCGGAGGCCGTGCAGCGCCAGCGCGAGGACGCTCCGAATGGACCGAGGCAGGGTCTCCAACCCGAGCGAGCCCCAGGTCCCCACCAGTGCCTCTGGAGCGGTCACCAACTCGTCGGAAGCGACTGAGACCTCCTCGCGCTGGCGGCGGCGCACGGCGGTTCGGGCCAGAAACGCGGCTTGGCGGCGAAGGACGCCATTCAACCAGCGGCGGTTGGCAGCCTCCGTGAGATCGAGGCGACCCGCTTTCGCAGCAGCAATGAGGGCTTCGTGGAGCAGGTCCTCAGCCTCGTTGGCCACCCGTGTGTGACGGCGCGCCACAGCCAGCCACTCGGCATACTGGTCAGAGGTCATCGGAGCCCTCGTGTCATCGACTCAGCTCGCGGTTGAGCCAGGCGCGTGCCAGCGTCCAGTCGCGCTTTACGGTTGCGGGCGAGATGTCCAGCACGGACGCGGTCTCCTCCACGGTCATGCCCCCGAAGAAGCGGCACTCCACCACGCGAGCCTGCCGGTCGTCTAGCTCGGCGAGGCGCTTGAGCGCGCTATCCAGCGCCAGCAGCTCGTCGAGGTCTGTCGCCGTCGGGCTGGCGACCTGCATCGGGCTGGCGTCTAGAGACACGGGCTGCCGCCCTCCGCCGCGCTTCTGCGCTCGTCGGCTCTCAGCGTAGTTGATGAGCACGCGCCGCATGGCCTGAGCCGCCAGCGCGAGGAAGTGCGCGCGGTCGGTCCACTGGATGCGGTCGAGGCGGACGAGCCGCGTGTAGGCTTCGTGGACGAGGCCGGAGGTGTCCAGCGTGTGGTCGGCTCGCTCGCGGCGGAGCTGGCGGTGTGCGAGCCGTTCCAGCTCCTCATACACGAGCGGCACCAACTCGTCGAGCGCGGTCGCATCCCCCTGAGCCCACGCATGCAGGTGGGCGGTGACATCGCCAGGCTGTGACTCCGAACGGGGCATGAAGGAAACGTAGCGCGCGAGGAGTCTTGAGCGTAGGTCATCCGCAAAAAATCGAGCAGGCGTGAGCCCCACGGCTCCGTGGTTCGGCCTATCCCAGAGAACCCTCCGCTCCTTCAGACATGACCCAACGGCTCCTCGTTCTCCTCGTGGCCCTTGTCGCTCTCCCACTCAGCGCCTGTTGTGGCGGTGGTGACTACCTCCAGGAGGCAGACACGGCATCCACCTATGTGCCCCTCGTCGCGGAGACTCCGGACTCACCTGCTCGCCCTTCAGACGCATGATGCGCACGCTTCTCAGTCTCCTTCTCTTGGCGGGCCTCTCCGCAGGCTGCAGCCTCAGCGCCGCCTGCGATGCCGAGACCGACTCCCTGGAATGCTACTGCGCGGACAACCCGGAGAACTGCACCGATGAATCCGAGGCCATCACCAACTCGACGCCCGACGACATCGCAACCCTGTGATCGGGTTGCTCTCATGACACGTCTCTGGCCCCTGCTATTCGTCGCGCTGGCGACCGGTGCAAGCGCTCAACCCGTCCCTGCCTGGACGCCCCTCAATGCGGGATCCCAGAGCGTGGCCCTGCCCATCGCCAGCAGCATGGACGCGGCGGGGAACGTGGTGGTGATCCAGTTCCCTCCAGGCTCGTTCCAGCCCGAGCTGGCGCGATGGGACGGCACCCAGTGGACGGTCTATCCCGGCACGTTCCCGTTCTCAGCAAACGAGGTCGCCGTGACCGATGCCGGAGACGATGTGTACGTCAACTTCCGGTCGCCGGGGACGGTGACAAATGGAAACGGAACAACCGTCGCGGTGAATCAGGTCGCGCGGTACCACATCCCCACGCGAACGTGGGATGACCTCGACGGCGGACTGGGCGGGGCTGTTCAGTCGATCGACACAGATGCCGCCGGGAATCTGATTGTGGGCGGCACGTTCACACAGGCAACGGATGGAACGGTCCTGAGCCGCTTGGCACGATGGAATCTGTCGTCTGGACAATGGGAGCCGCTTGCAGGTGGGGTATCCGGGAATGCACTCGCTGTCGCATCGGAGCCAGGAGGCACGGCCATTATCGCGGGCGATTTTGACCAGACGCTCGGCTCCGGTGGAGGCGCTGTCGGCGGCGTGGCACGGTTCAATTTCTCGACAGGGCAATGGCAGGCGCTAGGCGCTGGCTTCGACGCCGGAAGCCGGAGCGTCCGAGGCATCGTCAGCGACGGAACGAATGTGACGGTGATCGGCTCTCTCCTCCGAATCGGCGGTGTCGCTCAGCCTGTCTACCGGTGGAACGGAACGGCGTGGTCGTCCTACGCAGCCATCGGAGATGTCGCGGTCAACACGGCGGCGATCGCACGGGATGGCGCAGGGACGACCTACGTGTTCGGCAACACGTTCAGCAACGTCTTCCGCAGCGGGTTCTCGGTCCACGCCCGGGCGGCCGGAGGCGCGAGCTGGACGCTTGTGGCGCACGTTCCCAACACCAGCTCGTTCCGCACGATGGCGGCCAACGCCTCTCGAGCTGGCGCGGCACTCTTCCTCGGGGGCCAATTCTTCGGCTTCGAGGGGCCGAACGGGACGCCACTAGCCGCAGCCAACTTCGCGGAATGGAACGGGAGCGCATGGACAACCCAGCAGCCTCCATTCGTGGGGATCAACGGGACCGTCTTCGCGGCTGAGGAGATCCTTCCCGTGCCCCCAGCGAATACGCCCAGCTCGGTTCCGACGAACCGGTTCATGGCCGTCGGGGGAGACTTCACAGATGTCGCCACCGTTGCGGTCAACCGCATCGCTCTCTACGACGGCGTCGTGTGGGACGACCCTGGCCAGGGCGTGACGGACCCTGCAGGCATCGTCCGCACGATCCTCCCGATGGACCTCTACGAGGGCGAGCGGATTTCGCCCCCGACCCTCCGGACGCCTTTTGTCGTCGGTGGCACATTCTCGGAAGTCACCAACGACGACGGCACGCCTGTGCCGGTAAGCAACATCGCCGAATGGGACTTCGCCGCCAGCTCGTGGCGGTCCTTCGGCCAGGGAGTGAGCCTGCGAGGGGCTGCGGGAACTGGCGCTGTGCACGCGCTGGCGTATGCACGGAGCTGCTTTCGCACACGAGAGCCGTCCTACATCTACGTGGGAGGCCAGTTCGACACGGCCACCAATGCCGATGGCTCGACGGTGGCGGTCCAGAACCTCGCCCGGTACAACCTCTCCACTGGACGGTGGGAGTCGGCAGGCGGCGGCGCACAGGGGCCGGTCTATGCCCTTGAGGTGATTCCCTACGCGATGCTCACGATCCCCGATGCTCCGGGCCGACAGGTAGACCATATGGTGTTCGTCGGTGGTGCCTTCCCCTCGGCCCTCGACGCGACCGGCACGCCGGTCCCGGATACGCCGAACCTCGCATGGCTGGCGAATGACGGCACGTGGCGCGGCATGGGGCGCGGCACCAGTGGTCCCGTGTACGCCCTGGAGGGCATCGTTGAGCGCCTCTTTCAGGGCCGCAATTCACGCGGGTGCGGCGAAGTGCTGCACGCCAGCGTGTACGTGGGCGGCGCGTTCACGAACGTCATCACCACAGGCCCCCAGCTCCCCGCCTCCAACCTCGCCCGCTGGAACCAGTACAACGAGTGGGAGGTGATGGGCCTTCCGTTCGGCCAGGGCGGTGCAGGCACACCGGGAAACGGCGTCAATGGGACCGTTCGCTCCATCCGGATGGTCGAGGGGAAGACCACCCATCAGTCGTACGCGGGCTATGCGACTCTCGCCATCGGAGGCGACTTCACGGAGGCGTACGACGAGCTGGGGAGAACCATCAGCTCGCCCCATGCCGTCCGGCTGGTGGACTACCGGGAAGCCCTGTTTCCGGACACCTATCTGGAGCTGGGACCTGAGCTGTACGAATCCATCGGAGGTGGCACCGACGGACCGGTCCAAGATATCGGGTGGACCACGTGCCAACAGCCGACAGGCCACTGGTCGGACACGTACTACGTCGGCGGCCGGTTCACCACCGTAGGGGGCTCCATCACCAGTCCCGGCCTCGCGAAGTGGCGGGATTACCTGCCACCACCGCCCGTTCGGTATACCAGTGTTGCCGTTGTAAGCCCGAACCCGAATTCGCCCCCATGCACGCCAGCTCGATGCGGCCGAGCCGTTGTCACCTACCAGCTGCCCTACAACCCCACGTGTCTGCGCTCCACGCTGGGCCGCACTGCGAATGGCCCCTCAGCGAACGATCCCATCTCACTGGGTGAAGCGGCCTTCGGCGAGACCGTCGTCACCACAGGCACCCAGCCAGATCCCGACCTGCCCCTCGTGTTCGAGATCCGAGATGAAACGGGCGCTGTGCTCGCGACGGATACGGTGTCGGTCGAGACGCTTGATCCGGTCACGTTTGTCCTCACCGGCGTGGATGTCCCCAGCGCGTTCGCCGCCAACCCGGATGGCCAGGACACCGGTCTGCGCGTCCGCGCCGTTCAGGTGACCGGCACTGAGTTGGTGGCCGATGGCATGGGGCTCGTCCGGTTCGTCAACGCCGTCACCGACGCCCCTCCGCTCGACGTAACCCTGCCCGATGGCACCGTGCTAGCCGACAGCGTTGCGTTCGACAGCCTCGCCAGCTCGGTCGAGATTCCGTTCGGCACGCCGAGTGTCCAGATCCGCCGCGACGATGACGGGAGCCTCCTGGGCACCTTCGACCTCGAGCTGACAGAGGAGGACGACGTGCAGGTGGCCGTGATCTCGGGCTTCCTCGATCCGTCAGCCAACCAAGACGGCCCCGGCCTCACGCTGGTCGCCATTCCGGTCGAGGCGGAGGCACCGGTCTCTACGGAGGCCGAGCGGGCAGACGAGGACGTTCAGCTCCTCCCTGTCGCACCCAACCCGGTGACGGACGCAGCCACGATCCGCTTCCGCGTCCCCCGCGCTCAGACGGTATCCGTAGACGTGCTCGATGTGCTTGGACGCCACGTTACCGCGCTCCTTGAGGAGCGAACGACCGCTGGTGCACACACACTCACATGGGACGCGGACGGGCTGGCGAGTGGAGTCTACCTCGTCCGGTTGAGCACCGAGGCGAGCATGGCGGTTCAGCGAATGACGGTGGTGCGGTAAGGCACCAGCAACGGAGCAAGCAGGCTAAGGATCTAGTCCCCAAGCCCTATCGGCCTCCTTGCTTCCAAGCCGACGTATGGGACAGGAGCACTATCCAAGCGGTATAGCAATCAGAAATATGAGCTTGCGTGATCCATTATGGCTCAAAATCCAGTCTCTTAAGGTGAACCTCCCTGCGCCCCCATGCCCCAGCGCCTTCTTGTTCTTCTCGCAGCCCTCGTCGCTCTCCCACTGAGTGCCTGCTGCGGTGGCAGTGACTACCTCCAAGCAGCAGACCCTCCCCCCACCAGCGCGATGACAAAGACCGCGCCAGCGTCCGACGTTGACCCTGCATCGTTGGACGCATTGCCTTCCCGGCCTACACGACCGGGTGTGGCCTACTCGTCGGGCTCCACACCGGACTAGCGAGGGGCAGTTGTACTGCGACCCCCTGCGAAGCGAACCGAGGAGCCTGATGTCACCAGCCCAATGGCGAGCCTCCTCGCATGCGGCAGCGCGTTCTCAGAAACCTATCGCCAGCTCGACCTGACACTGCAGCCGGTCGAGCTGGCGACCTTGAGAGCGTGACACTCTCACGGCATCCTCACCCTCCACTGGGGTCTCGGGATCTAGATTTGGCGTTTGATCGTGCGCGTGTGCCCCGATGGCGCCGCGCACGTTGTGTTTCCGGCCCCTTCATTCCGGCCGCTGCCAGACCCCAGCCCGATGCAGACCGACATCCGCGCGATCAACGACGTCGACTACGCGCTCGACATCACCGTCCCCGCCGACGAGCTTCAGCCACAGATTGTGGCGGCGCTCAAGAAGGAGGGCTCTCGCATGAACCTCAAGGGCTTCCGGCCCGGCAAGGTGCCCCTCGGCATGGTCCGCAAGATGGTGGGCCCCCAGGTGGCCGTCCAGATCGCTGAGCAGCAAATTGGCAAGGCCTACGAGAGCGCTGTCGTGACGCCCGAGGAGTTGGACGTGATCGGCCAGCCGCGCCTTGTGGAGCTGGAGTTCGATGCCGAGTCCACGGAGGCGGACCTCAAGGCCGTTGTCCAGTTTGGCGTCCGGCCCGAGTTCGAGCTGGCGTCCGCGACGGGCATGCCTGTCACCCGCGTCGTCCGCACGTTCACGGACGAGGACATTGACGCCGACATTCAGCGCCGCCGCGACCTCGCCGCCAAGGAAGAGGAAGCCGAGGACGGCGCTGCGCTCACCGAGAACGATATCGCCATCGTGGACATCCAACCGGTGGACGCGGAGGGCGAGCCCTCTGGCCCGGTCCAGCATGAGGCACGCATTGTTCTCGCCAACCCGGACCTCCGCCCCGAGCTGCGCGACGCGCTGGTGGATCAGACCATCGGCGAGACGGTAGAGGTAGAGTTCCCGAACGATCCCCCCGAGGGTGAAGGCGAGGACCATGATGACGCTGTCGATCGCTACCGCGTGACGGTTCAGAAGGTGCTCAACCGCATCGTGCCCGAGCTAGACGAGGCGTTCATCCAGAGCCAGACGAACGAGGACGACAGCACGCTCGATGACCTCAAGGAGCAGATCCGCGAAGAGCTGCAGCGCTCCTGGGACCAGCGTGCGCGCCAGTCGATGGAGTCCAAGATGGTGGAGCAGCTTGTGGCCGCGCACCGCGACATCGTGCAGGTCCCCGAGACCATCATCGACACGGCGCTTGACTCTCAGCTCGAGGAGATCCAGCAGCGCAACGGAGGTCAGCTCCCGCCGACATTCGATACCGACGCGTTCCGTGAGCAGAACCGCGATGCCGCAGCCGATCAGGTCCGTTGGCTGTTCGTCAAGGACAAGCTGGTGACCGAGGAGGGCATTGAGGTGTCCCCGGAGGACCTCGACGCGGAGTTTGCCAAGATGGCGGGCGAAGACGGCGACCTGGACATGATCAAGGGCTACTTCACGCAGCAGCCGCAGCTTCTCCAGCAGATGGGCGACCAGCTCCTCAAACAGCGCGTGTTCGCTGTGCTCGAGAACCGGTTCGAGATCATCGAGAAGTCCCGCGAGGACATCGAGAAGGAAGCTGCCGAGCGCAAGGCCGCCCAGCCGGTCGAGCTGACGGCGGATCTGGACGAGGAGTAGCCGCTCGCGCCTTCGCCAGCTCGAGGACGACCCGCTGCGGTCGCATCGAGCTGGCGCGGTGGGCCATGGCTCCCCTTCCCCATACCGTCATCCCTACGCAGGCGGGAATGACTTGAAGGGGTCGATTCTGCTCAGACGCGGCCGGTCTCGTGCGCCCAGATCGCCAGCTCGACGCGGTTGCGCGCCTCCAGCTTCCCCATCAGGCTCGAGAGGTGGGTCTTGACGGTGCTCAAGCTGACGAACAACGCGTCGGCGACCTCCGCGTTGGTGAGGCCTTTGGCCACGGCAGCGAGAACCTCTTCCTCGCGGTCGGTGAGCGGCTCTACAGGCTCCGCGTGACGGGGCGCGCCCGAGGCGAAGGCGGCCAGGAGCCGTCCCGTCACACTCGGCGCGATCAGCGCATCGCCTGCGGCGGCGGCTCGGACAGCCTGGGCCAGAAGCTCGGGGCCGGCGTCTTTGAGCAGAAACCCGCGAGCACCCGCTTTCAGCGCGCCATACACATACTCATCGAGGTCAAACGTGGTCACCACCACGACCGCCATCGGCTGCTCCACGCTGGGTCCCGCGAGCTGGCGCGTGGCTTCGATCCCATCGAGAATGGGCATTCGGATGTCGAGAAGGCACACGTCGGGCTGGCGATCTCGGGCCAGGCGGACGGCCTCCTCTCCGTTGGCAGCCTGCGCCACCACCTCAATCCCCTCCTGAGCCCCCAGGATGGCTGCGAGCCCGCTTCGGACGAGGTCTTGGTCATCGGCAATGAGAACGCGGATCATCGGGCGTTCCGAGGGAGGACGGCTTTTACCTGCCAGCCGCCTTCTGGCGCTGGGCCCGCAACCAGTTCTCCGCCGAGGAGTTCGGCGCGCTCTTTCATCCCGACGAGGCCGAACCCCGGCACGCCCGAGCGTGAGGGCTTGCCATCATCACGGACCACGAGCATCACATCGTCTCCCTTGGATGTGAGAGAAACTGTGATCTGCTGCGCCTGCCGCGCGTGACGATGCGCATTCGTCACGGCCTCCTGAGCCACGCGGAACAGCCCCGCCTCCACGGTCGGGCTGAGGCGCCCGAGACCGTCTGCCACGTCAACGTTGACCGGAGCGCCATCGCCCTGCGACGCTAGCCCGGCCAGATCGGCCACGCCTCTGGCAGGCGCGCGCTCCGCTTCTCCATCCTCGCGTAGAGCCCCGACCGTCGCACGCATCTCGACGAGCACGCGAGACGCGGCCTCTTCGATGGCGACCAGGGCCTCGATGGTTGCCTCTGGTCGCGTCGGGGCCACAGCCTGTGCGGCCTGCGCCTGAATCGCGATGGCGGTCATGTGATGGGCCAACGTGTCGTGGAGTTCACGCGCGATCTCCACCCGCTCGCTCCGTCGGGCATTGAGCACGCGGGATCGCATGGCTTCATCGCGCACGCGGAAAACGTATCCAGCTGCAGCAGGGGCCAGCCACCGAAACGAGGCATCCACCATCGAGGCACCGAGCAGCCCATAGCCACCGGATGACCACGCCAACCCGAGCCGAACGGCGACAGCTACCGCCATGAGCCCAGCCCCGATTGCAATGGATCGTCCCGCACCCCAACGAAGCAGAGCATAGGTGAGCACCACCAGGGAGAGATCCACGCTGGCCAGACTGCCTTCTGCGCCCAGTACGACGCCCAGCGAACTGTAATCCGCGCCCCAGGCCACGTGTACCACCAGAGGGAGAATCAGGGCCAGAACAGGCCAGGAACGGCGCCAGAGGAGCGCGAGCGGAATGAGAGCGCTCAGTCCGACGGCGAGATGGCGCATCTCGGATCCGTCCGACGTGAGTTCATCGGCGACACCGAGCGCAACGAACGCGATGAGGAAGACTCCATCCATGACGGTCCTCTGTGGGGCACCGGGGACCGGAGGACGGGTGAGAAGAGACTGAACGGCATCGCGCATGGCCCAAGGCTACGGATCCTGCCGCGCACGCCGCATCGGCCAAAAGGACGAGGCCGAAACCAGTCGGGTGACTGATGTGCCCATGCCCTTGTGCGTCCAACCTTGGGGCATCCTCAACCACACATCCCTCCCATGACTCGTCTCGTCACTGCCCTCACCCTCGCTCTCGTTCTCGCTGCGCCAGCCTTCGCACAGTCCGCTTCCGAGCCCGCAACCGATACGCCCACGGCACCCATCGTTTCAGAAGAGGTTCTGGAACGCCACGTCGGAGGCTATGAGCTTCAGCCCGGTGTCGTCCTCTCCATCACACGCGACGCCAACCGCCTCTTCGCCCAAGCGCCCGGTCAGGATTCGTTTGAGCTGGCAGCAAGCTCCGAGACCGAATTCTCGGTCGCCGCCTTCGAGGCCCAGATCACCTTCAACCAGACGCCCGATGGGATTACGGAGAGCCTCACCCTTCGCCAGAATGGAGTGACCATAACGGCCGGCCGGGTCGAGTAGCCATCCCGCTCCCGAGCCCTCAACTCCGGTCTGAGGGCTCGGCGCGCTGAGGGGGGAATACCGCCATCCGCCTCTGGCTCGGAACCGTGCGCTGAACGCGGGGTGCCATGCCCCGGCCCAACTCCGAACAGCACTCCAACCATGAGCCAGATCCGCGACTTCGTCTCGTTCTCCAAGAGCCTGACCTCGCTCCCCGACGACATCTACTCCGGCCCGCAGCAGACGGCGCCCATCAACGCCCTCGTTCCGATGGTCGTGGAGCAGACGACGCGCGGCGAGCGCTCCTACGACATCTTCAGCCGCCTGCTGAAAGACCGCATCGTGCTGTTCGGCACACCGGTCAACGACACGACCTCCAACCTCGCCGTGGCGCAGCTGCTGTTCCTGGCGGCCGAGGACGCGGAGAAGGACATCAACCTGTACATCAACTGCCCCGGCGGTGCGGTCTACTCCGGAATGGCCGTCTACGACACCATGCAGTTCATCAAGCCCGACGTGGCGACGATCTGCGTCGGGCTGGCGGCATCCATGGGATCGGTGTTCCTGCTCGGTGGAGCGGCGGGCAAGCGCGCCGCGCTTCCCAACTCTCGCATCATGATCCACCAGCCATCGGGCGGTAGCCAGGGCATGGCGTCTGACATCCAGATCCAGGCCAACGAAATCCTCTACATCAAGCAGCGGCTGAACGAGGTGATTGCGCACCACACAGGCCAAACTGTAGACAAGGTGGAGACCGACACCGACCGCGACAACTTCATGAGCCCTCAGGAGGCCAAGGAGTACGGCATCATCGACACTGTCCTCGGCGACGATGCGTCCGGCAAGCCGGGAGACAACCCCACAGAGTCTGGCGACGCCGAGTAGGCCTTCGCCAGCTGGCTGGCGCCGACCTTCGGTTCGAGCATTGCACGCGCTCAGGGTGCGGCGTTACTTACAGGCCTCGGCAGCGCTCTGCCGGGGCCTCTTCTGTTCCACCACTCTCCCTCCATGCGCGCACTTCTCCTTGCGGCGACTCTTCTCGCCAGCTCGTCGGCCCTCGCCCAGGAGGCCGCTGATCTCGCTTCCCTCATCGCTCATCCCGACGCCCAGCTTCTTTCCGCCGAGAACGCCGCTGCGATGGGAGTTGAGGCCGAAGGCCCTGTATGGGTAATCCCGGCCGAAGCCGTGGACGAACGCGCCTCGCTCAGCTACGAGCTTCCGGCGTCTGTGCTGCCGAGTGAGAAAGACCCTGGCCTCGCCATCATCATCGGCATCCTTCTTCCGGGCGGCGGCCAAATCTACGCGGGAGACAACACAAAAGGCCTCACCATCCTCGGCGTCGCGTACGGTAGCCTCATCGGCGGCTGGTTCCTCGGACATGCCCTCGACGTTCCCTTGCTGTATCTGGTTGGCTCGGCAGGCTACATCGCGGCCACCGTCTACGGTGTCCTCCAGGCCACGGACGACGTGGAGGCCGCCAACCGCCGCAACGGCTACGCGCTGGCGCCGAGCGTGACGCGCACCCATGAGGGCTATGCAGCAGGGCTGTCGCTCCGCGCGTCGTTCTAAGTCCCCTCGAGCTGAGTCTCTCACCAGCTCGTTGTGTCTCCCGCCCCGTCGGCCTCGAGCTGGCGGGGCGGCTCCGTGTCTGCAGGGTTCGCTGTAATGATTTCGGCGGAGCGGAGTAATGACAGTCAGACGCGCCTCACCCACCGTCGCCTCGTACATGCCCTCCCTCTCCGACGAAGACGTGATGGCCCGGATTCAGACGGGAGACCTGGAGCATGCCGGGTTGCTCTTCGAGCGGCACCACACCGACCTCTACCGCTTCTTCGTCCACACCACGCAGTCACGCGCCGTGAGCCAGGACTTGACGCAAGACGTGTTTGTCCGCCTGTTCGCTTACAAGGCGAGCTACAAGCGCGGCGCGCCCGTCCGCCCGTGGCTCCACCGGATCGCCCGCAACGTGCTGGCGGACTACTGGAAGCGGCCACGCCGAGACTCCGTGGCGCTGGACGACGAGACCACTGCGTCTGGACTTCCGTCTCCGATCTCAGACCTCGAGCGTCGCGAGGTGCTGGACGGCCTCGACGCAGCCCTGGCGCGCCTCGATCCGGCCCAGCGCGAACTGTTGGTCCACAGCCATGTGTCGGACCTGAGCTACTCCGAGATCGCTGAGATCTACGACATCACCATCAACGCGGCGCGCGTCCGGGTCTGCCGTGCGCTCCGCGCCTTCCGCACCATCTACATCCCACACGAGGTACACGATGACTTGCCCTGATGTGGAACCCTTCCTGCTGGATCCTCAGCTCGATGCCGAGACCCAGGCGCACCTGGACTCCTGCGCCGAGTGCCGGGCGATCCGGGCCGAGCTGATGGACTCGCAGACGCTCCTTCGCGCCCACATGGACACGCCCGCTCCGCCCGCCATGCGGACCGCGTTCTACTCCATGCTCGGGGACCTCCAGAACGCACAGCGCACGCCCACGGGCTGGCGGTCGTGGGTCTCTCCGCGCGTGGCGCGGCCCCTCCGATGGGCCGTGGCCTTTGTGGCTGTGTTCGCGCTGGGGGCTGTGAGCATGTCGCTCCTTCAAGGCCGAAGCGGCCCAGGCGCTGAAGTGAATGGCGTGCTGTCCCAGCTCGAGGACGCGTCTCCGACCATGCGCCTCACCGGCGTCTACACCATCTCCGACGAGGCCGCGACCCAGGAGCAGGTCCGGGAAGCCCTGGTCGCGCTCATCCAGACTGACCCCAGTGTCAACGTGCGGGTGGCAGCGCTCGAAGCCCTCGCACCCTCTCTCCCCCACGCCGACGTGCGGACTGCCGTGGTGCAGGTCCTGGGCTCCGATCCCGAGCCGCTCGTGCAGCTCGCCGCCCTTCGTGCCCTCGAGTCCCACACCTCTCCTGAGGTGCGCCAAGCCCTCGACGAGCTGCTGGAAACGCCCGACCTCGAGCCTCTCATCCGGGAGCATGTCCGATCCATCCTCCTCTAATCGCCTCCTACCATGTGTTCTCGCCTTGCACTCGCCCTCCTCGTTGCACTCAGCGCCACTGTTCTCGCCAGCTCGCCAGCGGCGGCCCAGACGGAACGCGTGCTGCGCTTCTTCGACACCTCGGGGTCGCTTTCGGTCCAGGCCAACGTGGTCTGGGGGACGCTCCGCGTCACGGGTCATGAGGGCGACGAGATTCGTCTCTCGGTGACCCACACTTCCGAAGGCGGATCGCCCCGCGCGGTCAGCAATCTCGCAGACTATGTCTCGGTTCAGTCCACCAGCAACGCCTACTCCATTACCGGGCGCACCCCGGCCAACGGGGCCTTCGAGTCCATCGACATCACCCTGTCGGTGCCTGCCCGCGCGGATATCCGCCTGGGCGTCAATCGGGGCGGCGAGATCGTGGTGGACGGCGTGAACGGAGTCGTGGATGTCTCGCAGCGGAACGGATCCGTCGAGCTGACGAATCTGGGAGGCTCGGCCGTGGTCAACGCGCTGAACGGGTCCATCCAGGCCAGCTTCCGGTCGGTGACGCCCAACCGGTCCATGTCGTTCATCGCCCTCAACGGAGAGATCGACCTCACCCTGCCCGCGCGCCACAAGGCCAACGTGCGCCTGCGCTCGGAGCGCAACGGCTACATCACCTCCGACTTCGAGCTGCCCAGCGTGGAATACCCCTACGCAGCCGAGCCGCGCGAGGGATCGGAAAAGCCGCTCTACAGCACGCGCCCCATCGAGATCGAATCCACCATCAACGGCGGCGGGCCGATGCTGGTCGCCACGACGGAGAACGGCCCGATTCGCCTGCGCCGGAGCCGCTGAGTCTCCCGCCCCGTCGACTTCGAGCTGGCGGGGCGGTTCCGCACCAGATCCACTCGCCAGCCCGACTCGACCGAACATGCGCATCAACATGTACCCGGTGCGGAGAAGAGAGTCCTCTTGCACGCCGACGGGCACCAGCTGACACCTGCGTAGTCCTTTTGGGTCTCCTGGCACGTCCCACTGCAGCACGCTGTGCCGGTGTCACTCCGGCCGACCGGGCTCTTGTAGCCCCTGCAGTCCGGACCGACGCGGCATGATCCACCGATCTCGGCTCCGTAGCGAGTGCCGTCGGCGCTGAACACGTTGCCGGTGTCCTGGCCAATCTCTCCAATCTTGCTGGTGTACATGGTCCACGCGAATCCCGCATCCCCGCCAGGACCCGGCCTCGAGACAGCGGGGCCGAAGCTGAATCCCTGAAACCGAGGCGAAAGCCCTACACTCCAGAACGCGCCTGTCGTCGCCCCCACGTACTGCGGACCGACCACGTTGACGTTGACGCCCATCGACCATCCATTCAACTCGTTCACATCGTCGGTCCAGAACCCGAGCTGGAGGTCTCCTCCTGCGCCTGGAACACCGAGCGTGAAGCCCCCGCCGGTGATCCATCGCGGCGCCCCGGCTCCGGTGAGACTAAACGCAATGCCCTGAGAGAGGGAGCCCCCGACGATCCATGGTGAGTTGCCCCCACCACTGATGTCGATCGAGATGGATCGGAAACCCAGCACACTCGCGCTCTCTTTCTCCTCCTCGGTGAACTGATACGCCCGCGCCGTCGCCACTTTGTCGTCGAGACTCGGCGAGGACGCCATCGCGCGGGTGAGGCGGTTTGAGATGGGGAGGGCCATGTCGAGCATGGCGGGCGTGACCTTCTCGTCGGACTGCTGGATCACCTCGTCCGGGATATCGGTCCGATTCGGATCTCCCACTTCAGGAGGTGGGTCCGGGACGGAGACAGCCCGCCGCCCGGTCGGCGTGTCGGCCTGAACGGTCTTGGACGGAGGCACAATGGTAATGGCCTTCGCCAGTTCGTCGAGGGCGAGGGTCTCGCACCCGGCGACGATCAGAAGGCCGCACAGCAGGAAGGCAGAACGCGTGATCATGGAAACATCGGATGAGGGGACGAGCCGCCCGTGTGCGGCCCTCTGACCTCTACGCTGCCTTTCGTTCCCAAAGCCGTCACGCCCCGCACGATTCACCCGACAGGCGCCCAGGAGATGGCCCCGTTCATTCCAAGTCCGTTCCGTGACCGTGCCGCTAGCTCGACGCAAAACGCCCCCGACGAGCTGGCGAAAGCTGGCCGGGGGCGTGCGCGGATGTGACATCCGCTAAGTACCGCGTACGGGATTTGAACCCGTGTTACCGCCGTGAGAGGGCGGCGTCCTAGACCCCTAGACGAACGCGGCAGGTCGGCACGCCAGAGCGTGCGAGGGCGCGAAAGATAGGATGCCCTACCCCTCCAAACCGGCGCCCCACGTCATTTTCACGTGCTCGATGCCCGCCTCGTCGAACGGCTCGCCCACCGTCTCAAAGCCGAGCTGGCGATACAGATCCACGAGGTAGGCTTGCGCATGCAGCACGAGGCGCTCGCAGCCCGCTGCCTGGGCCTCGGCCATTGCGTGCTGGATCATCTGACGCCCAAAGCCACGCCCCCGGAACGCCGGAAGCACGGCAAACCGTTCCAACTTGGCCGTCGCCAGCCCGATGTCCGAGCCTCCCTCGCGCTGGCGAATCGGTCGCCAGCGCGCCGCGGCCGCTGGAGTGCCGTCCACGGTCCCCAGCAGATGATGCACGGTCTGGCCACGTGCGTCGGGCACATCGTAGGCGTCCCACTCGTCCTCGGGTGCGCACGCCTGCTCCTCCACGAACACGCGCTGGCGAATGGCACGGACGTGTTGCCAGTCGGCCTCGGACACCGCCAGGCGGATCACCAGATCAGCCATTGCACATGGGCTCCGTGGACAGGACGCGCAGACACAGGGCATCGGCCACGGCCGAGACCACCTGACTTTCACCGATGATGGTGCCGTGGGCAGACTCCTCGAGTTCCAGGTACACGCCGTCGAGGTTGAGCACAGCAGCGATGGACCGTCCGTGCTCCACCGGCACCACGCCATCGCGGCCTCCGTGGGCGGCGAAGAGGTACGGCGGCGACGTGTAGAGGTAGGCGGGCGAGCGCTTCAGCAGCTCGAGGCGCGCCTCGCTCAGCGTCTTCGTTTCGTCCCGCACAGCACCTGCACTCACCTCGAGCACCGACTCGAGCTCCGGGACCCGAGAGATCGTCTCGTTGGTGAGATATCGCCGTGCGTCTGCCTTGATGTCCGGCAGGAAGAAGTCTGTCGCCGCGCCGAGGGCGAGCACCACGTTGGCATTGAGTCCCCGTGTGGAAGCCAGAAGCGCGACACCTCCGCCTCTCCCCCACCCTGTCGCCACGAGGCGCGTCGGGTCACTCCGGTCCAGCCCGGCGTTGGCCCGTGCGTGGTCCACGAGAGCCACCACATCGTCGGCATCCCGGTCGTAAGGCTCCGCTGCCAGGTCTGACGAGTACGTCCGGCCCGCCACGGTAAGACTCTGTCCCCGATAGCCCATCACCACGGTCACGAACTCATTCTCGAGATCTGACCGGAGTGGCGGCACGTCCACGGCCTGAGACACGTCCACGTCGGGCCCTTCGGAGAGGACCAGCATCAGAGGCCGCGCGCGCTGGTCGCCCACAATACGCGGCGGCACCCGAATCGCGCCCACGAAGACGGTGTCGCCATCGGCATCCAGGCCGGCTAACACCCGAACCGTCTCCCGATTCCCCAGATCGACGGTGGTGACGGTCTCGACGGCAACCACACTTTGCGGGCGCCCGGAGATCTCGCGCCGAGCCCGCTGGATCTCGGCCACCGAGGGCTCCGAGAACAGCACGTTCAGGTTGACGCCGTCCACGATGCCGTTGTCGCCGGGATCGGGGCAGCTGGGATCGCCTGGGCACTCCGGCCCCACCGGCGGCGTCTCGCCGCACCCCCACGAGCTGGCGACCAGCATCGCCAGCCCAATCCACCAGACGCGGAGGGGCCTTCGCACGGGGCTAGTACGCCAGCGCGAGGCGAGTGGCGGTACCGACCCCGAGAGCGTCGAGCAGGAACGTCTCCGTCCGGGCAAGGCTGGGCTGCATGGCCGGTGTCAGCTCGGGAGCGTGGAACGCTGGATCGGGCGTGTCGGTCGTGTCCCCGTAGGCATAGAAGTCAAAGACCGAGGGGCTGCCTGCGGCCGTTGACTTGTCCCTCAAGGCCTGCGAGAAGCTGAATGGCACCACCGCATCGCCGTAGTGATGGTGCACCTGGGTGTCTGGCAGATCCGAGAGGAACTCGGAGGCCGACCGGCGCAGCACTTCCCGCTTCGCAGGGGCGAGAGGACCCACGAGATGACGATGGCCGACACGCCCTTCACGAAGGGGAAGTCGTCCGCCTTCTCCTCCCACACCACGCAGCCCGCGCCCTTGGCCACCATGGTCATGCCGATCA
>JBCBZH010000090.1:0-14299 GCA_039815415.1 Bacteroidota bacterium
ACGGACGGCGGCGGCGGCCTGCCGAAGCGCTTGCGAGAGCACAACGGCCTGCGCGCGTTCCTCAGGCGAGAGGTAGCGGTTGCGCGACGACATCGCCAGCCCGTCCGGCTCACGCACGATGGGATGTCCCACCAGCTCGATGCCGAAGCCCAGTTCAGTGGTCATGCGGCGCAGAATGGCGAGCTGCTGGGCGTCCTTCTCCCCGAAGACCGCGACGTGCGGACGGCACGCCAGAAACAGGCGCGTGACCACGGAGGTCACCCCCTCGAAGTGGCCGGGCCGCGTGGCGCCGCAGAGGTGCTGGTCGAGCTGGCGAACCTGAACCGTCGTGAACGGCGGCAAATCGAACGGGTACATCGCCTCGGGGGTCGGCGCAAACACGGCGTCCACGCCACCGATGGACGCCAGCGCGTCGAGGTCGGTGTCGAGCGTGCGCGGGTAGGCGTCATAGTCCTCGTTGGGGCCAAACTGCGTCGGGTTGACGAAGACCGACACGGTGACATGGTCGGCGAGCTGGCGAGCCCGCTTCACCAGCGCGAGGTGGCCGTCGTGGAGGGCGCCCATGGTAGGCACCAGCGCGAGGCGCTGCCCCGACGCCCGTGCGGCGTCGGCGTGGGCCTGCATGGCCTCGATGGTGCGGAGGATGTCCAAGACGGAAACGAAGCGGGCTGCTGGGCGAACCTACTCACCTTCGGGAATACGATACACCAGGCACGTTTCAACCCGGATTCGCTGAGCCCTGTGAACGCAGTCCCCACATCGCCAGTAGCATGGCTGCACTTCACCAGCTCGAGCCATCGTGACCACCCGCACCGAAACCGACTCTCTCGGCCCCGTCGAAGTCCCTGCTGACGCGCTCTACGCCGCCCAGACGCAGCGCGCCAAGGAGAACTTCCCCATCTCCAGCCTGCGCTTCTCACGCCGCTTCATCGAGGCCCTCGGGACCATCAAGGCCTCGGCGGCCAAAGCCAACCTCGAGCTGGGGCTTCTGGACGCCGACAAGGCGGAAGTCATCATTGCGGCGGCGGATGCGGTTCGAGCGGGCGACCTGGACGATCAATTCGTGCTGGACATCTTCCAGACGGGCTCGGGCACGTCCACCAATATGAACGCCAACGAAGTGATCGCCGGGCACGCGACCCGCGCGATGGGCGGCGAGGCCGGGTCGAAGACTGTCCACCCCAACGACCACGTCAACATGGGCCAGTCGTCCAACGACGTGATCCCGACGGCCATGCACGTGGCGGCGCGAGTGGGCATCGAGACCGAATTGGTGCCTGCCCTCGACGCGCTGGCGACCAGCCTCGAGGCCAAGGCCACTGAGTTCGACGACGTGGTCAAGAGTGGCCGGACACACCTCATGGACGCCACGCCCGTGCGTCTCGGGCAGGAGTTCGGCGGCTTCGCGGCGCAGCTCCGCAAGGGCATCCAACGTGTGCAACGCGCCAGCGAGGAACTGAGCGAGCTGGCGCTGGGCGGAACCGCCACCGGCACGGGCATCAACCGGCCTGTGGAATTCCCCGAGAAGGCCATCGCTCACATCACCCAAGCGACGGGCATTGCCTTCCAGGAGGCCGACAATCACTTCGAGGCCCAGGCCGCCAAAGACGCCTATGTGAGTGCGGCGGGTGCGCTCAACACCGTCGCCGTGTCGCTGCTCAAGATTGCCAACGACATCCGGCATCTGTCGTCTGGCCCCACCAGCGGGCTGAGTGAAATCCAGCTTCCTGCTATCCAGCCCGGTTCGTCCATCATGCCAGGCAAGGTGAACCCGGTCCTCTCGGAGGCCATGATGATGGCGGCAGCGCGCGTCATGGGCAACACGGTCACCATCACGGTCGGCGGCCAGCACGGCAACTTCGAGCTGAACGTGATGATGCCAGTCATGGCGCATGCAATGCTCGAGTCCATAGAAATCCTCTCCGGCGCCTGCGACGCCTTCCGTACCAAGTGCGTGGATGGCATCACGGCCAACCGCGAGCGGTGCCGCGAGCTGCTACTCAAGAATCCCTCGATTGCGACGGCCCTCAACGCCGAGATCGGCTACGACATGGCCTCCAAGGTGGCCAAGAAGTCCGCCGCCGAGAGCCGAAGTGTCCGTGACGTGGTGCTCGAGATGAACCTCATCCCCGAGGACCATGTGGACGAGGTGCTGGACGTGCGCTCGATGACCGAGCCCGGCATTCCAGGCCAGTAGCCTCCCCGCCAGCTCGAGGCTTCGCCAGCCCAACGGCCTGTGTGCAGACGCTGAAGCGCTGTGTCCGTCCGGGCGATCTCGGGTATACCCGGCCTCGAGCTGGCGATACCAGGACATTCTGGGGCTGGTGCGAATTTTATCGCAGTGACAGAATTGACATGCACCAACTCCGGCCGATTCTCGTTTGAGGAAAGGCGCGACTAGCACCTGGTTCGCCAGCTCGAGGCGGAACCTAGAGCCGCATCTCGCGCGTCCATCCCCCCGACCGATTCTCGATTCCCACCATGAACGCAGGAACCAAGCGCCTTTCCATCCTGGCCCTCGTGGTCGCCGCCTTCGTGGGCGGCATCGCCTTTGTCACGTCCGCTTCGTCCTGGGGCGATGCGCCATCTCTACTCCGCTCCGCTGATGCTCAGGAGGTCTCGGACGACGCGCTGGCGACGGCCACCGAGTTGGGGCAGGCGTTTTCGAGCGTCGCCGAGCGCGTGAACCCAGCCGTGGTTCAGATCCAGGCGACCAACCTTATTGAGCCAACCCGGCAGCAATTGCCGAACGAGCTGCTGGAGATGCTGCCTCCTGACTTTGACATGGACCAGCTCCGGCAGGGCCCACAGACCCGGGACGGCCTCGGGAGTGGCGCCTTCATCCGCGAGGACGGCTACATCGTGACCAACAACCACGTCATCGAAAACGCCGACGAGCTGCGCGTCAAGCTCTTCGATGGACGTGTGCTGGACGCCGAAGTGGTGGGCGCCGATCCGTTCTCCGACCTCGCTGTGCTCAGGGTAGACGGAGACGGCTTCCCCTCCCTCCCCTTTGGAGATAGCCGGAATGTTCGGGTCGGGCAGTGGGTCCTCGCTGTTGGAAGCCCGCTCTCCACAAACCTCTCGAACACGGTCACCAGCGGCATCATCTCCTCACTGGGTCGGTTCTCTGGACCCAGCAGCTCGATCCAGAACTACATCCAGACGGACGCAGCCGTGAACCCCGGAAACTCGGGTGGCCCCCTGGTGAACCTGCGTGGTGAGATCATCGGTATCAACTCGGCCATTGCCACACGCACGGGCACCTTCAACGGCATCTCGTTCGCCATCCCGGTGGACATCGTCGCCAACACGGTCGAGCAGCTCGTGGAGACCGGAGACGTCGAGCGCGGCTACCTCGGGATTTCCTTTGGCCCGACGTCTCCGGCCCTTCAGCGTGCGCAAGGGGCGCCTCCGGGAGCCGCTCTCATCAACGAGATTCGCGATGATGCGGATGGGCGCCAGCCCGCTGCCGACGCCGGCCTCCGTCGCGACGACCTCATCACGGCTGTCGATGGCACGCAGCTTCGCGAGTTCAACCAGCTCATCTCGCTGATCTCCAACAAGCGCCCCGGAGATGAGATCGTGATGACGTATGTGCGTGATGGCGAGGAACGCGAGGCGATTGTCACCCTCGGACGCCGCCCGTCGGAGGAGCAGCTTGCCGCCGAGCGTGGTGCAATGCCCCCGTCCAGTGGCGAGCCCTCCGAGCTGGCGGAACCGGCTCGGCTTGAGACCCTCGGGCTGACGCTTCAGAACGTATCTCCACAGATCGCGGAGCGCTATCGTCTGGGCGATGACACGCAGGGCGTGATTGTGACGGACGTGGAGCGGCGCAGCGAGGCCTTCCGCGAGGCCGACATCGCGCCAGGCAGCCTGATCCTGGAAGTCGACCGCAAGCCCGTTGCATCCGTAGAGGATTTTGAAGAGGCCCTGGCTGACGTGGAGGAGGGGGAAACCTTCCTGTTGCGGATCCAGCGCGGCCCCTCCTCATTCCTCACCGCGCTGACCAAAGCAAGCTAGCCGCGCATCGCCAGCTCGGCGATTCCGACGGGGCCGTTCTTTCGAGAGCGGCCCCGTCGCCGTTCTCGGTTTTCGGTTCCGCCCCTCTGTATCCCAACGCCGCCGGTCGCCAGCTCGCAGGCAGCGCTACCTTCGGAGCCCCGCGTTTGGCTTCCCGCCTGGCCTATGTCTCCCGATTCTGTTCGTGCCCTGATTGACCGAATCGCCGCCTCGCTCGGACCAGATGCGTCCCCGGAGCGCGTGGAACGTGTGGCCCGCGCTGTCCTCGATGCCAACCCTGCTGCTGCGGCCCATGGCGCCCAGCCCCAACGGGCTGCCGCGGGCGAGACCCGCGTGGTGGTCACCGCCTACGGCCTGGATGTCCCCGGCGTCCTCTCCGCGGTGACGTCCGAGCTGGCGGGTCTGGGTGCCAACATCCTCGACGTCTCGCAGAAAGTCCTCCAGGGCTACTTCACCCTTGTCCTGTTCGCCGATCTCCCCGCAGGCCTCGAGGTCAGTGCCCTCCGCGACGCGCTGGCGACCCGCGCCAAGGACCTCAGCGTGCGCATCCTCGTCCAGCATGAAGAGCTGTTCCAGGCGATGCATCGGCCATGATGGGAGCTGGGGATTGGGAATTGGGGATTGGGGGGTCTGTCGATGACGGAATCGCGGACTCATCTGTCGAATACGCCAGCTCGACACCTGTGCGGAGTTTTCGAGACCTGGAGGTGTGGAAGGATGGGGTCGCACTCGCTGAACTGATCTATCGAGAGACGCGCACGTTTCCGAAAGCAGAGACCTTCGGGCTGGTGAGTCAGCTTCGCCGGGCCGCCGTCTCAGTACCGTCGAACATCGCAGAGGGCTGGGGGCGGAACTCGCGCAAGGACTACCTCCGCGTCCTCCACATTGCACGAGGCTCGCTGTTCGAGGTCGCAACTCAGGTTGAGATCGCCCAACGGGTTGGCCTGCTCGATTCACAGGCAGCGGAACGAATCGAGACCAGGGGCACGATCTGCGGTAAACGTCTGAGCCGCTTGATTGCATCGCTCAAGCGTCCCCAATCCCCAACCCCCAACCCCTAATCCACCATGTCCTTCGACCTCAACGAAGTGCTGGAGACGGTCCAAATGACCGAGGCGGACGCCTTCGACATCCGAACGGTGACGCTGGGCATCAGCCTCCGGGGGTGCGCCAGCCGGACGCCAGAGTCGACGCGTCAGAACATCTACGACCGGATTGCGACGCAGGCCGAGCATCACGTGGCGGCGGCAGAAGCCATCGAAGGGCTGTACGGCGTTCAGATCGCCAACAAGCGCGTCTCCATTACACCTGCAGCTATCGCTGCCGACGGCTTCTCGCGCAGCGACTTCGTCGCGCTGGCGCAGACGCTCGACCGAGCCGCGGAGACCGTTGGTGTGGACTACCTCGCGGGCTTCTCCGCACTGGTGGAGAAAGGCCTCACGCCGGGCGACATCCACCTCATCGAGTCACTGCCCGAAGCCCTCAGCTCGTCGGCGCGCGTCTGCGCGTCCGTCGCCTGCGGCTCCACCAAGGCCGGCCTCAACGCCGACGCCATCCTGACCGTCGCGCAAACCATCAAGCGCATCGCAGAAGCGACCGCGGAGCGCGACTCCATCGGGTGTGCGAAGTTCGTCGCGTTCTGCAACGCGGTCGGCGACAACCCCTTCGTGGCCGGTGCCTTCCACGGACCGAGCGAGCCGGGTGTGGCCCTAAACGTCGGCATCAGTGGACCGGGGACTGTGCTCCGTGCTGTCGAAGCCGTCGGGCCGGATGCGAGCTTTGGAGCGCTCACGGACGCCATCAAGCGGACGGCGTTCAAGATCACTCGAGCTGGCGAACTGATCGGGAGCCGTGTGGCGCAGGAGCTGAGCCGCCGGTCAGGCACCCGCGTGCCCTTCGGCGTGGTGGATATTTCCCTGGCCCCCACCCCAGCCGAGCGCGACTCCGTCGGCGATGTGCTCCGTGCGATGGGCCTCGAGATCGGCGCGCCAGGCACCACGGCCGCGCTGGCGATGCTGAATGAAGCGGTCAAGCGCGGTGGCTTGATGGCCGCTCGACATGTCGGAGGCCTCAGTGGAGCGTTCATGCCTGTCAGCGAGGACCAGGCCATGATTGACGCCGCCGCCGCAGGCCACCTCACGATGGAGAAGCTGGAGGCCATGAGCGCCATCTGCTCCGTTGGGCTAGACATGGTCGCCGTTCCTGGAGACACGTCGGCCGAAACCATCGCAGGCATCCTGTTCGACGAGTTCGCCATCGGGATGATCAACGACAAGACGACGGCTGTGCGCCTCTTGCCGGTCGCGGGCAAGGGCGTCGGCGAGTGGGCGGACTACGGCGGGCTTCTCGGGCGCGCTCCCATCATGCCCGTCAGCACCTTGTCGAATGCCGTCTTTGCACGGCGTGGAGGCCGGGTTCCAGCTCCCATCCGCAGCCTGACCAACTAGCCCGAACGGCTCAGACCCACGTGGTCGAGCTGGCGATGCGGCCTATCTCTTCCCCAAACGGAAGCCGTACCGAATGGCGTCGCCTGCGACCATCCACACCAGCTCGTCGCTAACGGGATAGTTGAAGCGCGCATAGAACACCCGGCGCAGATCCGTCTCCACGTCTGGAAGGTCCCGCTCCGCGAGACGCGGCGTGCGCGACGCATCGAACCCGAAACGATAGGCGAACTGGAGGTCTCCGAAGCGAAGCCGCCGGTCTTCGTACTCCGCCTCGAAGTGGTTCTTGAAGTCGGCATCGAGGTATGCCCCAGGTGCCTGCGGCGCAGCAGCCGGGGCAGGCATCGGCTCCTCTACGGGATCTGGTGCTGACGGGATCGCTGGGTCGGCAGCAGGCTCTCCAACGGCAGGTGGCGCTACTGCCGGGCTCTCCGGGCCCGCACTCGCCAGCTCGCTCCCGCCGTCTCCCTCCGGTGGAGATGGAATGGCCGGATCCGACGCCTCTGGGTCCACCTCCGGCGGAGGAACCGTCGGGTCCTCTGCCGAGGTCTCGGCATCTTTGGAGCGAGCCACCGACACATCATCAATGGACGGAGCATCCGGCGGGATGAAGTACACAGCCTCTTCCATGATCTGGAGATCGTCGGCAGGGTATTCGGTCCCATCGGTCAGACTCACCGACACCACACGCTGCTGCTCGGTGTCCACGATCATGTGCTCGATCTCACCGAGCGAGCGCCCCACTGCATCGCGCAGCTCGCGGCCTCGGATGTCCTGACGCTTGTCGGTCAGCGTCCAGTCAACGTCTTGAAGTCGAACCAGGGCCATACAACAGGAGGGCAGAAGTGCAGACGGTCACCGGAGATACAGCGACACGTAGAGTGTGGCGGCAACCGCGACCAGAAGCAGCACGACGAGGACCCAGGCCCAGCCAGGAAACCGCTTGGTGGGCTTGACGCGAATATCAGCCATTCGACCTGAAACAGAGAGACGTGGTGGAAGTCTGGAGTCTACGGCGAAATCCTGAAATGGCGCACTAGCAGGAACAGGCCAGCTCCATGAGACTCCATGGCTCCCCCTCATCTCCCGCCAGCTCGACCAATCTCTGCCGAGCTGGCGTTCTCATGAGCGACCGTTACCGCATCAGGTTCTCGAACACGGCCGAGGCACCCATGCCGCCACCGATGCACATCGTGACGATGCCATAGCGGAGCGAGCGGCGCTCCATCTCGTGGAGCAGCGTTGCCGTGAGCTTGGCGCCGGTGCAGCCGAGAGGGTGGCCGAGGGCGATGGCACCCCCGTTGACGTTGACCTTGCTCTGATCCAGCCCCAGCTCGCGGATCACCGCTAGGGACTGACTCGCGAAGGCCTCGTTCAGCTCGAACAGGTCGATGTCGGAGATCTCCAACCCGACCTGCTTCAACACCTTCGGCACCGACTCCTTCGGCCCAATGCCCATAATCTCGGGCGGCACCCCGGCCACAGCGTAGCCGAGCATCTTGGCACGAGGCGTCACCTCAAGCTCATCGACGAGCTGGCGAGACAGGATGACCGAGGCGGCGGCGCCATCGTTCATCTGCGATGCGTTGCCTGCCGTCACGCTTCCGCCCTGCTTGAACACCGGACGTAGGCGCGCGAGCGCCTCGACGGACGTGTCCGGACGTGGTCCCTCGTCGGTCGTGTGCTCGAACGAGCGCGTCGAGCTGGTGCGAGTGGCAGCATCGTAGACCACCTCCTCAACGGGTACAGCAACGGTCTCGGCCTCGAACCGACCGGAGTTGATCGCGTCGGCAGCTCGACGATGGGACTCCACGGAGAAGGCGTCCTGGTCCTCGCGACTCACGTTGAACTGGTCGGCCACGTTCTCGGCTGTGATGCCCATCGACGCGTAGAAGTCCGGATCGTCCACGGCCAGGTTCGGGTCGGGCGCGAAGTAGAACCCGCCCATCGGCACGGACGACATGGACTCCACACCACCGGCGACGATGCAGTCGGCCTGCCCCATGGCGACGGAGTTGTAGGCCTGCGCGATGGTCTGCACACCGGACGAGCAGAAGCGGTTGACGGTGACGCCAGGGACGGAGTCCGGCAGCCCGGCCTTCTGCGCGATGGCGCGGGCCATGTTCATGCCCTGCGGACCTTCAGGGAAGGCGCACCCCAGCACGAGGTCATCGATTCGGTCGCCCTCGAGCCCAGGGACCCGGGCGATGGCTTCATTGACCGCAATGGCGCCGAGGTGCTCGGGCCGGACGTTGCGGAGGGCGCCTCGGTTGGCTTTGCCCACCGGTGTGCGAACGGCGGAAACGAGATAGGCTTCGTTGATTTGCATGGGATATAGGGGTTGGGGATTGGGGATTGGGGGTGGATAGGAGAGCATTCCCCCAATCCCGAACCCCCAACACCCAATTCCTAATTCCGAAGCGGCTTGTTGGTCGTCAGGATGCTCTGGATGCGGGCCATCGTTTTCTCCTCGCCGAGGAGCGACAGGAACACCTCGCGCTCCAGCTCGAGCAGGTAGGTCTCGTGGACCTCCGCCGGGCTGGTGAGGTCGCCGCCGGTCATCACGTGGGCGAGGCGGCTGGCGAGGAAGTGGTCATACTCCGAGATGTAGTTGCCCTGCTGGAATTGGTACAGGGCGATCTCGAACTGCGCTCGGCCCGGCGCCCCGAGCACGGGGATGTGGGAGCGGACGGCCGGGGCGCTGTAGCCCTGCTCACTGAGCCGCAGCACCTCCTGCTTGGCGACGTGGAACCGCCGCGCATCGTTCATCACGATGATGGCGTTGTCGTCCACGAGATTCATGTCGCGCGCCTGGAACGCGCTGGTGGCAACCGTCGCCATCGCGATGGCCTCGAAGTGCTTGCGCAGAAACGGCTGGATCTCGCTCGGACGGTCCGCATTCGGCGCCAGCTCGGCAGCGCGCGCGGTCATCATCGTCGTGCCGCCGCCTGCGGGGATGAGCCCGACGCCTAGTTCCACCAGCCCGATGTAGGTCTCAGCGGGGAGCACCGGGTGAGGGCAGGCCATTGTCATCTCGCAGCCGCCGCCCAGCACGCGCTGGTGCGTGGCGACCACGACCGGCTTGGTCGCATAGCGGATCTTGAAGACGGCGTCCTGAAACGCCTTGATGAACGGCTCCAGGTCTGAGACCTGTCCCATCATCACCGCCATCGCCACCTCACCGAGGTTGGCACCGACGGAGAAGTTGGAGCCCTCGTTGCCAATGATCATGCCGCGCAGGTTGCGGTCATTCTCCACGGTCTCGATGGCCTCCATCACGCCGGTAATGACCTCTTGGCCGAGGCTGTTGGACTTCGAGCGGAACTCGAAGAGAGCCACGCCATCTCCTACGTCCAGAAGGGCGGCCTCACCGTTCTTCCAGAGCGTCGAGCTGGCGTCTGACTTGATGGTTGTAAGGCCCCATTCGTCGGCGGGGCGTGGGTCGGCTTCGTACTGGCCGGTGCCGGGCGTCCAGATCTCAGGGCCGGAGTCGCCCTCGCGGTAGAAGCCCTCGCTGGGCACATCCACCACCCAGTCGGGCACAGCGATGTCGTGCTCCGCCAGCGCGTCGCGGACCGCATCGATGCCGAGAGCGTCCCACATCTGGTAGGGTCCCATGGTCCAGCCAAAGCCCCACTCGAGGGCGCGGTCGAGGTTGGCCGGGCTGTCCGAGATTTCGGGCGTGCGGCGAGCCGTGTAGCCGATCAGGTCGAGCGTGGTGCGGCGGAAGAAGTCGCCAGCTCGACCGTCGTCCTTCCACAGGTTCTGGAGCGTCTCCGCGAGCGAGCCGCCCCGGAAGGACTTGGCCTCGAAGCCGACCTCCTTCGGATCGACGTACTCGCCCGTCTCGGTGTCGAAGCTCTTAATGACCTTGCCTTCCTTCTTGTAGAACCCGGCCTTGCTCTTGGCGCCGAGCTGCTTGAGGTCCACGAGGCGCTGAAGCACGTCGGGCACCTGGAAGCGCTCGCGGCTCTCGTCGTTCGGGATGGCGTCGTAAAGGTTGGCGGTCACATGGCGGAGCGTGTCGAGCCCCACCACGTCAGCAGTGCGAAACGTGGCGCTCTTGGCGTGGCCGATGAGCGTCCCCGTCAGCGCGTCGATCTCCTCGATGGAGAAGCGCCCCGACTCGAACTCCTCGATGGCGCCCAGCATGGCGTACGTGCCAATGCGGTTGCCGATGAAGTTCGGCGTGTCCTTCGCCATCACGATGCCCTTGCCCAGATGGACGCGGGCGAACGAGCTGACGCGATCCACGATGGCCGGGTCGGTGTCCGGCGTGGCGATCACCTCGAACAGCTTGAGGTAGCGCGGCGGGTTGAAGAAGTGCGTCCCCAGGAACCGACGCTTGAAGTCGTCCGAGCGGCCCTCCGCGATCTCCGCGATGGGCAGGCCCGACGTGTTGGACGAAATGACGGCCGTCGAGCTGGCGGCCTCCTCGATGCGCGCCATCACGGACTGCTTGATGTCCATGCGCTCGATGACCACCTCGATCACCCAGTCGGCGTCGCCGATCTTGTCGAAGTCGTCGTCGAAGTTGCCCAGCGTGATCCGCTTCTGCGCCTTCGGCGTCATGAAGGGATCGGGCTTCATCTTGGTGGCGGCCTTAAAGGCCTTCTGCACCAGCTCGTTCGGCTTGCCCTCTTTGCCGATGGATTCGGGCGTCACGTCGAGAAGCAGCACCTCGAGGCCAGCATTGGCGAGGTGAGCGGCGATCTGGCTGCCCATCACGCCCGCGCCAAGCACGGCGGCTGTGCGGAAGGGTTTCTGCGCCCAATTGGGCATCTCCGAGCTGGCGGCAGAGGGTTGGGTTAGGGTTGCTTCCATCGATCTAGAAAAGAGGTGTCAGGTTGATTCGGCGTTTCATAACAGCGGCGGCGTTGAGACGCCACGACGTGGCGTCTTTACAGGGATGGCACTACGGGTTGACGGAGTTGCCAGCGTGGAGACGTGTCAGGCTGGCGAAACCGCCTGCGCAAGGGTGCATCGAGCTGGCGAGGGAGCATCACACGAAGGCCCCCAGCCCGGTCACGGCACGGCCCACGATCAGCGAGTTGATCTCGTTGGTGCCCTCGTAGGAGTAGATGGCCTCGGTGTCCGCGAAGGAGCGGGCGACGTGGTTCTCGAGCAGGATGCCGTTGCCGCCGTGGAGGTCTCGCGCCAGCGCGACCACGTCGCGGCAGCGGGCGGCGGTGTAGACCTTCGCGAGTGAGGCCTGGGCGTCGGTCATGACGCCCGCATCCTGGAGCTGGCTCAGGCGGAGGCACATCGTCTGCATGGCCGTCACGCTACCGAGCATGTGGACCAGCTTGTCCTGGATGAGTTGGAACGAGGCGATGGGCTTGCCGAACTGCATCCGCGTGGTCGCGTAGCGCACGGAACGTTCGTAGGCCCCCATCGCGCAGCCGACGGCCTGCCAGGCCACGCCAGCTCGAGTCAGCTTCAGCACCTCAGCCACGTCCTTGAACGAATTGGCGTTCTGTAAGCGGTCCGACTCTGGCACCCGGCAGTCGGTGAGTGTGATGAGGCCGTTCTCGACCGCCCGCAGCGCCACCTTGCCCCGGATCTTCTCGACGGCATAGCCCGGATTCCCTGGCGGTCGCACGATGAAGCCCTTGACCTGATTGTCCGCCTCGTCGCGTGCCCAGATGACCACGAGGTCCGCGAACGTTGCGTTGCCGATCCACTTCTTCTGGCCGTTGAGAACCCACGTGTCGCCCTCGCGCCGGGCCGTGGTTTGCACACCCCCTGCGATGGCGCTCCCGACGTGCGGCTCCGTCAGCCCGAAGGCGCCGATGAGGTCCCAGCTTCGCATCTTCGGGAGCCACTCTGCCTTCTGCTCCTCCGAGCCGCACACCAGAACGGACTGCATCGCCAGCCCGGAGTGGACGCCGAAGAACGTCGCCGTCGACACGTCCACGCGGGCTATCTCCATTGTCAGGAGACCTTCCATAACGGATCCGTTCGGCTCACGCGTCTCGAGGTCCTCTCCGTAGATGGGCGTCAGCAAGTCGAGCTGGCGGAATCCAGGAATGAGGATATCGCGGGGCGTGTGGTCCCGGAGCCACGCATCGTTGATGGCCGGCTCCACTTCCGTTTCCATGAACGTCCGCAGTTCGGCCATCTTCTGGCGCTGAGCGTCCGTGATCAGCCCGTCGATGTCGTAGTAGTCGCCGTCGGGTGTCGGCGGCTCGTAGGCCTCGCGCTGGCGACCGGCCTTTTCCAGGGTCTTGTAGGAGCGGGCCACAGCCGCCTCATCCATTCCACTGTACGCTGCCGCCAGGCGATCGAGGTCCACCCCCCGCTCGGCCAGGATCGCCAGCGCGTCTGAGCTGGCAACGCCGTTCCCAAGTGTGTCGAATGTGGAAGAGGGCGTGTCCATAGCAAGGGCGGATGACAGAGAGAGATTAACACCGTTAAGTCGGCAATGTTCGCCGACGCGGGGCCCTCTCTTGGATGCCGCGTACGCGCGTGCGTTCCGAGCTGGCGACATGGATTCGCCAGCTCGACGGGATCGCTACTGCGACGACCTATGCGACGACTGAAACGCCGTGCTCGCCTGCAGAGACCGAGGCCTCGTACATCTTCTCAATCTCGCCACCAAACGACTTGTTCACGGCTGCGCGCTTCACCTTCATGGTCGGCGTCAGCAACTCGTTCTCGACCGTCATCAGCTCGGGAACGAGGCGGAACCGCTTGACCTGGCTCCAGTGGTCGGACCCTTCGTTCGCTTCGGCCACGAGCCGCTCGTACTCGGCCTGCACCCTCGCGTCCCGGAGCAATGCGTCGCCCTCAGCATCGACGTCGTTCTGACGCGCCCAGACCGGCAGAGCCTCCATGTTCGGGAAGACAAGCGCCGTGCAGAACTTCTGGCTGTTGCCCACCACAACCGCCTGTTCGATCAGCGAACTCTCGGTGAGCGAATTCTCGATGGGCTGCGGGATGACGTACTTGCCCGTCGAGAGCTTGAAAAGGGCCTTCTTGCGGTCGGTGATCTTGAGGAAGCCTTCAGGCGTGAACTCGCCGATGTCGCCGGTGTGGAACCAGCCGTCACCATCGATGACCTCATCGGTTTTGTCCTGCGCCTGGTAATACCCCTTCATGATGTTGGGGCCACGCGCGAGGATCTCGCCGTCCTCTGCGATGGTAACCTCAACGCCCACTATGGGCCTTCCCACGGTCCCCGCCCGGTTCTCTGTCGGCGTGTTCATTGTGATGATGGGGCTCGTCTCAGTGAGCCCATACCCCTCCACGACGGGGATGCCAAACGCCGTGAACGACTGCGCGAGATCGGCGCGAAGGGCTGCGCTACCAGACGCGACGGTTTTGACGCGTGTGAGACCGAGCCGCTCGCGAAGCTTCGAGTAGACCAGCTTGTCTGCGAGGGCATGCTTCCAGCCTGGCACGCCACCGCCAGGCTTGCTGATGTCGTAGTCACGGGCGAGCCCGAGTGCCCAACTTCCGATTGCGTGCTTGAGGCCTGTTGACTCTGCCACGCCGAGCGAGACCTTGTCGTAGACCTTCTCGAGCACGCGCGGAACGGCGGAGAACATGGTCGGCCTGACCTCGCCGAGATGCCCGACGAGTTGGTCCGGATGGGAGAAGTAGAGCGACTGCCCCCACGCGATATGCCCGATGGTGAGCGCTCGCGCGAAGATGTGCGTCATGGGAAGGAACGTGAGGATGGATTCCTCCTGGTGGCCGAGAGCGCCCAGCGTGGGGAGCCCAGCGAGCACGTTCGACGAGATGTTCTGATGGGTAAGCATCACGCCTTTGGGCTTGCCCGTTGTACCCGAGGTGTAGACGAGCGTCGCGAGATCCTCAGCATCGACCTG
>JBCBZH010000054.1:0-18636 GCA_039815415.1 Bacteroidota bacterium
CCCCCCCCCCCCCCCCCCCGTTGGTGCCGATGTTCTACGATCGCTGCTGGTTAAGCTTTTGGCTGCTTTTTGTCCCAGTAGATCCTTGCGCGGTATGTGTCACCGCGTCATCGTGCGGTGAATGTAATGTGCTACAGAGCACCTTGCTTCCCCGAGTTCAGCGCACGATATTCTCTCTCGATCCCTCCCTGCCGCCCTGCCCCCCTTGCTTACCTACCTCGCGGCGTATCCACCCATCTCCGCAGATCAATGGGATGCCGAACACGTCCAAGCTGATCTTGATGCCCGGCTCCAGACAGGCACGTTCGACCCGCGGAGTATCGTCCCATCGCGCTTCCTCCGGGCGTCAAGCCCTACGTTGATGACCTTCGGGCTGGCGTCTGCAGCATTCCTCGCTACGCGGCCAGCCGTCGCCCAACAACGCTGAGCAGTAGGAGTCCATCGTGTGCTGGATTGCCGGCGACATCAGTCACGACGTGCCCACAAAGGACGCAAGAACGGACGACGTTCAGGCGTGACTTAACTCGATACCTACGCAGCCCGTAACGGCGACCAATTGCCGCTAGTCCTTCTCAATGCTATCACGTAGGCTAGACGCGGCACTTGTTGCGAGCCTGGAATGGCTGTGGTGCCACTCAACACCATTTGGCGGATACCAGTTACGTTCGCACCCCACCTTGCCCGGCCTTACGCTCTCGTCTTGCTCACTACCTGCCGTCCCCTAAAAGATCACGACACCACCGTCCGCGGGGGAAACGGTGCACGGAAGGCCCTCTTCCAAATAGCACAGACCCAACGCCTATCTACCCAATTCGTGTAACAACTACAGAGCATACAGCCGGTACTCCATGATCTCCGAAACCGCTCTTCTTGAGGCCCTTCGCGACCGCCATGCGCGAGTCCACGTGATCGTCTCGCCTCCTCGTTGCGGCTCGACGGCCTTTGCGCGGGTTTTCTGGGAACACCCAACGGTCCGCTACTACTGCCACGAGCCGTTTGAGGTGACCTACTACCAGAATGAGGGCCTCGAGGCGGTCGCAGAGAAACTGGCGGCGGCACTCGACCTGGCCGCGCTCGGCGCAGAAGTCTTCCCGGAGTCCGACAGCCTCGTGCTCAAGGAGATGCCCTATCAAGTGGGGGATCGGTTCTCGCTCCTTGCCCGGATGGCCACGCCGCCAATCCTCTTCCTCATCCGCGACCCGCGCCTCAACATTGCCTCCCGTATCGCGAAGAAGGAGGAGGTCGGAGACTCACCGGTCTTCCCGCTGATCGAAACGGGCTGGACACGGATCGCCGAGCAGGTCGCCTACTGCCGCGACCACTCGATCCCCTATCACATCGTCGAGGCCAACAATTTCCGAAACACCCCTCTGCGACTTCTACCCCAGGTCTTTGAGGCGTTTGGGCTTTCGTTCACGCCCGAAATGATCGCATGGGATCCGTACCCCGACCACTACCTCGACAACCTCGAGGGGACGCACACCCACCTCTACCGGCGGGTGCTTACCAGCTCCGGCTTGCAGCCCGCGACGGAGCCCGTCCCCGCCTTGGAGACCTTCCCCAAAGCGCATGGCTTGCGGGCCCACGTAGCCGCCTGCATGGAGGTGTATGAAGGGCTCCGACGAGACCCCAACCGCCTTCACCCTGCCGCGATGACATCGCCCTGATGCAACCCCGTTCCGCCTGGCCCCTGTATTGTCTACCACAACGAAACGGCCTATCTCATGCATGATGGCATCCTCGGACTCATCGGCCACACGCCCCTGATCCAACTCAGCCGGTACCTCGCCGACTCCCCACTGGAGCTGTACGCCAAGTTGGAGTTCTACAACCCGGGCGGCAGCATCAAAGACCGCCCAGCGCTCAATATGCTCCAGGATGCGCTGACTCAGGGGCTAATCGACGCTGACTCGACGCTCATCGAATCCAGCTCGGGCAACCTCGGGGTGGGGCTGGCTCAGGCGTGCGGTTACCTAGGGCTGAGATTCATCTGCGTCACCGACGCCCGAGCGACGGTGATGAACCGCTGCATCCTCGAAGCTTACGGTGCCATGGTCGACGTGGTGACCGAGCCCGACCCAGTCGTGGGAACGTTCCTGGCTGCCCGCCTCAAGCGTGTCCAGCACCTCCTCGACACCATCCCGAACAGCTTCAACTGCAACCAGTACACCAACCCGCTCAATCCCGCTGCCCACCACCAGACCATCGATGAGATCATGGAGACGCTCGGGGGCAACGTCGACTACATCTTCTGCGCCACCAGCACCTGCGGTACCCTGCGCGGCTTCGCTGACTACATCGCTGAGCACGGCCTCTCCACGCAACTGATCGCCGTAGACGCTGTGGGCAGCGTCATCTTTGGTGATACCCCCAAGCCTCGGCTCATCCCCGGCCACGGCGCGGGCGTCACCCCGATGCACTACCGCCCGGGCCTGGAAGATGCGTTTCTCCACGTCTCCGATCTCGACTGCATCGTAGGCTGCCGCCGGTTGATGAGGCGCGAGGCCATCTTCGCCGGTGGCTCCTCAGGTGGCGTGCTCTATGCCGTTGAGTCGATGCGTGACCGTCTACCTCCTGGTAGTACCTGCGTCATCGTCCTCGCCGACCGGGGAGCACGCTATCTCGACACCATCTACAACGATGAGTGGGTCTGCACTCACTTCGGCCAGGTGACGCACCTCTGGGAAGGGATCCCGTATTCAGGCAATGTGCTGATCCCCAGCGGACATGAATAGCCGGAACCGCTGGTCCATCGCATTCCTCAGGCTATTCGGACACTCACTCCGAGTCAGTACCAGCACGCCAACGGCGGCGACCGCCCCGAGCCTCGATTCCGCTGCTGTGATCTTCGATCCGAATGTGATCTGCCCTCTCGACTTCAAGCAGCGTCCGGCCTCCTTGTTCAGGGAGGCGGTCGAAAACTGAACCGCGCTACTGCCCATTCAACACCCCCACTACACGCTCCTCATCTATGTCCGATACCGATCTCTTGTTGCTCAAAGGGGGCGAGATCGACCACCTCCTCGCGAGCCAGGAAACCGCCATAATGGCTGCTGTCGGGGCCGCATACCAGGCGCACGCTCGCGGACAAACGGGCATGCCGCCCGACAGCTACCTCCGATTCCCGGGGCTTGAAAAAGAGCGCATCATTTCGAAAGCCGCCTACCTCGGCGGCGACTTCGACGTGGCGGGGATCAAGTGGATCGCGTCGTTCCCCAGCAACGTGGAGAAGGGCATGGAGCGGGCGTCAGCCACGCTGATCCTCAACTCGACCGAGACCGGAAGACCGATGGCGATCATGGAAAGCTCGCTCATCAGCGCCAAGCGGACGGCAGCCAGCGCTGCCCTCGGAGCAAAAGCGCTCTGCCCACGCGATGACGTGACAGCTGTTGGGTTGGTCGGGTGCGGGATGATCAACTTCGAGATCCTCCGCTTCCTCCTCACCGCTTACCCCAGCGTCCACACGGTGCATGTCTTCGACCTGAGCGCCGAACGGGCCACACAGTTTGCTGGCCGCGCCGGGCGGCTCAAGACTGGTCTCCGCTTCGATGTCGCCACTTCGCTCGACGCTGTCCTTGCCGCGACCCCGCTCGTCTCGCTAGCGACGACCGCCGTGGTGCCCCACATCACATCGCCCGATGCCTGCTCCGAGGGAGCCGTTCTGCTCCACATCTCTCTCCGGGACTTATCCGCCGATATCATCCTGGCGGGCGACAACGTGGTGGACGATTTCGACAAGGTGTGCTCCAACAACACTTCGCTCCACCTCGCCCAGCTGACGGTCGGGCACCGGGACTTCATCCGAACCACCATCGGCGACCATTTGAATGGCCACGCGCCACCCGCCGGGGACAAGCCGTACGCCATCTACAGCCCGTTCGGCCTCGGCATCTTAGATCTCGCCCTCGCCCATCTCGTCTACCGCGAGGCTCAGGCACAGAGCGTCGGCACTGCTATCGATCACTTCCTCCCGCCCTCATGGCTGGAACGCTAAGAGCCCGGCCGTTTCGGACAGGAGCGGCCTATGTCCGTTCGCTTGACTGCATGATCTGCGGGGAAGCATACCCCCCCGAGGAGGCGGAGTACGTTTGTCCGAAGCACGGCCACGAGGGCATCCTCGATGTGACGTACGATTATGCCCGCATGGCCGAGGAGGTGTCGCGCGAGGAGATAGCCGCGAGCCGCAACGCCACGATGTGGCGCTACCGCCCTCTCCTCCCGATCCCGGCCGGCACCGAGGTACCGCCGCTCCGAGTAGGCTGGACCCCTCTCTACCGCGCCGACCGGCTGGCTCGCGATCTTGGGCTGCGGCACGTCTGGATCAAGGACGACGGCCAGCAGCCGACCGCCTCGTTAAAGGACCGGGCGAGCGCGATGGCCGTCGTGCAGGCCCGCGCCCGTAGGGCAGAGGTCATTACGACGGCCT
Source organism: Bacteroidota bacterium (assembly GCA_039815415.1). Classification (GTDB taxonomy): domain Bacteria; phylum Bacteroidota; class Rhodothermia; order Rhodothermales; family Rubricoccaceae; genus JBCBZH01. Next base: position 4,427 of record JBCBZH010000054.1, read on the forward strand.
CCTCGGGCAATGCTGCCGCAGCCCTGAGCGGTCTGTGCGCGAGCGTCGGGCAGCCGAACGTGATTTTCGTCCCTGAGGCAGCCCCACCTGCCAAAATTGCCCAGGTACTCGCCTTCGGATCCACGGTGATGCTCGTGGAAGGCACCTACGACGAGGCATTCGAACTCTGTCTGCGCTTCGCCGAGCGGTATGGGTGGTACAACCGGAATACGGGCTTCAACCCGTACATGAGCGAGGGCAAGAAGACCGTCAGCTATGAGATCTGTGAGCAGCTAGGCTGGGAGGCCCCAGATGCCGTCGTCGTCAGCGTGGGCGATGGGTGCATCCTCGGGGGTGTCCACAAGGGGTTCCACGATCTATATGAGATGGGGTGGATCGGAAACGTGCCCCGGTTGATCGGGGTGCAAGCCCAAGGAAGCGCGTACCTGGCCGAGGCCTGGGCACACAACGAGGAGGTCGCGACCAAGCCACCGATCCCCGCGCATACTGTCGCCGACAGCATCAACGTAGGCCTCCCTCGTGACCGGATGAAGGCCATGCGCGCCGTACGCGCTACCGATGGTGGGTTCGTAACCGTCTTGGATCAGGCGATTCTCGAGATGATCCCGCACGTGGCCCGGCTGAGCGGCGTCTTCGCCGAACCTGCCGGGGCCACTGCCTTCGCTGGGCTGCACGAGGCGCTCCGCCGCCGCCTCGTCGCACCCGACGAGCGGGTGGTGGTCCTCAACACGGGGAATGGGCTCAAGGACATCACCGGCGTGCAACGCGCCCTTGTCGCGGCCCATCGTCAGCCTCTTCGGATCGCGCCGGATGCGGAGTCGATGCCCGAAATGGTCGGCAACTGAAGGCCGTCAGATAGAACTGAGCACTCGCTGAAGGACGACGATGTCACCCCAGTGCCCGTTGCGGAACCAGATCTCGCGCTGAATGCCAACGGTCTCGTAATCGAAGCCGCGGTAGAGGGCCAAGGCGGCAGGATCATCGGCAGGAAAACGGGCGAGAAGGTGGTGATAGCCGTGGGCGGCACATCGTTCGACAAGGTCGGCCTTGATGCGGGTGCCGTGGCCCTGCCGCCGCCGCTCAGGATGAACGTGCACAGCCGTCTCGGCACAGAAGCGATAGCCACCTCGAGGGCTGTACCGATGAAATACGCCGAATCCAAGGAGACCTTCGCCTTCGGTAAGCACCGTGAAGCCCTCTCGCGCCGAGAAGTGCGCCATGCGTGTCTGCAGGTCGTCAGCGGTATGAACCGGGTCTCCGGATCGGCGGACGGCGGCGTAAAGGTCGGCCATCGCCGGGGCGTCGTCTGCGGACGCGAGACGGGGGATGTACTCAGGCAACATGAGCATCGGGGGTTGATCGGTCGCCGTTCAGGAGGAGTTGCATGAGCGCCACATCCTGCCATCGGCCGTTCATGTGGCCGATCTCGCGTTGGATGCCGACGACCTCGTACCCGAACTGCTGGTTGTACGCGATACTGGCCTCGTTCGTCGCCCATACACGCGCGACGAGATGATGGTACCCGTGTGCTCGGCACCGCTTAATCAGCGCCCGCTTGAGAACCGTCCCATAGCCCTTTCGCACCTGATCGCGCCTGAGGAACACCGACGTTTCGCCCGTGAATCGGTATGCGTCGCCTTCGCCGAAGTGCTTGATCACGCCCCACCCGATTATCTCCTCGTCGCGTTCGAGGAGGAGGTAGCCCTCTCGCTCGGAATGGCCCGCCATCTGCGCTCGTATGCCGTCGCCCGATTGTGGCTCGTCGACCATCGTGGCATCTCGGACGGCGATGGTCTCGTTATAGATGGCAGCGATCGCACCGGCGTCGGCGGGGGTGGCGTCGCGGAGGCACGGGTCAGCAGACATGGGCGTTTCGGATGACGTGGCCGGGCGTGTCGTCGCGCAAGGTGCCATCTTCGATCATCATCGTGCCGTTCACCCATACGGCATCCGTCCCTTCGCTGAACTGACGGGGGTCAGCGTACGTGGCCTTCTCGTGCACGCGGTCGGGGTCGAGGAGGACGAGATCAGCGAAGCAGCCCTCAGCGATGCGTCCCCGGTCGGGAAGCCGCAGCCACCGGGCGGGGAGCGATGTGATCTTGCGGACGGCGTGGCCGAGCGCGAGCCGGGGGGGGGAGCGGAGGGCGTACTGCTCCAGAAACCGCGTGAACGCCCCATACGTGCGTGGGTGTGGCTGTCCAATCTGGCGCGGCGCATTCACCGGATGGCTCCACGAGTCGCTCGCCACGATGGAGTCTGGCCATAGGATCGCCGCATCCACATCGGCTTGATCCATGCAATGGTAGACGATCCATGTGTCCGGCTCGGCGAGGAGCACATCGACAATCGTATGGGCCGGATCGCGCCCGTGTGCTTCGGCGATCTCGACGATGCTCCGTCCTGCTGCGCCGGGGAGGCTCTCGGTGATAAGTACCATCCCGCCGAAGTCCGTGCCGCGCCGGCGGAGCCACTCCACGCTCCGTTGCCGCCAATCGTCAGTGCGGAGCTTCTGGACCATCCCAGACACGCCATCACGGAGGGTGTCTTTGGGAATGAACGTCCGCAGCTTGGTGGACGTGGCGGTGTATGGGTAGACCTCAATGTTGATATCGACTCCTTTTTCGCGGGCCGACTCGATCCGAGAGAGGATACCGGGGATCTTGCCCCAGTTGGGCCGTTCGGCAGCTTTGAGATGGCTCACGAGGATCGGCACTCCCGCGCGTTGGCCGATGGAAATGGCTTCGTCGATGGAGGCCTCGAGGTCCTGCCGCTCGTCCCGGATATGGCTCACGTAGATCCCACCGTGCCGCGTCACCACTTCGGTCAACCTCACGATCTCGTCAGTGGTGGCGAAGCTGCCGGGGGCGTAGACGAGGCCGGTCGAGAGGCCAAGGGCCCCATCGCGCATCGCCCCGTCCAGCATCGTCGCCATCGCGTTGATCTCAGCATCGGTGACCTGCTGCATGTCCGTACAGATGCCTCCTCTGAGCGTGCTGTGGCCGACGAATGTGCCCACGTTGAAGGGCAGCCCGTAGGTCTCGACACCATCCATCCACTCGCCGAGCGTCCGCCAGTCGAACGTGAAGCCGATCTCCTGGGCGAGCCGTTCCATCGTCGGGACGAGTCGCTCGCCGATGGGCCCCGTCGAGGTCCCGCAGTTGCCGATCACCTCGGTCGTGACGCCCTGGAACAGTTTGTTGTCACCCGCGTGCGGGAAGCGGTAGCCAAGTCCTGTGGAGGCGTGTGTATCGATAAACCCAGGGCACAGAAGCCGGCCCTTTGCGTCGATCCTCCTGGTGCCCGGGTTCGACGAGAGTGGCGGCCCCACGTACGCGATCCGCTCGCCGCGCACGCCCACGTCTACTCGTTGCGGCGCATCGGTCACGCCGTCATAGACGACGGCTCCTTTGATGAGAGTGTCGATGTGCACGAGGAGGCGGGGTGGTTCGAGGAGGGCAACTACAATCTCTCACCCCCGCTCTAACTGCACCATGTTTGTGGTATACCGGTCGAGGAGAGCATCATCTAGCGTGACCGGCACATCCACGAGGGGGACCTGACCGGTAGAGTCCATTGTAAGAGCAGGGGTCACGAGGTCAGCGGTGAGGTAACCAAGTGGCGGCCGGAGGTCGTGGGCTTTGGCCCCTGGCAGCCGCGCTGCAACGCGGAGGCCCACTGTCCGTCCGATGCCCGTCTCAAACATCCCACCGACCCACATCGGGATCTCCTGTTGGGACGCGTAGCGCATGATCTGCACCGCTTCTACTATCCCGCCGACCCGCCCTGGCTTCAGGTTGATCTGATCCATGGCGCCGAGTTGGTTCGCTACCAGGACATCGCCGAGGCCGGTGATGCTTTCGTCGAGGCAGAGCCGGAGCGCTGGGTGTTGGGCCTTGAGGGCGACACAGAGGTCGAGGCGGCGAGGGGAAAAGGGCTGTTCGAGGACGTGGGGGCGAAGTGCGACAAGGCGGCTGAGGAAGTCCCACTCGGCCTCACCGCATGAACCATTCGCGTCGAAGCCAAGGGGGATGGCAGGGAAGGCCTCGCGGACAGCGTAGAGCGGCGCGAACGTCATCCCGGGCGACACCTTGAGCTTCACCCGCCGATAGCCATCCACCACCGCCTCGGCCACGCACGCGACGGCCTCCTCTGGCGCCTCGAAGAGCGGGAGCGAGATCCCGACTGGCACATGGGCGAGTGTTTCGGGAAACGCCGCTTCGAGCGGATCGGGATGCCCGGCACGGCGGCGGCTATCGAAGAGTGCATCGAGCACAGACGCGACCGTGAAGGGCCAGCCGCGCACCCGCTCCAGGACCGCGAGGACCTCGGCCACTGTGCCCCGGCGTGGCAGATGGGGGAAGATGAAGTCGCGGATGACCGCTATCGCGCCGTCCACGAACTCGCCATTGAAGAACGGATCCGGGCGGCACGAACATTCACCGATCCCCCATTGCCCATCGGCGTCTGTCCACCGGACCAGAAGCGCCTGGCGGGCGTGCCGCGGCCCGATGGCAGATCGAAACGGCGCGACGCGTGGAATCGTCACCCGTATCAGGGTCAGGTTGCTCAGGCTGACGACCTGATTGCTGAACACATCCCCCCTGACTGCTTCTGCCATCGGTTTCCTTCTCGGTCTTAGGTCTGCGCCCCTCCCCCAAACCACTGACCGTCGCCATCGTAGAGATCGGGCATCTGGTCCTCGCTTGGCTCAGTGTCGGCTTTGCGGAACGTGATGCTCCCAGAAGAATGGGGATGAGGCCTCTACCTCGGCAGAGCACAAACGGCACCGTGCGCGCAAGATAGAGCCCCTCTGCACGCCAGACCGCCGCAGCATAGCGGCTGGTAGGCCTGCCAGGACTCGAACCTGGAACCTGCGCTTTAGAAGAGCGCTGCTCTATCCAGTTGAGCTACAGGCCCATGCGCCGATCCTCATCGGCCAACGTCGGGGCGGCGGGATTCGAACCCACGACCTCCTGTTCCCAAAACAGGCGCGCTACCGGGCTGCGCTACGCCCCGAAATCGCCAGCTCGACCCATCGGTCTTGGTGGCGACTGCCTGAAGATAACTGCCGACTCGGCGTAGCTTCGCCTTCATGAACGATGTCACTGCTTTTGCACAGCGCCTCCGCATTCTCTGGATCAGCATCTGCATGGGCGGCGCACTGATTCTCGCCATCATGGGCTGGATGGCGGCCTCCGGCCAGGGCGGCACCCTCTCCGACAGCGCCGAGACCGTGTTCTACCTCGTGGCTGTCCTCAGCATCGGCGCACTGGGGGCCGCGCTGTTTCTGATCCGCACCATGGAGAGCCGCTTGCTCCAGACCACTAGCGAGGCTGAGGCGAAGGGAACCATCCAATCGCTGGGACTCGCCGCTCTGGCCACCGTAGATGCCAGCGCCGTCGGATCGGCCGTGGCTGCCTTCTTCACCGGCGACCTTCTCGTGCTGGCGTTCGGCATGCCACTGTTCGCCTTTGCTGCCCTCACATGGCCCAGCGACGGTCGGGTCTTGCGCTGGCTCGAGATGGGCGGCGCATAGATCTCAAATCGCCAGCTCGAGGTCTGGCCCTTCGAGCTGGTGAAACGAAACCGGGCGGCATCGCACGCTGCGACACCGCCCGGAAAGGCGTTGAGGCGGAAGGACGCTAGGCGGCCTTGGCTGCCTTCAGCTCGTCCTGAACTTGGCTGGTCTCAACCATCTTGGTCCGGAACTCGAACTGGCCGTTGTCCTTCTTGGAGGCCATGATGATCTTCGCCATCTGCTTGGCTTCCTGGCCGGCACCACGGTTGGTACGCTGGTTCTTGGAGACTTTCTTTGCCATGGTGCTAGGGGCTATGCAGCGCCAGAAGCGCCGCGATGCTTACTTGATCTCGCGGTGGAGCGTGTGCTTGCGGAGCGTCGGATTGTACTTCTTAAGCTCCATCCGTCCGGTGGTGTTCCGGCGGTTCTTCTTCGTCACGTAGCGCGATGTACCGGGCGCCTCAGTGCACTCGAGGATCACCTGGATGCGGACGTCCTTGGACTTTGCCATTGATCTGGGGGGTCAGAGGTGGAGGGCCTGCGTTAGACGCGGACGCCCTTCTCGCGCGCCTCCTTGAGGACGGCCGAGATGCCCTTCTTGTTAATCGTCTTGATGGTCTGGGCAGAAACGCGGAGCGTGACCCAGCGGTCTTCCTCGGGAACGTAGAACCGCTTCTTCTGCAGGTTCACGTTGAAACGACGCCGCACTTTGTTGTGGGCGTGGGAGACATGGTTGCCCGACATGGGGCCTTTGCCTGTAAGCTGGTCTTTGCGTGCCATCGGATCGGTCGGCAGAGGAGCCCGCAGGGGGCGGTCTTCAAAACGACGCTCCGCGGCCACCGACAGATGCGGCAGGCAGCACACGGAGCGAGAGCCGAAAAAGGTACACCCGCTCGGCGCCCACGCCAACGCGAGAACCCCTCTGGCGTGTGAGTCTGAGGCGAAGATGACGCTATTGGGGCCAACCGAGTGGGTCAACGCGCCCTCTCCACCCGTTCGCCAGCTCGCAGAGCGCCCTTCTGACGAGCTGGCGACCTCCGACACCTGCTCTTAAGCACCGAGGCCCCTGCGCACGTTGCGCAAGGGCCTCGGCATGCGACCACACCGGGCCGCTGGGCGGACTCGCCAGAAGAACGGAGACCTAGAAGAGCCCGAAGCGAAGCTGGAGGGCATACGCGCGGCGCGGTGCCTGGCCTAGCAACCGACCGTCTTCAACGCCATACGTGGCGACGTCAAGCTGAGCGACCTTCGTGTGGAGGCCTGCACCGGCAGACGGCATTCCCTGGCTCACGCCAGCCCGAAGGTTCAGGAACGACGCGAACGTGGCCGTCGCGCCAGCTCGAAGACCGGCCTGGAACGACTGGTCGAAGCTGGCTGTGGAGGCCGAGGTGTAGTCCACCGCGAATCGCACATCCTTGACGAGAAGGCCCGACATGGGAGGCATCGGAATGCTGTAGGCGGCTCCGACACGGACGACGGGCTGAGCGCCACGCTCCTCGAATCGCGTGATGAGTGCTGCGATCTCTGCATCATCGTCCGGCGTCATGTCGTCAGACCCGATGGCGACCGAGCGCTCACGCTCCAGCTCCACGTTTCCTCCGATGTCCGTCACGGACACGCCAAGGTCAATGCCCGGCACAATCACGTTGCGGACGTAGGCGCCCGCTGCCAGACGAATCGTCTGCCCCTTCAGGAGGTGCACCTTCTCATTGTCCGGGTCGATGGCGTCTAGCACTTCAGACTTGGCCGTAATCCGGCGCTGGAGGTATGTCGCTGAGGCGCCGACGCTGAGATCGAACGGAGCACCGGGCACGCGGACGGCGACAACCGCCGGCACGAGCACGTCGCCCTGCGCATACGCATCAACTGCCGGAAGACCAGCACCGGCATCCAGGATCCGCGCGCGGCTCACGGCACGCCCGAATGCTCCGACACCAACGGCGACCGGGCCTGTCCGTACACGGAGCGAAGGCGCGAGCACGGCAATGTCCGCTGTCTTCTGGCTCCGTCCAACGCGCAGAGCGGTCGAGTAAAGCGAGTCCAGTCGCTCGGGGTCATTGGCCCGAATATCCTCGATGCCCTGATCGAGAGCCGGCTCCAGATCGTTCCGAACGAAATCGTAGGTCTCGCGGAAGTTGCCTCCAGCTCCGGCGGATGCGCCGACGAGCGTGAAGCCGAACATCGGCGAGTGTGCGAGATGCGCTGGGTTGCCGAAGAACGGCGAATCCTGCGTCGGGCTGGCGGCGAGGGTGCCGCCTGAAGCGAGCGCCTGCACGTCTGTGATGCCCGTGGGGGAATCCTGCGAGAGGTCGCCGAAGCTGCTTTCGAAGGACTGTGCCGCAACCGGAGCCACTGCGAGGGGTGCTGCGAGGGCGGCAATGAGAAGGAAGTGTCGCATGACGTCGGGGGGAAGGGGAGCGCGAGAGGACTAAATGGAGGTCGCGCAGTATTCGCCGACGGCGTCGCGGATCTCCTCGAAGGCGTCCACGGCGAGCGTCACGATCTCGGACGAAGCAGAGCCCGGCGCGAACGTCCGCGAGCGGAGATCCAGCGAGAGCAGCGACTGGCCGATGTCATCAACGGCATCACGGGCCTGCGCCTCGAGAGCGTCCTGGTCGTCAGCGCAGACGCCAATGCTGCCATCGGCGAGGCGGTACCACGTCGTCTGCGTGGTCACGTCTTCTGTCACGAAGAGGTATGCGTCCAAGAAGCGCGCCAGCGCGTTGACAGCCAGAAGGCGAGCGATCTGGTCATTCGTCAGCCCCTTACCGCGAAGGTGGGTGGCAGCGGCAGCGTGGTCATACACCAGCTCGCCATTGACAATTGTCGTGCAGAGATCGAAGCCAGTGAGAGCCTCGGGAAGGATCTCGTCGAGCAGCGCAAGAGTGCGTTTGATGGTCTCGCGCTTGGCCTTGATGTCTGGCAGGTCGGCGGCACCCGCCGGGTCAAACTCCACAGCTGTTGGGTCGGCAGCGTAGGCACACGCGTTTCGGGATGCGGAGCGTGTTGCGGCCTGCGTCGTTGCGGCGCCCTCTGTCACGAAGGACGCGATCCGATCGAGGTCCAGAAGATCGATGCCGTCACGCTCCATTACGGTGGCGGCCAGTTCCACACGAACGGGCGCGCTCTGAGGGTTGGCCTGCATGGCTTCCTCCAGAATGGTCACAGCTTGGCTGTAGTTGCCACTCTGTCGGGCTGTCACGGCGTCACTCACCGCGAGATCAACATTGGGAGACGTGGAGCCTCCCGTCTCGTCGCAAGCGGACAGCGGGAGAATCAGCAAGGCGGCAAGAAGCCACGAGAGTCGGAGTTTCATGAGGTCGGGCGGTTCAGGGCGAAGCACAAAGGCGTGGTGGACCGCTGAGGTATCGAGATGAGCCTAGGTCGCTTAAAGCTCTCGTTCCATGGGGGCATGGTGTCCTCAGACCGTCCTCATCTCCCTGAAATCCGCGCCTCTCCTCCGCCCTACGCGCTCCTGATCGCGCTCCTGCGCATCCTATCGCGCCTCGAAACCTGCGTTTACGCCTGCAGAAAGGAACCCTTTCGAGACGCCCGGATCCCCTTGGACCGACACAACCATCTCGGCTCACGCAGGTGAATGGGTGCCTTCCCGCCCCTCGAGCTGGCGATGGGCCGCAGCCTAGGCGCCCGACTGCACCGCCCGGGCAGGCTCGATGGCCGCCGCTCGGCTGGCCGGATACACCGCCGCGAGCGCGCACAGACCCACCGCTACCGCCACCACCAGCGCGATATCGAAGGGCCGAATCGCCACAGGGTAAGCGTCGATGATGAACGACCCGGCCTCGGCCAGCTTCACAATGCCGAAGGTTTTCTGCACCAGCGCGATGGCAAGCCCCAGCACCAGCCCGATGCCCGCTCCCACACCACCAACGAGCAGGCCCTCGATCAAAAAGATCCGCCGGATGTCTCTGCGAGAGGCTCCCATCGCCTGCAGTGCCCCCAGATCCCGCCGCTTCTCCACCACAATCATGGTCAGCGCGCCGACGATGTTGAACGCGGCGACGACGATGATGAGAAGCAGAATGGCGGATGCCGCCCACTTCTCCAGCTTCATCACGCTGTAGAGTGACCCCTGGAGATCATACCACGTCCGGACGGTGAATCGCCCCGCACCGAACTCAGTATCGAGGCGCTCCTGGAGTTGATCCTTGACTGCCCCTGCTTTGTCGAGATCGGCGAGGCGGAGGTCTAGACCGCTAACGCGGTCGCCGAGGCGGAACAGCGTCTGCGCCTCGCTGAGCCCAACGAACACGTGGGTTTCGTCGTAGGTCGGCTCCAGAACGAACGTGCCCCGGACGGAGAACGGGCGCGTGGCCGGAAGGCCTAGCGGGTTCAGAATGGCCTGGTCCAACCCCTTGGCAGAAAGCAGCGTCACGGTGCTTCCGCCCATCGGCACGGCATCGTCAGGCGAGGACCCCACCATGACACCCGAGCGGGACGCCAGCGCGGCGCCCATGACGGCTCCCGGAACGCCACCTCGGCGCTCCAGATCGAATGCCCCGTCCGAGATGGCACTCGTCACCCGATCATCGAGTGCGTTCGGGTCCACGCCCCGGACAGTGACGACTTGATTCAGCATCCCGCTCTCACCTGTGATCAACGCCTTGCCCTCTACGTAGGACGCTGCGCTGATGACACCGCGCTCCTGCCGCGCTACCTCAAGCAGTGAATCCGGGGACGCTAGCCCCTGCCCTTCGACAGCCTCGATGCGTACGTGCGGATCGTAGCTGACCAGCAGATCTCGGACAACATCGAAGAAGCCATTCATCACGCTCAGGACCACCACCAGCGCGGCCACCCCGATGGCCACGCCCCCAACGGAGATTCCAGAAATCACAGAGATCAGCGTCACTCGCCGACGGCTGGCGAGGTAACGGCGAGCGATGAGATAGCGGAAGTCCAACGGAAAGTGAGTCGTGAGGGTGAGAAGGTGACTGCAGGATGGGCTCAACGCAAGCCCTCCACACAAAGCGCCCCAACCGAGAATCGAAGGAGCCGGCTTCTCCGAAATCCGGATTGGTCTCTGTTCTGAGGCAGCACACGCCTCCATCCCCACCGTGCCTGTTTCCAGCTCGGTTGCCAGCCCACGGAATCCGCCAGCTCGAGCTGGCGCCCCCTGGCACAGCGTCTGGCCCGGAATCTGTCGCCAACCCGACGTACGTTTCTCCCATGCGCATCTCTCTCCAGCTCGGATGGGTCGCGCTGGCGAGTCTCGTCGCCAGTGCACCGATGGCGCAGACCGATGCCCTCCCCCCTCTCCCACCCGACACCACGGCCGCTCGCTACGGCTCCAGCACAGCCGTCGCGTTTACCCTGACCGAGTACGGGTTCGGCATCGGAGCCACCGGGCGAACTCGTCTCACCGATGACCTGTCGATTGCCGTCGAGTTAGGTGTGGGCGCTGGGCGCGATGAGCGCGAGCAGCAGTTCTTTGTCGGCTTCTTCGGCGACTCCATCATCCCGTTCAAGCGCAACTATGTGCTGCTCGCACCGCTCCGCATCGGCGTGGAGCAGCGGCTGTTCCGACGCACCGTAGAAGACAACTTCCGACCCTTCGTCCATGCCTCCGTGGGACCCACACTCGCCCTGCAATGGCCCTACTTCGAGGACCGAAACAACGATGGGCGACGGGATGGCGACGAAGAGATTCTCGGCGTGTTTGAGGGTCTCCGTGAGGCCTCTCCCCGCCTCGGAGCCGGGGGCACCGTGGCCGTAGGGGCAGCGTTTGGGCGAGGCCGCACCATGCAATCGCTCCGGTTTGGCCTGAGCGCAGACATCTTCCCCGCGCGCGTGGATCTCCTCGAGCTCAGCCCCGAGGTGGAGTCACCTTCCCGCCAAGCCTTCTGGACACCCGTGGTCACCTTCCATGTGGGGCGCTTGACCCAGTAGCGAATCGTCCCGGACGAGCTGGCGACGACTCCATAACGACACGTCGGACCTCCGTTCTAGCGAATGGTCCGCCTTCGGAGCGAGACCGCCACTCGTCGCAGCGAATCACGCTGGTGCGCTGATCCTCTCTCGAGCTGGCAGGTGCCAGGATCCGCTCAGGTCCATGACAAAACCCTGACACCCTGCAACGGTAGCTTGGCGCTCCGCGCCATTCGCCAGCCCGACGTTTCGTGTACGCCTACATCTCCGGCACTCTCGCCGACAAGTCTCCCACCGATGTCATCGTGGACGCAGGCGGGGTGGGGTACCGGCTCCTGATCCCAGCCTCGTCGTACGACAAGCTCCCCGCGCAAGGCAAAGCAGCGAAGCTGCTGACCACGTTCGTGGTCCGGGAAGACGCCCAGATCCTCTATGGCTTTGCCACGGACGCAGAGCGAACCCTGTTCGAGACCATGACGAGCGTGTCGGGTGTTGGGCCGAAGCTCGCGCTGGCGGCCCTCAGCGCGATGAACCCCTCCGAGTTGCGCGAGACCGTGGTGGTGGGCGATGCCGCCATGCTGACACGCATTCCAGGCGTCGGCAAGAAGACGGCCGAGCGGCTGATCGTCGAGCTGCGGGACCGATTCGCCAAGCTGGACGGCCTGGAGACCTCAGGAACGCAAGAGAACGGCGACACGGGCACTGCCCGAGCTGACGCCCGAGCCGGCCTGGAAGCCCTTGGGCTCTCACGCGCCGATGCCGAGCGGCGCCTCCGCAAGGCGCTCCGCGCTCATCCGGGGAGCCACTCTGCCGAAGAGTTGATCCGGCTGGCTCTCCGCGAAGGGTAACCCGAGTGAGACCAACGCATCGCCAGCTCGTCCTCTTTCCTTGTACCGATCTGCACGGCAGGGTAACACTACGCTAATGCCCTCCGGATAGCTTGATGGTCTGTCCACCCGTTCCGGCTCGCCTATGGCCTCCGAGGCCCCGCCTACCGTTCTCCTGGTTGATGACGAGCCAGACCTTATCGAACTTCTGCAGTACGCGCTTGAAAAGGAGGGCCTCCGCGTGCTGACTGCTCGTGATGGCGCCGACGCTCTCGCCATCACCGAAACCGAGGTCCCGGACCTGTTTGTGCTCGACATTATGATGCCACGCATGGATGGCGTCGAGCTGACGGAGCGCATCCGAGAGAGCGCGCGCCTCCGCCTGGTCCCCATCCTGATGCTCACCGCCAAGATTGAGGAAGAGGATGAGATTGCCGGGCTGGAAGCCGGAGCCGATGACTACCTCCCCAAGCCCGTCTCCCCTCGCCGGTTCGTGAGCCGTGTGCAGGCGATGCTCCGGCGCACGGCCCGCGAGGACGCGGCTTCCACGACTCAGCTTCGCATCCACGACCTGATCGTAGACCGGGAGCGGTACATCGTCCAGCGGCCGGATACGGAGGAGAGCTTCCGCCTGCCGCGTAAGGAGTTTGAGCTGCTGTACTTCCTCGCGGCCCATCCAGGCCGCGTGTTCACCCGCGAAGACCTCCTCAATAGCGTCTGGGGCCCCGACGTGTACGTTGTCGATCGTACGGTGGACGTGCATGTCCGAAAGGTGCGCGAGAAGATCGGGAGCCACTACATCGAGACGGTGAAGGGCGTCGGCTATCGCCTCGCTGAGGCCATGCCAGCCTGACCCGGGCCTCTCCGTATTCTGCCCTCGCCCTCTGCGGACTGCCTCTATGCCGAGCCGCCTCGCTCTTCGTATTGCCCTTATGATGGCTGGCGCCCTCGGGCTGGCGGGCGGACTCACGGGCCTGTGGGCCTCGGGAGGCCAGTGGGGAATCGCGCTTCTGATGGCCCTCGGGCTGGCGACTCTTGCAGGAGGCCTGACCTACGCGACGGTTCGCACGCTCGTCGTGGATCGGCTCGAGGTGGCTCGCAAAGCTCTCCGGGATGCGCGGAAGCGGAAGTTCAAAGCCCTCATGACTCTCCCACCCCGAACCGACCGGGATGAGATCGACGCGCTCATCCATCAGGTCAACCGGGCTGGGCAGACGCTTCAGAAAGAGATCGAGCGCCTGGAGCGAGCCGAGAGCTACCGCCGCGAGTTCCTCGGGGATGTCAGCCACGAGTTGAGGACGCCCATTTTCGCTGTAAGCGGATTCGCCGAAACGCTCCTCGACGGTGCTCTGGATGACGAACGCGTGCGCCGCCGGTTCGTCGAGAAAATCCACAGCAATGCCCAACGCCTCGAGACGCTTTCGCGCGATCTCTCCGCCATCTCAAACCTCGAGACCGGACGCCTTCAGCTCAACTTGTCCGCGTTTCCACTCCACGGCCTCGCACGCGAGATCGTCGAAAGCCTCGAGCGGCTGGCGACCGAACGGCAAGTCACTGTAACCGCGCATCTCCCCGTAGATCTTCCTCAGATCCAGGCCGACCGAGACCGCCTGCGGCAGGTACTCACCAACCTGATCGAGAACGCGGTCAAGTACAACGACGCTGGTGGAGCCGTAGAGATCATCGCACGCGTCCTCCCTACCAGTGGCAACGTCCGCATCTCTGTAGTCGACGATGGCATCGGTATCCCTGCAGCCGCCATTCCTCGCGTCACGGATCGCTTTTTCCGCGTGGACAAGAGTCGATCGCGAGAGCAAGGCGGAACCGGTCTCGGACTCGCCATCGTCAAGCATATCCTGGAGGCCCACGGCCAGAAGCTGTCCTTGGACAGCCGTGAGGGCTATGGGTCCACATTCTCGTTCTCCCTTCCCACTGCACCCATGAGCGGGAACGAGCTGGCGCCTCCCCGCTCAGAG
>JBCBZH010000309.1:0-4539 GCA_039815415.1 Bacteroidota bacterium
CCATCGAATCACAGACCCATACCCGGACCGCCATCGGCCCTCCGTGCTCAGCAGGGATCGAAAGGGAGCCGGATCGCCGACCGGTCGCACGTCCGTGAGCGCGAGGTGGAGTCCAACCTCGAGCTGAGGAGCCGTTCTCGCCAGCTCGACGGCCTCGTCGGCAGCGTCACCGCCCGCGAGCCAGGTCGTCGAGGTCACGATACCCCCCGTGTGAGCGTCCGCGATCCCCTGGTTGACTGGCTCCGAGAGGCCAAAGTCGTCGGCGTTGACGATCAGCGTGGTCACGAGCGGTGCAACGAGCTGGAGATCATCTGCTCTGCCGGATCGCGTGGAGTTCGCGCAGCCAGCGGGGGCCGACGTGGCGCACGCGGAACACCGGGGCGAGTCGGGCTCCAAACTGGCGCTTGAACTCCGCCACACTGCGAACGTTGGCACCCCCGAGATCGATCTCTGTGACGCCCTCCGCTGCCAGTGCTTCGAACGCGTTAGCGAACAGAACCGTCATCGCTGGGCCTGGCTCAGATCCCGCCAGCCAGTAGGTGGCGCGGGTGCCCGCAACGGCAAACACGGCTGCTGCCCGCGCGGCCTCATCCTGCCAGGCCACCACCGTGCGGAGGCATCCGGCCTCCTGCATCGCGCTGGCGATCTGGCTCATCTGCGCCACCGACGGGTCAAACGCGATGCCCTTCCGCTGGTAGGCCTCAGACTGGAACTCCGCGGCGATTTCAGGGGGATCGGCATCGACACGCACGTCGAAGGTCTCGGCGTGGCTCCGCAGCGTCTGCCGACGACCCGAACTCCACGTGTCGGTGTCGGAGGGTAGTTGTACCGTGTATGTGAATCGGGACTCAGCCGTCCAGCCGGCCCATGCGAAGGGCCGGGGGTCTCGCCAACTCGAGGGCAGGGCGAACGTGGCCTGAGCATAGGTCGCGCTGAGAGCCTGAATTAGCGCGTCGAGGTCGGTATCGCCGTGGTGGTTGTCTGCTTCCGAGGGTGCAGGCGTCAGGATCGGGGCAGAGACGGGGACGACTGGAGGAAGCGCCAGCGCGAGCGCCGAGAGTAGACCCACGCCGACCCGTTTCTCGAAGGCCACCGCTGATGCGTGGTCGTTCATCCACACGGTGGTCGCCAACCCGAAGGCCTCTGCTGCGGCTGCGCACACGTCGGGGTGCGTAAAGGGCGACGGGTCGGGCTGCGCCTGCCACCGCTGGAGCAGGTCGGCCCGCGCGTCCGAGAGGGAGCGTCGAGCTGGCGTGCTCATGGGTGGGCAGCTGGCCTCACAGGATGTACTGGCTCAGATCCCGATTCTTGACGATGCCGTCGAGGCGGGTGCGGACTTCGTCTGCCGTGATGACGATGCGGTCACCGTGTGGACCATCGGGCACCTCGAAGAGATAGTCCTCGAGCAGCGTGGTCAGGATGGTGTGGAGCCGCCGCGCGCCGATGTTCTCGACCTCGTCGTTGACGCGCGCCGCTGTCCGAGCAATCTCACGTACGGCCTCATCATCGAACGCCAGCTCGACGCCCTCAGATGTGAACATGGCCGCGTATTGCTTCAGCAGTGCGTTCTCCGGCTCGGTCAGGATGCGGACAAAGTCGTCTTCGGAGAGCGACCCAAGCTCAACGCGAATGGGGAAGCGCCCCTGCAGCTCTGGGATCAGATCACTTGGCTTGGAGACATGGAACGCGCCCGAGGCGATGAACAGGATATGGTCAGTCTTGACCGATCCGTGCTTGGTCATCACCGTCGAGCCTTCCACGATGGGCAACAGGTCGCGCTGAACGCCCTCGCGAGACACATCCGGCCCTGAGCCGCCGCCCTGGCTTTGGCGCCCCGCCACCTTGTCGATCTCGTCGATGAACACGATGCCCGCATTCTCAACACGGGCGAGGGCTTCCGCGCGCGCCGCTTCTTGGTCCACCAGCTTGGCGGCTTCTTCCTGCGTCAGCAGGTCCCAGGCCTCGGGGACCTTCACGCGGCGCTTCTGCCGCTTCTTGCCCATTCCTCCGAGCATCTCCTGCAGGTTGATGCCCATCTCTTCGAGGCCCATCGGCCCAAACATTTGGAGGTTGGTCGTGCGGTCGAGGGTGACATCTACCTCCACCTCGCGGTCGTCGAGCTGACCGTTGTGCAGGCGGGTGCGGAACTTCTCGCGGGTTCGTCGGAGCAGGTCGTCCTCCTCGGTGCTCGTCTCCGAGCTGGCGTTGGTCGTCGGAAAGCCAAGGCCGGGAAGCGGCGATGCGGCCGGCTTGGACGAGGGCACCAGAAGGTCCAGTAGCCGATCCTCGGCGTGTCGCCGAGCGTCCTCCTGGACGCGTTCGGCCTGTTCTTCCTTGGCCTGATTGAGCGCCAGGTCGACGAGGTCGCGGACCATGGACTCCACATCCCGTCCTACGTAGCCGACTTCGGTGAACTTGGTGGCTTCCACCTTGATGAACGGCGCTCCCGTCAGCTTCGCCAGGCGCCGAGCGATCTCGGTTTTGCCGACACCGGTGGGACCAATCAGGATGATGTTGGCCGGGGTGATTTCGTCGCGCATGCTGTCGTCTGCATGCAGGCGCCGCCAACGGTTGCGGAGCGCGATGGCGACGCTCTTCTTGGCTGTGTCCTGGCCGACGACGTATTTGTCCAGCTCGGCCACGATCTGGCGCGGCGTAAGCCCCGCCAGATTGTCGACAGGCTGGGGAGGAGAGACGAGTTCCATGGGTGAATGCAGATGCGCGTTGGGCGGGCCTACGCGCGGGCGTGGGCGCTGGATGCCTCGGCAATGTGTGGAGTTGGTGATGCGTGAGAGAGCAATGGGGGACGCTTGCCCATCACGCATGCGGCACTACAGGTCGCCGTCCTCGAATGGGAGGCCATCGTCCGCCGATGCATCTGGGACGGCCACGCCACGAAGCTCCTCGCGTACCTCGACGACCGCCGGGTGATCGTCGTTTACCAGCAGCACGGTGTAGTCGTATGGCATGCCGCGACGCCGTTCCAGGCGAGCTGCGCCACATTCTTCGAGGTCGGCAACGAGAGATTTGGGATCATGCCCCTCTGTCTCACCAATCTCGTCGGAGAGGCGACGGAGCAGTGGTGTCAGGTAGATCTCCTCGTACTGGCCGAAGAACTTCTCGATCACCTCCAGAGCATCGTAGTCGATCTCATACGCTGGGTCTTGGATCTCCTTGAACTCTGTCTCCTGGATGGGTTCGCCGACCTTTGTCTCCGGCGCCAGCGCGTTCGACGGAACCAACGTCTCAGCATCGATGAATTCGCCGCCGTCGGTGTGATCCAGCAAATACGGGGACAGGTGCTCACGGAAGCCAACGACCACCACACGCCGCCCAGCGGAAATCAGCGCCTGGACCACTGGCGCGTAGTCCCGGTCTCCGGCGAGCAGCACGTATGTGCCTACCTCCGGGTGCCGGTTTCGCATCTCGATGGCATCGACAGCGAGCTGGAGGTCGGTCGTGTTGCGATGCATCGTGGACGGCACATAGACTGGCTCAATCCCATGCAGGTACAAGGAGCGCTGTACGTGTCGGGCATGATCATCGAGGCCGCCGAAGTCGGCGTAGGCACGGCCTCGGGTGATGCGTGTGCCATCCGTCTGCAGGCGGTCCCGGAGTGCCTTGAGCATCTGCCCAGCTAAGTCGGCAGGAGCAGCGGCGCCAGCTCGGCCCTTGAGGTAGTGATGCAGGTTCTGATAGTCCAGGAGAACCGCGGCCTGGGGCGTCGCATCCGTTGCAGGAGCGGGGTGGGCCGAAAGGGTAGAGGGCAATGGAACCCCAGGAGGAGGGGCGCCTGGCGTGAGTTCTGACATCCGAAAACAGAAAGTGGAAGACTGGGCTCCAATTGTGGAGTGCTGAAAACTACCGATATCCCGGACAGTCAGGATGATGACCTCGAAACGAGCTGGCGACTCGGAACAGCGAGGGCCCGCAGCGCTAGCTCAAGAAGACTATGCTGGCTCTGCGTCCAGCTCCATGACGGTCAAGTTCTGGTTGGTGTAGATGCAGATCTCGCCTGCGATGTTGAGACCTTCCTCAACCATCTCCTTGGCCGAAAGGGATGGGCTGTGCTTCATCATCGCACGCGTGGCCGCCAGCGCGTAGGAGCCACCTGAGCCGATCGCCAGGATCGGGTCGTCGGGCTCGATCACGTCGCCCGTGCCGCTGACCAGAAGCAGGCGGTCGGGCGCTGCGACAGCGAGGAGGGCTTCAAGGCGGCGGAGGTAGCGGTCGGTGCGCCAGTCTTTCGCCAGCTCGACGGCCGCTCGCACGGTGTTGCCCCCATACTGCTCGAGCTTGGCCTCGAAGCGCTCGAACAACGTAAACGCGTCCGCGGTGGACCCGGCGAATCCAGCGAGCAGCTTGCCACCATAGAGCGGTCGCACTTTTTGAGCCTTGTGCTTCATCACAGTGTCGCCCATGGTGGCCTGGCCGTCGGAGCCGAGGGCGACTTTGCCATTGTGGAGGACGCCGAGAACGGTGGTTGCGTGAATGGGGGTCATTGAGTGCAGACTGGGTGGAAGACGGGTGAATGGCCGC
>JBCBZH010000131.1:0-11393 GCA_039815415.1 Bacteroidota bacterium
AGGTACTGGTCCACGTCCATCCTCGCCTCCACCAGGGCGAACACGTCGGGCTGGCGAATGTCCTGCGTATCGAGGATCGTCAACAGCTCGTCGTAGTGCTCGGATCGTCCCCGCAGAGGCAGCTTCTCAGCGTCGAGTACCTCCACGTCCTCGTCGCTGATGCCGTAGTGACCGGCCACGTAGTCCTCGTTCAGCTTCTCGCGGAGGTTGTGGATGCCCCAGTACTCGCCATTGAGAAAGACGACGGTAGGTCGGTACGCCTGTCCGTCCAGATCCATGTGCCGCGTAAGGGTCTGGATCATGCCATCGCGGAACATGGTGCGCCACCAGTCCTGCGCCGAGCTGCGGAGCACGAGGTCGTCGAAGGTATCGAGGTCGAGATCTGGAAACAGGCGGGCATCGAATGCGGAAGCCCCGTACCGCCCCCGTGCGTGCAGCGAGAGCGACTTCTGCGGGTAGATGCGGCTGCATCCGCCGAAAATCTGGACGCCCGTACCCTGATCCATCACCAGCTCGAACCCGGTGTCGGTCGGCTCGAAGAACGACAAATGGACCTCGCGCTCCCAGTCCTGATTCCAGTTGACCGGCCGCGTCCGGCACAACCCCGGGATGCCGTTGGTGCCCTCCACATAGATCCCGGAGGTGTCGCTGAAGAACCCTGCCGGATCCGTGACGAGCGAGATCACCGCGAGGTCCGAGGACTCCCCCACGAAAAACGTCCGCGTCACCACCTCGCTCGGGATCCGGTCTGGCGCGAACGTCGCCACGCGAAGCACCATCGTCTCCATCAGATCCAGCGGCGCCGTGTAGGCCTCGGAGTCTTCCTTGGGCTCGGTCCCATCGAGCGTGTAGCGCACCACGCCCCCCGCCTCAGCCGTCGCCAGCTCGACCGTCTCACCTCCCGCGAAAAACCCGCTCTCAAGCGATACCATCGGGGCACCCGCTATGCCTCCACTCGAGCTGGTGACATTCGCAGCACCCGGCGTCGGGGTCGACATGAAGGCCCACACGTCGCTGCCCTCCGGCACGCGCCCGAACGACACGTCGGTGGTCTGAGGGCCGTACGTGAGCGTGTCCACCACACCACCGGACACATCGTAGAGCCCGACCTGCTCGCCGCTGGCCGACAGCTTGAAGTCGGTATGCAATGCGCTAGCGGTGGGCGGGATGGCATTCTCGCCATCGGCCCAGAGGATCAGGTAGCCGCCGGCGGGGATCGTCGTGCCATCGGGAATGCGCCAGCGCGCAGGCTCGGTCAGATCGTCGGTGAGGGTGTAGCCGCTCAGGTCCACTGCCGAGTTGGCGGGGTTGTAGAGTTCGATCCAGTCCGCGTAGTCGCCGAAGTCCGGGTCTGCGAGGGTGGCCGTGTTGGAGGCCAGCAGCTCGTTGACCACCACCGACTGCGCGCTGGCGGCGGTCGCGCTGGCGAGCGCGAGAAGGACTAGAAACAGAGAAACGGGCTTCACGCTAGGCAAAGGATGGGCTCACCCCGAACGTACGCATCTATGGATCGCGGCACGGGCGTCACAGAGGGGTTATCGCGCTGCGCCCCGCTCTACCAGCTCGTCGATGACGGCGGACAGCCGCCCATCTGCCATCGACCTGCGGTAGCGTTCTTTCATCGACTTCGCGTTCGACCGAATCGTTGGATCACTGAGAACCGTCTGGAGCTTGCTCAGGATTTCTGTGACGCCGTCCTGATCGCGATCTCCCAGCACGCCGATCTGGTGATAGACAGCCCGGCTTGCGTTCCCCTGCTGTTCATTGACGTCGAACGGGTAGGTCACGAACGGAACACCGAAATAGGCACACTCGCAGATGGTCCCCCCTCCGGCATGAATCAGTGCGGCGTCTGCGACGTCCAGCACGTTGATTTGTGGTGCCCACGGAAACACAACCACGTGCGGTGCAAGTGGCCCAAGAGTCTCGACTTCCCCACGCCCTCCCAGCCCAACCACGACGTCTACGTTGTCAAGACGATTTAGGGCCTGGATCGCGAGGCGCAAGAAGGTGCTATCGTCTCCGTCGAAGAATGCCCCGAACGCGCAGTACACGAGCTGGCGATCCGTATCGCGTCTGTCCAGAACACGAGCCAGCTGAGGTGGCAGGTCAGACACCGCGTGGCGTCTGCTTTCATCCACACGCGCGCCGAGATACGTCGTGTCTGGCGGGAGATCATAGGGAAGCTCGAGGGCTTCTGGCGTGGTGTACAGCAAGGGCAGAGAGACCAAGTTGGCTGGGATCAGCCACTCGTAGAACCGGAGATGCATCGACGGATCGATTCCATAGAGGCGGGCCAGTGCCTTCAGCGTCGTGGCCCGGTTCACACGGCCGGAGGCGATCCAGTTGCGGGTTTGTGCCAGCCACTTCCGGAATCGGTACCTCCACCAGATCCACCGAATGCCCAACCGTGACCCACGGGCTCCCTGCCCGGGGACGCAGTACTCGCTCGGTGGCGGCACCCCTGGCTGCTCCACAAGGCTCATGAGATTGCTGGAAACGCCCGTGTTGATCCCCATCCCAAGCAGGGGAATCGCGACGTGAGCCATCTCCTGGTCCACCAGAACAAGATCCGGCCTCAACTCAGCGAACAGCTCCTCGACCGAATCTGCGCCAAGCTTTGCGAGCGAATAGGCCATTCGGGCCTTGTAGTTCCGCCAGCGCGTTGGAACGGATCCGTTGTGAGGGATGGGCCCTTTTACCTTGGAACCTAGGAGTTGAGCGGTCTTGAACCCACGTTCCTCTGCTGCGTCCACCACGCGCTTGTTGCCAACGAGGAGAACCTCATGCCCCAGGCGCATCAACTGAGTTCCGAGCCCCATCACAGCAATGATTCCGCTCATATGCGGATGGGGGACGAGAGCGATCCGGGCCATGAGGATATGGGCAAGCGAGTGCCAAAGGAGTCGCCGCGTTGCCCGCGACAGGATGTACGCGTTGAGTCTCAGGAGGGGTCTTCTCGCAGCTCGAGGCACTGCCGAATCAAGCCAGCGAGCTCCTTTCGCCTCTCGGGGTCTAGGATCATGGCATCATGCCCGGACTCGATGGAACGAGTCTCCAGCGTGGCTCCTGTGAGATACTTCCAAGCGACTCGGAAGGTGTACTTCTCTTCTGAGACTGAGCCTTCCACCAGCGTTACGGGCATCTCACATGGCTCTGGTGTGTAGTACCGCATCAGCGTGCGGTAATAGTCCTCGCCCTCTGGAATGGAGTCAATCGCCTCCTGCAGAGGCTCCGTGTACTCCGACGCTGAGGCGAACTGCTGCAGGAACGTCTGCCCCAACTGTCGGACCCGGCTGAGGAGGGTCGAGGGAGATCGGGCGATGGTGGCCGTGTGATGCTTCAGCCGTGCAAGTATGTAGGGAAGCATCACCTGAAAACGAACTCTCCGGGGCAAGTTGAACGGCACCGTGTCCAGAACGAACAGCCGCTCGATGGTCTCGCCAGCTTGGCGGAGCTTCGACGCGATGGCGAATGCGGTCGTCCCCCCTACCGAGAACCCCAGCAAGGTGTAGGGCCCCCGCGGCTGCTTCGAGCGGATCACCGACACGTAGTGATCGACCATCGCCTCGAAGGAGGAGAACCGATCCTCTGGGGAGTCATGGTCGATATCCTGGATTCCATACACGGGCAGGTCATCGCCGAGCTGGCGAGCGAGGTCGCGGTACTTGAATACTTTGCCACCCCACCCGTGGATGATGAACAACGGCGTCCGGTGTCCCTCTGGAGCCAGCGGAACGAGCCAAGACTCCGACCGAGAGCCTGTCTGGCTCTCCATCGCAGCCGCCAGCCCGTGGATCGTCGGGTGCTCGAAGAAGTCGCTGGACTTGACCTCCAGGCCGAGGTCATTGGCGCGCGAGATGATCTGGATGCTCAGTAGCGAATCGCCTCCGATCTCGAAGAAGTTGGCATCGGCGCTGACCTGCTCCACCCCAAGGACGTCTGCCCAGATGGCGGCCAGGGCCCGCTCTGTGTCCGTGCGTGGCGCGGAGTATTCCGAACGCACAGCCGCATGTGGCTCAGGCAAGCCCCGGCGACTCACTTTGCCGTTGGGCATCCGAGGAAGTGCACTTAGCACCACCACTGCCGACGGTACCATGAACTCTGGAACCCGGCGGGCTACCGCAGATCGAACCTCATCGGCGGCCACTGTGGCCCCAGAACGCGGCACGACATACGCGACGAGCTGGCGCTGAGGCGTGGAACTGACCGTCGGGCGTTGAGCAAGACGCTCGCGCTGTGCGGGTCCGAGAGCATGGACGCGGGACCCGATCTCGGCCAGCGAGCCATCCTCTTCGCGCTGGCTCTCTCGCGCCTGGATGTCATCCGATTGAATCGGCGACTCCCTGGGGCTCCCCAGCACAACCACCGCGTCTTGCAGGTCAGGCTGCTCCAAGAGTGCCGCCTCCACCTCCCCAAGCTCGACGCGGTACCCCCGGACCTTCACTTGCGAGTCGATGCGCCCGAGAACATCGAGCGTGCCATCGGACCGCCAGCGCGCGCGGTCCCCGGTGCGGTAGAGGCGAGCTGACGGGTCCTCGGAGAACGCGTCGGGGATGAAGGCCGAAGCCGTTCGCTCGGGAGCGTTGAGATACCCTGGCATCAGCCCGAGTCCCCCGATCACCAGCTCCCCTGCTCCCCCCACAGGGACGGGCTCACCATGCGCATCCAGCACGTAGACGCGTGCTCCAGGAATGGGTCGTCCCACGGGCACGCGGGACGTCTCCTCACCCGCCGACACCCGGTGGACCGTCGCCCAGACGGTGGTCTCTGTCGGGCCATACTCGTTGTACAGCGCTGCACTGGGAAGCCGTTGGTGATGGGTGGCCGCCAATACGGGAGGCAGGGCTTCTCCCGCTGCAATCACACACTGCAGGGATCGGAGTGGACCCGGCTGAGCCAGATCCAGCAGCACGCTGTACAGCGACGGAAGACAGAGCGTGTGAGTGACCTGCTCCTGTTCAATGAGCGTTTCTAGCTCCCCCACGTTCTGCTCAATGCGGTCGGGAGGCAGGACCAGTGTGCCCCCAGACACGAGCGTCCAGAACAATCCCGCAACGGACGAATCGAAGGCAACCGAGGACAGCAGCAGAAAGCGTCCCACGGGCGCGTCGTAGACCACGAGCCGTGCCCCTGTCGACGCCGCCAGGTTGTGATGCGTCACGGCAACCCCTTTGGGCCGCCCCGTTGACCCCGACGTGTAGATGACATAGGCGAGGTCCTTGGGGCCTGGCGCCTGCGGCGGATCTCGTTCTGGCAGCCCCAACGCGTCCACGTCCAGGAGTCGAACGCTCGACTCCGCGAACAGGTGTCGATGTGCGGCGGTCGTCACCACCATCGGCGCCTCGGCATCGGCCACCATGAACTGGAGTCGTTCCACTGGATAGCCGGGATCCAACGGGACATAGGCCCCGCCCGCTCGAAGCACCCCGACGATGCTGACTATCAGTTCAATCGATCGCTCGAGACAGACCCCAACCCGGGTCCCCGGCTCTACAAGCTGCGTGGCGAGGTGTGATGCGAGGTCACCAGCTCGAGTCCAGAGATCCGCGTAGGACAGCCGTTCGCCCTCAAAGACCACTGCCTCTGCATCGGGCTGGCGACGGACCTGATCCTCGATCCAGTCCAGGACGAGCCCATCGGGAAGGGACGCCGACTCGTCGCTCTCCGCGGCCTTCAGCACGGCGGTGCGCTGCGCCTCAGACAACAGAGGGAGCTGGGAGATCGGTGCCCCAGGCGTCTCTACGATCCCGTCGAGCAGTACCTCCATCTGCTCCAGCCACCGGTCGGCGGTCGCGGCATCGTACCGGTCTGCGTCGAACTCAATCATGAGATCCAGCGTCCCTGGCGACTCGGTGGCGAACAGGGTCAGGTCAAACTTGGCCGCGTGGGTCTCAACGGGGAACGGGTCTAGGCTCAACCCCGGGCCGAGCGGCGGCATCACCGGCGGCTGCTGAAGGACGAACATCGTTTGAACGAGTGGGCTGCGCCCGGCCCTGCGCTCCGTGTGCAGAGCATCCACGACCGTTTGAAACGGTACGTCCTGGTGCGCAAACGCCTCGAGCACTCGGCTCTTCACTCGTTCAAGGAACGCTTCAAACGACGGAACGCCCTCGAGGTCACTCCTCACCACCACCGTATCGAGGAAAAACCCGATCAGCGGCTGCACGTCCGCTCGGGTCCGGTTGGTCACCGGGACCCCCACCGCGATGTCCTCCTCGCCCGTGTACCGGTGGAGCAGTGTCTGGTATGCAGCAAGCAGAACCATGAAGAGCGTCGCGCCCTGCTCCGTGCTGAAGGCCTGAAGGCGCTCCGCGAGATCCTGTGGCAGTGGGCGAGTCCGCAGCCCCCCCCGTCGCGAGCGCGACGCGCTCCGCTCCCGATCCGCCGGCAACGCGAGGTCTGTGACGCCCTCAAGCTGGCGCGTCCAGTACTCGAGCGAGGTGTCCGAGGCGGTGTCGGAGCGCGCCACTTGCCAGTACGCGTAGTCCGCATACTGGATGGGCAGTGGGGCGAGGTCTCCGCCTGTGTAGGCCGTCGCCAGCTCGCGCCAGAACACCTCCATCGACCACGCATCGGAGAGGATGTGGTGCATCGCCACCACGAACACATGGTCGTTCTCGGCGAGCCGTAGGAGGGCCGTGCGGAAGAGCGGACCTGCCGCCAGCTCGAAGGGGCGCTGCGCGAGTTCTGTCGCACGGTGGTGTGCCCCCTCCTCTCCGTCCACAGCCACCACCGGCAGATCGATCGCCAACTCGGCGTGCACCTCCGGGCGCGGATGCCCGTCGGCCTCTACGATGGTGCTGCGCAGGATGTCGTGCCGCTCCACCACCCGGCTGAGCGCAGACTCCAGCTGCTGTGCATCCAGTGCCCCCGTCACCCGAACGGCCTGGACCATCGTATAGGCTGGGCTCTCAGGGTCGAGCTGGTGAAGGACCCAGAGACGCTCTTGCCCGGGCGACAGGACCGCCGGGACATCCGAAGGACGCGGTTTGATCCCGTCTGGGGCCGTTGATTGACGTCCCCGAAGCCGCTGCTCGAGCAGGGCGCGTTTGGCGTCCGAGAGTCCGGCACGTTGACCCGAAGAGCCTGGCCCCATCCGATTCATTCCGCTGCCGTGGACCCAGACAGTCGCTGTGCGTCTTCCTCCGAGAGCGCCCCGATCTCGGCAAGAAGCGTGTCCTCCACGAGTTCCGCAAGAGCAGCCACGCTTGTCGCCTCGAAGGCTGATTGAAGCGGCAAGGTGGTCTCGAAGCGTTGATTCAAGCGAGCAATGATCTGAATTGCAAGAAGTGACTGCCCCCCAACGGTTAGAAACTCATCGAAGACGCCGACTTGGTCCAGCCCAAGCACATCCGCCCAGATGCCAGCGATGTCGTCTTCGAGAGGGGAACGCGGAGCGACATACTCTGCGGCAGCCACGCTCTGGTGTCGCGCCGACGCATCCGGGAGTTGAGCCCGATCCACTTTTCCGTTTGCGCTGAGGGGCATCTCCGAGAGACGAACAAACTGGGAGGGAATCATCGAGTCCGGGAGGTGCGCTTCGAGGGTGGAGCGCATCGCTTCCAGGTCAAGAGGGGCTTCGCTGACATAGTACCCGACGAGCTGATTGACCGAGGCCTCGTCCCTCATCGCTGGCCCCTCATATCCAATCTCTTTGAGTATCCTTCGAACGCTTTCAGCATCGATTACTTCATCGAGCTCGGCTAGCGCCTCATCCCTCCGCTTGTGACCCACGCGAACGTCCCAGCTGTACGGGAAGGCGTAGTTGTGATAGCCCTGCTCCTGCTGATGAACCCAAATCCCCGCTTCGTTAATCAGGCAGTTGGTGGAGCGGCCGGTGTCACTGGGGCGCACCCATGGCAGCTTCTCATCCAGGTACGCCATCATCTCTTCGAGTGAGGCATCGCTGAACCGATAGAAGTCCACGAACTGGATCTGCTCGAAAATGGCGTCGTCCTGCAAGGCCTCGACGTCCATCAGCCGGGACACCGCATCGTCCACGCGGTGATAGGCCTTTCGCGCTTCCAGCACCGTCAGGTCGATGCGCTCTAGGGCGCCCTCATCCTCTGCGAACAGCTCTTCCGTCAACCGTGTCTCGAAGAACTGGCCTCGCGAGAGGCCGGTCACGATGATTGGAATGCCCTGTTCACGTGCGAGCTGGAGGCTGAGGGTGTAGATCGTCTTGAAACAGCCCTGGCAAACATTGCTAAACCGCTCGAGGCTGTCCACAAAGATCTCGTTCATGGCGGGCGTGGACCCGAAGACATGCTCCACGCCCAGCGCGTCCGTGACGCGCCGGATGTTGGCCTTGGCCTCATCGGAGATGTAGCCGTTGTCGAGCGTGAACGTCATCACGCGCAGCCCTAGCTCCACGAGTTGCCCGAGAGCATACGTGCTGTCCTTCCCCCCACTGAGCAGCATGAGACAATCATAGTCGCCTGTCGCGTACGCTCGCGAAGCCCGAAAGATGGTTCGGAGATCCTCCATCGACTTGAAGTACCGATGGGCCTTGTCCTCGTACGCCTCGAAGGCCGTGCACAGGTGGCAAACGCCATCGTCGTCGAAGGTGATGTCCGGATAGGTCGACGCCAGCCCGCACCGAGTGCAGTAGTGGTCGGGTTCGGGGGCACCTCGCTTCTGCGACGAGACCGCCACGGCGGCGGCGTCCACCCCCGGATGGCTCGCCAGCGCGGCTTCGACCTCGCCCAGCTCGATGCGGACTCCGTTGATCTTGACCTGTTCGTCCGTGCGGCCGTGGTACTCCATGGTCCCGTCCCGGCGCCAGCGGCCGAGATCTCCGGTGCGGTACAGCCGCTGACCGGCTCGGAATGGATGGGACACAAAGCGCTCCGCTGTCCGCTCGGGTTGTGCGAGGTAGCCCTGCGCCAGCCCGTCACCGCCGAGGTACAGCTCACCGACCACGCCCACCGGAACGAGCTGGCGAGCATCGTTGAGCAGATAGGCCTCAACGTGGTCCATTGGACGGCCAATCGGCACCGAAACGTCGGTGTCTGTCAGAGGATCGTATCGATGGACGACGCACCCAACCGTGCCCTCGGTCGGCCCGTACTCGTTGAACACGGCAGTCTCTGACCCGAAGTGCTCCAAGGCCTGGAGAGGCCGTTTGGTTTTGAAGTCTTCCCCCCCAACGATCACACATCGGATCCGCTCGCAGGGCGGCCTCCCCCGGAGCAAGGCTAGGTGCGACGGCGTCAGCTTGATCAGATCGACGGCATCGTCCTCAACCACCCTGAGGAGTGTGGCTCCAGGCTTCTCGTCCTCGCTGTAGATCCGAATCCGCCCACCAGTCAGAAGCGGCAGCCAGATGGACGTAACGGTCAGGTCGAAGGTGAGCGGCGTGAACAGAGCCGCATCCATCGGTGCGCCCTTCGCATAGGTGTGGCAGGCCCACGCCGCATACGTCGCCAGCGCGCGATGCCCAATCTGGACGCCCTTCGGCCGGCCCGTGGATCCCGAGGTGTAGAGCACATAGGCCAGATCCGCCGCGGCTGGGGCCTGCTCGAGGGGAGCCCCATCGTCCGCCAGCGTGTCGACATCGACGACCAGGAGGGCAGCACCTGAGTCGGGCACCCGGTCCGCGACCTCAGCCCGAGTGAGGACCACCGCGGGAGCGGCTTCGTCGAGCTGGTGACGCAAACGCGCCTCCGGGTGGGACGGGTCCATGGGCACGTAGGCCCCGCCCGCTTTCAGCACCGCCAGGTAGGCCACAAGCACCTCCAGCGACCGGTCCATCGCGACCGCTACGAGCGAGCCGCGAGCCACACCGCGTTCGCGCAGCATCGCCGCCAGCGCGTTGGCTTTGGCGTCGAGCTGGCGATAGGTCAGTGATGCGTCTTCGTGTTCTGCAGCAACGTGCTCTGGCGTTGCTCTCACCTGAGACTCGAATGCGTGAACGACCGTTTCTGCGACCTCTATGCCTTGACTCGGCGACGTACTGAACCTCGTCAACAACGTCTCCTGCTCCGCGTCCGTGAGCAAGGCTGCCGACTGAATGGGCTGGTCACTATCAGCCAACATTCCGTCCAGCAGCGTGACGAGGTGATCGGCAGCGGCGTCTCGTGTGGCCGGATCGAACAGCGCCTCGTTCAGGTCGGCGTGGAGGATGAACTCTCCTGTCGCATCGAAGTCCTCCACCTGAAGACGCAGATGGTGGCTGCTGTCCCCGTGTCCCGCGTGCACCCAATCCGACGTCATCGGCAGGCCTGCGAATTCATCGAAGGAGGCCGTGATGTAGTTGAGGATCACGTTCAGGCTCCGGTTCACGGCCGACGAGCTGGTGCCCGGCTGGGCGTAGCGCAGGAAGGCCCCCGTGGCCCGCTGCACTTTGGCAAGCAGCGTGCGGAACGTCTCGCCCTCCTCGATGCTCACCTGCAACGGAAACATCTCGATGAACACACCCACGGTCTCCTTCAACGCCGCCGTGGGGCGGTTGTGAGACGGGGTCCCGAACGCCAGCTCGGTCTGTCCACTCACGCGGTGCAGGGTTGCGAAGAGCAGCGTTGCGAACCGGTTGAACAGCGCGACGTGCTCCGTCAGCGCCGCATCCTTGGCCGCCAGCTCGCGGAGGCGCTGGGAGCGGGCAGCCCCGAGAGGCCGGGTGACGCGGGCCGTCCGCGTGGTCTCCCGGGCTTCCTGTTCTCCGTAGAGCTGCACCGACGCTGGAAGGGCCTCGAGCTGATCGGCCCAGTACTGCGTTGCTCGTTGCGTCAGCCGAGAGTCCCGATTGCCCTGCTCGTACGCCACATACTCCGAGTACGACCGCAGCGGCGGCGCCTCCGCCAGGGTGCCGTCGAGCGCACGGGCATAGAAATCGGCCATCGCCTGGTAGACGAGCGACGTGCTCCACGCATCCGTGATGAGGTGGTGCAGATTGAGGTACCAGACATGCCGATCCTCCGCTAGACGTACGAACGCAGCATCGAACAGCTGCACGCTCATGTCGAACACCTGACGCGTCCGCGCAGCGGCCCATTCGGCGAAGGCCGCATCGGGGTCCGGCTGGCGACTCAGGTCTACCCGTTCGACGGTGTAAGCAAAGGGCGCCTTGGCACGCTGGAACGGAATGCCATGCTGAACCTCAATGACCGTCCGAAGCGTCTCGCTCCGGTCCAGCAAGGCCTGAAATGCACGCTGCATCGCATCCAGGTCCAGCTCTCCGCGCAGCGTGAACGTCTGCGCCATGTTGTAGAGCGGCGTCTCCGGGCGGAGCTGCTGCCCCATCCAGAGCAGATGCTGGCTCTTGGTCAGCGCGATGCGCTCGGCCGTAGGAATCAGGTCACCAGTGCTCATCCGGCCACCCCTCGGCGCTGCA
This sequence comes from Bacteroidota bacterium, assembly GCA_039815415.1. Classification (GTDB taxonomy): domain Bacteria; phylum Bacteroidota; class Rhodothermia; order Rhodothermales; family Rubricoccaceae; genus JBCBZH01. The sequence continues at coordinate 11,336 of JBCBZH010000131.1, forward strand.
GGTAGCCGCCAATGGCGTCTACCGACAGGAAGTTCTCGATGACCACATCCTCGGGGGG
>JBCBZH010000292.1:0-5149 GCA_039815415.1 Bacteroidota bacterium
ATCCGCTGCTCTCACTCTTTCGGACAGACCCCACCAAGATGTCTCGTCTTGCCTTCGCAGGCATCCTCCTCGTGCTCGCGAGCTGTGCGTCCTCCAGCCAGCCTGATCTCGATCTCCCGCCGACCGTTCCTTTTGTGTCTCGAGCCGAATGGAACGCCAAGGCACCAGCGTTTGAGATGGTTTCCCAGACACCTTCTCAACTCACCATCCATCACACGGCGACGCCCCAGAACCCGGACGCCGACCCGCGCCAGACGCTTCGCAATCTCCAGGACTTTTCGCAGCGAGAAGACACACTTGGAAACGGGCGGATGAAGGTGGCTTGGGCGGATGTTCCCTACCACTTCTACATCGCTCCGGACGGGACCGTCCTCGAAGCTCGGGACCCGGCGTACGAGGGCGATACCAACACCAACTATGACCTGACCGGTCACATCCACGTGGTGCTCGAAGGCAACTTCATGAATGAGCTTCCGACCGACGCTCAGATGCGGAGCCTGCGTGCGGTGTCGGCCGCTCTGGGCGAACGCTATGGCATCGGGCCAGACGCCGTCGGTGGGCACGGCGACCACGCTGTGGGCCAGACCCTCTGCCCTGGCGATGCATTGGGGGCCCGGTTGGACGAGGTTCGCGCTGTGATGCCGCGCCAGTCGCCAGCTCGAGCTGGCGGAAGAGGTTAATCGAGAACGCGGATCGCTGGCGAGCGGATCTCGCTGTCTCCGCCACGGTCGCTCGAGAATCGGTGGACCAGCCGGACAGTCCCGGGCGCAACATCGAGCTGGTACGGCTCCTCATATGTCTCGCCAGAACCGACGGGAATCCCGATCAGGATGCAAGCTCCCTCGTTGTCGGTATCGCGAGTCTCCCACGTGTCTCCACTCTGGCGCTCCACGATGGCACACCCGAACACGCCCATAAAGAGATCGCTTCCGCTCTCGTTCACCAACGCCAGCTCGAGGGTATCGCCCCGCTGGAGCTGCGTCCGGTCCACACGGAACGTGACGCCGTCAATCGTGGTCTCTCCCGGAAGGGTGATCGGGCTGGCAGAGTCACAGGCCGCGACCACGAGGAAGAGGGCAAGCCACAGGACACGCATTCGTCAAGTCAGATGGTGAGGGGTACCTCTCCATACGGACCCCATAGCCGGGGTGCTGCACCCCGACGTCGAGCTGGCGAAAACGACGGAGATCGCCAGCTCGAGGGGGCGGCTACCCCATCGGGTTGGTGGCTGCTGCCGGGAGGTCGAGAACCGTCAGAAGTCCGGGGCGCGCGGCGGCCACCTTGGCGGCGCTGTTGACCACGGCCGCGACGGTCGCCGTGTCGCCGAAGGTGCCGCCCTCGACGACCACAGTCAGGTCCGGGTCGCCCTGAATCTCGACGCGGTCCTCGTCCGGTGCGCCGACGGCCATCGTGAGTGTGAGCGTGGCCCGCTCGACGCCATCGACGGTAACCGTGGCGGTCTGGTGGATGCCCGCAACGTCGCCGGTCTTCACGCTGGCGTGCGGCGTCTCGTAGTCGCCATCCGACATGTGGGGGCCGAACGTCTCGGTCACCTCGGCGGTGTCCCAGCCGAAGCCAGCCGCCAGCGCGAGGCCGCTCTCGACCATCCCGATGTGACCGAAGCCGCCCGCAGCCTCTTTCGCGCGGAAGGCCTCGACGCTGAGACCCGCGCCGACCTTCTTCTGGAGCGGCCCACGACGACGCCCGGCGTCCACCGAGCGCGACACGTCCACGCGGTCCACCTTCGCGATCACGCCAGAGAGAACCGCAGGGAACAGGTCCATCACAAAGCCTGGGTTGACGCCCGTGCCGACGACCGATACGCCCGCCTCCTTGGCTGCCGTATCGACGCGCGTGCAGAAATCGGCATCGCGCTGGAAGGGCCAGAACAGTTCCTCCGAGGACGAGACCACGTGCGCGCCCGCTGCGATGCAGGTCAGCAGCTGGCCTTCGATCTTGTTGAGGAACGAGAGGGTGGTGTGCAGAACCACATCGGGTGCCCACTCTGCTAGCGCGGCCTCGGCATCGTTGCGGACGGGGGCCCCGATGGCCTCGACGCCGAGCACCTCGCCCACGTCCTTGCCGACGCGGTTGGGGTCAAGGTCGAGAGCGCCGACGAGCTGGAGATCGGGGCGGTCGAGGACGAGACGAGCGGAGGCCTGGCCGATGGGGCCGAGGCCGAATTGGACAACGCGAAGGGGCATGGAGCCGAGAGAGATGGGTGAGAGGGCGAAGGTCCGCACCACCGAGATTCCGAACCACTGTCATCGCGCTGGCGAACGGATCTACTTTCCAACTTCGCAATTGCCTTCGATCCGATGACACGCCTGCTCGCCCTGCTCATGCTGAGTGCTCCTGCCTTCGCTCAAACCGACGACCCCTTCCTCTGGCTCGAGGACGTAGAGGGTGAGGACGCACTGGCGTGGGTCGAGGAGCGCAACGCCACCACACTTGAGGCCGCCCAGGCTACGCCTGAGTTCGACGCGATCAAGGCGCGCACGCTGGCGATCCTGACGTCGGACGACCGGATTCCCTACCCGTCCATCCTGGGCGAGCATCTGGTCAACTTCTGGACCGACGCCGACAACCCGCGCGGACTGTGGCGCCGCACCACCGAGGCCAGCTACCTCTCAGGCGATCCCGAGTGGGAGACATTGCTCGACATCGACGCGCTGGGCGAGGCCGAGGGCGTCAACTGGGCCTACAAAGGAACGAGCTGCCTCCAGCCCGACTACCGGCACTGCCTCGTCCGCTTGTCTCGCGGCGGTGCCGACGCGGTCGAAATCCGGGAGTTCAACACGGAGACCAAGCAGTTCATCGAGGACGGATTCTTCCTCCCTGAGAGCAAGGGCGCCACGACGTGGATCGACGAGAACACGCTGCTCGTGGCCACGGACTTCGGGGAGGGGTCGATGACGGAGTCGGGCTATCCGCGCATGGTCAAGCGCTGGACGCGCGGCACGCCGCTCGAAGACGCCGAACTGGTCTACACCGGCGCAGAGTCCGATGTCGGCATCTGGGCCGGGGCCTACGAGGCGGACGGCCGCATCATCCCGGCCATCTTCCACCGCTTCTCGTTCTTCGAAGGCTATACGCTCATCGAGCACGAGGGCGAATGGGTGGAGCTGGACATCCCCACCGACGCGGATGCCGGTTTCGTGGGCGACCAGATGACGCTCTACCTCCGCTCGGACTGGGAGGCCGGGGGCACGACGTACCCGACGGGCACGCTGCTCGCCATCACCGCCAGCTCGTTCCTCAATGGAAGCCGAGACTTCGAGGTGATCGTGCAGCCTGGGGAGCGCCAGACCGTCCGGGGCGTGTCCACCACGCGCAACACCGTTCTGGTGTCGATGCTCGATGAGGTCCGCCCCCAGCTCTGGCGCTACCGCTACGATGGCTCGGCCTGGACGGGCGAGCGCGTTCCTTCGCCCGAGCTGGCGACCGTCAGCGTGGTCTCCACCAGCGACACCGACGACCGCTTCTTCTTCGCATCCAGCGGCTATCTCCAGCCGTCCACACTGTCTCTCGCGCAGGATGACGGTGGCGTGTCTGAAGTTCGCCAGCTCGAACCGCAGTTCGACGCGAGCGGGCTGGCGGTGGAGCAGCGCCACGCCACATCTGCGGATGGCACACGCGTGCCCTACTTCATCGTTCGGCAGGAGGGCACTGGTTCTCCTGAGGGTGGCACGGCGCCGACGCTGCTCTACGGCTACGGCGGCTTCGAGGTCTCGCTGACGCCCTCGTACAACGCACTGGCGGGGGCCAACTGGATGGCTCGGGGCGGCGTGTGGGTGGTCGCCAACATTCGAGGCGGCGGCGAGTTCGGCCCGGCGTGGCACCGGTCAGCTCAGCGTGAGAACCGCCAGCGCGCCTACGATGATTTCCTGGCTGTGGCAGAGCACCTGATCGAGACCGGCGTGACCACTCCCGATCACCTCGGCATGATGGGGGGCTCGAACGGCGGACTCCTCATCGGCGCGGCCCTCACGCAGCGGCCGGACCTGTTCGGCGCAGCGGTGATCCAGGTGCCGCTGCTGGACATGAAGCGCTACCATCTGCTCCTCGCGGGCGCATCGTGGATGGCTGAGTACGGCGACCCCGACGTGGACAGCGACTGGGCGTTCATCTCGCAGTATTCGCCCTATCAGAACGTGGACCCGGACGCCGAGTACCCGCGCACGCTCATCACCACCACCACCCGCGACGACCGCGTCCACCCCGGCCACGCGCGCAAGATGGCGGCGCTGATGGAGAGCTACGGGCACGAGGTGGTCTACTTCGAGAACACCGAGGGCGGCCACGGCTCGGGCGTGACGCCGGAGCAGCAGGCCACCATGTACGCGGTGACGTACGGGTACTTGTGGAGTCAACTTCGATGAGCCACGGCTCCTGCGTGTTCTGCGACATCGTCGCGGGGCTGCGCCCAGCTGCCATCGTCCACGAGACCGACACCACGCTCGCGTTCTTGGACCAGAGTCAGGTGAATGCCTATCACACCCTCGTCATTCCAAAGCAGCACTACACCGATGTGTTTGCGATCCCGCTGGGTGAATGGGTGGATGTCATGGCCGCCGTCAAGCACGTCGCGGACCTCTACCGCGAGAAGCTTAGCCTCGATGCTGTGGAAATCTTGAACTGCTCGGGAGCGGCTGCGCAACAGGCAGTGTTTCATTTGCATGTCCACATTGTCCCCCGGCACGCAGGCGACGGTCAGGACACCCATTGGAGAACTCATCCAGAGCTGCAACAGCACTTCAGCTCGATGCTCGACCGCATTCGCTGAGCCTCGAGCTGGCGCGGTTGCCCCTATCCTACTTACATGTAGTTGACGCCAAGGGCTTCGGAACTGCCTTGGCGGACCGATGGCGCGGAGATACTCTCCGGCCGGATCCCTTCCCTCGCCCATGCGCCTTGTTTCGCACCGCCTTCTCGCCGCCGCCGGGTTTCTGATCGCCAGCTCGGCGCTCGCCCAGCCCCAGTGGTCTCTTCTGACCGATTCCCCCTTCCATAGCTACCGAAGCGAGGATATCTCCTTCTCGGACCCGGACTACGGGTGGGCCGTCAATGGAGACGGGGCTGTGTTTCAGACGACAGACAGCGGCACGACGTGGTCTCCGATCGCCTCGTTGGATGGCTACCTGCGCAG
>JBCBZH010000094.1:0-13746 GCA_039815415.1 Bacteroidota bacterium
CGCAAATCAATGCCCGTCACACGCTCGAGGGCCACGCCGTTCTCGGCAGGGGCCTCGGAGTCTTCTGGGACAGTGAACGAGAGCGATACCGCGTTGCCCACTACGTCGTCGACGGTGAGGTCATCTACAGCATCGGGCGCTGTGCCGTCTCCGGGAGGATTCAGAATCGCCAGCTCGGCGCTTGCCATCCCAACACCGAGGAGTCCCTCGAAGCCTGGGTTGAAAGCATCGATCTCCTTGGTCGTATTCGGGCTGGCGACCCGCGCACGCAGATCGGCAGCAGTCAGTGTGTTGCCTTGCCGGTGCTCATATGAAGCCACCAACGCGGCAATGCCGGCCACGTGTGGCGACGACATCGATGTGCCCTGGTAGTAATCGTAGTCTGGGAGGCCCGAGTTCACCGCCTCGCCCTGAATCACGGTGCTCAGCACCAGCTCTTCGACGATGTTGTTGGTCGCGAAGTCACCGCCGGGTCCTGCAACGTCCACCCAGGTCCCGAAGTTGGATGAGCCTGTGGAGTTGAACAGCGAGCGCTGGTTGGCGACGCCGAGTGAGGACACCGCGAGGACAGGTTCGTAGAAGCCGGGATAGAATTCGTCATCCAGGCCAGAGTTGCCCGCCGAGCTGACGAGTAGGCCTCCGTCGAGTGCTTGGCCGGGGCCACCCGCGTTGGCGGTGAAATAGTCGATCGCGTCTAGGACGGCCTGCTCGAAGACGCCGGGGTTGGTGTATCCCCAGCTATGGTTGGCAATCACCGCTCCGTTGTCCGCCGCGTACACGATGGCCTCGGCGAAGCCGGCATTGCCTGTATTCCCGAACGTCTGGGAAATCATCAGCCGGACGCCACTGTCTGCAGCTCCGTTGCCTCCTGCAACGCCGGCAACACCTGTTCCGTTGTTCGAGCGGGCGCCTACGGTTCCCGCTGTGTGGACACCGTGGCTGCCCGAGCCCCCCTGGGAATCAGCCCCTGCTTCTGGGATCGACACGTCATCTGCGTGTCCGTATCCGATCAAGTCATCGACATATCCGTTGTTGTCGTCGTCGATGCCATTCAGGTCCCCTCCATCGGCTTCTGGCGCGTTGTCAAAGCGGCCGTTTCCGTTGATGTCCTCACCTGCGTTGACCCAGAGTGCGTCGATCAGGTCTGGGTGATCCGAGTCGATGCCCGAGTCCACAATCTGCACGACGACGTCCGGGTGCCCGGTCTCGATGGCCCATGCCGCCGGAGCATCAATGTCCGCGTCGGCAATCGCGTTCACGGAAACGGACCCGTCGTTGTCGTAGTGCCACTGACGGTCGTAATGCGTGTCATTGGGTGGACCATCAAGCGTGCGGCGGAGGCCCTCAGGCAACTCAACCCGCTCACCGTGAAGCACCTTCTCGAGACGCCGCTCTGCGAACTCGACGTCGGGACTTGCGGAGTACGCAGTCACTGCAACGTCTGCGTCGCGTGGACCTTGGAGCTCGATCACGTACCAGCGATCCAGTCCCCAGGCAACGTGCCGCGCTTCATCGCGTCCGGCTGGACGGAACAGGCGCTTCATGCTGACGACCCCTAGTTGGGCATTCAACTGATCCAGAGCCGCAATGCTGGTCGTCAAGTCGCCACTTGCCGTTAGTTGGAGCGCAACCTGGCTTTGAGCGCGTTCGGTCAGTTTGATCTGAAGCTGGCCTGGGACGGCTCTCGCACTGGCGGAGGATGACCCCGCATACAGTGGGGCTTGGGCAGTGCTGGCCGATGCGGTGAGGAGAAGCGCAAGAACGAAAGCGCCGAGGTAGAGGCCTCGGTGCGTAGCAAGGCGTCGCATGGGGTTGGGGAGAGGAGAGAGGGGCAGAAGTCACAGAGCACTGTAGCAGCTCCGGGTCCGAGATGCTGAAGTCTCAGCGTCTCGACATACCGGAGAGAATCCGGCATACCATTTCTTCATGATAGAGGGTGGCCCCACACACAGCAAGGGATGGGCGCCGAAGAGTTGTCCACATGGAGCCTTTTGAGAGGCATCTGCTTGGCTGTCGAGCCCATAATCTGTTGGGTAGGAGGAAGATGTGAGAATGAGGGCGTTCCTGGGCTGAGAGAGATCGGGTGCTGATTTAATGTCCTTCCAGGCGTTACTTCCTAGTAGTAGGATGCAATCCAGGGCCTCACTCGTGCGAACACTCTTGTTGTTCTCCTCCGTTCGCATCTAAACATGTAGCGGAGATGCGCGAAGCGCAGCCCGCAGATCATGTACCCGCTGGGTCTCCTCCGATGGCGAGGGGGCGCCCCGGACGGGATGCCGATCCGTAGCGCTACGGCGAGTTGGCGACGAGCAGAGCTACCCGATCTGCTGCACGCCAACCCGTTCAGCGAGCGGGCTGGGCAGCGTCACAGAGCCATCGGCGTTCTGGCCGTGTTCCAGCAAAGCTGCGACGATGCGCGGAAGCGCCAGCGCGCTGGCGTTGAGCGTGTGGACGAACTGAGGCTTGCCCCCATCGGGCCGATAGCGCACGTTGGCGCGACGCGCCTGGTAGGCCTCGATGTTGCTGATGGACGACACCTCCAGCCAGCGCTCCTGCCCTGCACTCCACACTTCCAGGTCATAGGTCTTGGTCTGGGTCATGCCCATGTCGCCTGTCGCCAGCACGAGGCGGCGGTAGGGGAGGCCGAGCGTCTGGACGGCCCGCTCTGCGATCTCTCGCATGACCTCGAGGCGCTCGTAGCTGTCTTCCGGACAACAGAACTCAACAATCTCGACCTTGTCAAACTGGTGGAGGCGGTTGAGCCCTCTGACGTCTTTGCCGTACGACCCGGCCTCGCGGCGGAAGCACGGAGTGTAAGCAGCATACCGGAGCGGCAGGTCGGCCTCGTCGAGGATCTCATCGCGCCGGTAGTTCACCAGCACGACCTCCGAGGTGGGGACGATGTACAAGCCATCGCGCTCGATCTCATACATCTGCCCTTCTTTGTCCGGGAGCTGACCCGTTCCAATGCCACTGGCTTCGTTGAACAGGAGCGGCGGCTGGATCTCGGTGTATCCGGCCTCCGCTGCTAGATCGAGAAAGAGCTGGATGAGCCCGCGTTGGAGGCGTGCGCCTAGTCCGACGTAGAATGGAAATCCGGCGCCAGTTGCCTTCGCACCCCGCTCAAAGTCGATCAGGCCGTGCTTCTCGGCGAGGTCCCAGTGGGGGAGGGCCTCGAAGTCGAACACGGGCATATCGCCCCATGTGAACGCCAGCTCGTTCGCCTCCGCACCGCCGACGGGGACCGATGGGTGCGGAGGGTTCGGGATGGCAAGGAGGGCGTCGTGCAAGGTGGCCTCTGCCTCCCGAATCTCAGCATCGAGGACCTTGATTTGGGCTTTAAGCGCATTGGATTGCTCAACAAGCGGAGCGGCCCCCTCGCGGTTTCCGGCCTTCATGAGCAGTCCGATCTGCGCGCTCACCTCACCCTGAGCCTGTCGCAACTCCTGGGCTTGTGTCACCGCGGCTCTGCGGGCGGTATCCGCGGCCAAGGCACGGTCCACGGCATCCGGGTCTCCGAGGCGCTTGGACGCGATGCCCTCGCGGACCAAATCGGGAGTCGTGCGGAGCAGGTGGAGGTCGATCATCTGGGTACGTCGAGGGCGTCCTGGAAGCTACCCCGAGACCCATGGGAATGGCTCCAATCAGGGAAGAGCCCGGTGTAGTTTCCAATCCAGTCCCCCGCTCTCCCCATGCGCTTCACGTTGTTGTTCGCCTTCCTGTTTGCTATAGGCTGTTCGAGCCCACCCCCGACAGGTCTTAGCGCGGAGCTACCCGGAACCGCATGGACTCTCGAGCGCGTGGTGTATGACGATGGCAGAGTGGAGCGTGGCACAGGGGAGCAGCGGATCACGTTCGAGCCCGATGGACGCGTGCTGATCGTCTCCTGCAACACCTGCAATGGCACCTACCGGATGCGCGGCAACGAGCTGACGATGCGAGACCCGATGGCCTGTACGCGCCGAGGCTGCATGGAGCAGGAGATCGAGCTGGAGACGTTTTTCTCGGGAGCCATGACGCTCAGCCGTGATGGGAGCTACCTGATCGTTGAGAGCCTTGAAGCCGCGGATCCCGCCCAGCTTCTGTTCCTGCCCGTCAGCGACCGCTTCAGTTGGCTACCGCCGACCCCGGATCGAGTCCAGGGCAGTCTCCTCAGCTCGAGCCCGGCGGCTCCGTAAACGTTCGAGCCTCGATGCGCTCGCGCAGGTCCTCAAGGGCCTCTGTGAGAGAATGGGGCCGGTAGCCGAGTTCGCTCTCGGCGCGGAGGATCAGGAGGCCAGCATCCAGCGGACGGGGTGCACCCGGATGCAGCTCTGCAGTCAATGCGGGAGAAATGAGCGATGGGTCCAACTCAAACACCTCCGCCACGGTGGTCGCGATGTCCAGGATGGTCAGCGATTCCCGCCCGGCCAGATGGTAGGTGCCTGCGCGCTGGTGGCGGATCAACCTTGCGATTCCATCGGCGAGGTCCGGGGCATAGGTCGCAGTTCGGGTTTGGTCACGGGCGACGCGGACGGAGTTCCCTGCCGCCAGCTCGCGGAGCAGCCATGTGACGAGGTTGAGCCGCGTATCGCCTTCGGCGATGTCAAACACAAGCGTGGTGCGAGCCACAGCCCAGTCGGTGAGGCGCGAAAGGCGGAGCGCGTTTTCTGCTGCCAGCTTGCTGCGTCCATAGGCGTTCAGCGGGAAGGGGCGGTCGTCTTCGGCATAGGGGCCACTACGCCCGTCGAACACGAAGTCGGAGGAGAGGAGCACCATCCCGGAACCATGGCGGTAACACGCTGACGCAAGCGTGGCGGTGGCGTCTACATTGAGCGCCCAGCAGGCTTCCTTGTCTGTCTCGCACGCTTCCACCTGACTGATGGCGGCGGCGTGGACCACCACCGACGGTGAGAAGTCCTGCATGACTCGCTCGATGGCTTCAGCGTCTAGGACGTCAAGCGGCACGTAGCCGCCGGAAAAGGTGGAGACGCGCGCTTCAGGCTGGCGTCCGGTCGCCAGCACGTCGGCGCCGGGCCAGGCGGTGAGGCACCGGACCAAGGCCTGCCCGACCAGTCCATTGGCGCCCGTAATCAGGATGCGAGGCGGTACCACGTCAGCTCGAGCGGCGCGCGGCCACGGTCTCTTCCAGATAGCGGACGATGTCGGCGAGCGGAGCGCCCGGAGTAAACACGTGGTCTACGGTTCCTGCAGAGACGAGAGCCTCGGCATCGTCGTCCGGAATGGTGCCGCCGGCAAGCAGGAGCACGTCGGTCAGGCCTGCTGCATCGAGCCGCTCTCGGATACGAGGCAGGACGGTGCCGTGGGCGCCGGAGAGAATGGAAACGCCCACCGCGTCCACGTCTTCCTCCTCAGCCGCGCGTACGACCACCTCCGGGGTTTTGCGAAGGCCTGTGTAGACCACCTCCATCCCGGCATCCCGGAGGGCCGCCGCAACGACCTTCGCGCCACGGTCGTGGCCGTCGAGACCGACTTTGGCGACGAGAACGCGGATGGGGCGAGAGAGGACGGGCATGAAGGCACGCGTTGGCGAACAGCAACCTACCTCCACTGAGACGGCTGCATCCAATCCTGGATACGTTCTCAAGAGGAACACCATGTCCTGTAGCTGCGTGCCCCTCCGCCAGCTTGACGCCCCCGTGGACATTCTCTACCTCGACAATCAACTGCTCGTGGTGGACAAGCCTGCCGGGATGCTCTCGCAGGAAGACCGCACGGGCGACCTCGACGTGGTGACGTGGGCGAAGGGTGAGATCAAGCAGCGATTCGGCAAGCCGGGCAATGTGTTCATCGGGCTGGTGCACCGGCTGGACCGCCCTGTCTCCGGTGTGATGGTCCTGGCTCGAACGTCCAAGGCCGCCGGTCGATTGAGTGACCAGTTTCGTCGCCGTGCTATCGACAAACGGTATCTCACGGTCGTGGAGGGGGGACTCGCAGCAGAAGGCCAGGCGATTGACTGGCTCCTCAAAGGGGAGCACGGAACCGTCCGTCGGGTCCTGCCCAACACGCCTGGGGCCAAAGAGGCCCGGCTTCGCTGGCGCCAGCTCGCTGCCGATTCGCGGCACGCGCTCGTCGAGGTCGAGTTGATGACCGGGCGGGCCCATCAGATTCGGGTGCAGCTGGCGGGCTTGGGAGCGCCGATAGTCGGCGATCTGCGGTACGGGGCTTCTGCCCCTCTTGGGGATGGGCGAGGGATCGCGCTGCACGCGGTTCGCCTCACGCTCGATCATCCCACGCGGAAGGAGCGGATGACCTGGACCTCAGCGCCACCCTCGAGCTGGCGAGGACTATTGGATGGTGCCGTTTCCCAGGCCGTCGCCGATCAGTCGGCGAGGTAGCGGTCGCGGAGAATCGCCATGTGATGGGCCGCGTGCCCGGCGATGACCCACGCCGCTCCCCGCGTCGTCATCGGGTGGCCGCTGGCGACGCCAGCTCGATCCCAGGCCGCCTCACCGAAGCTGCGGAGAAGCGCCAGCGTCGCGCCACGGACGGTCCACAATTCATCCAGCAGGGACGCCACGGAGCGATCCGACACGTCTACGGCAGCCATGAACACATCCTGGTCGAAGCCAGGGAGCGGGGTGTCGTCTCCGCGTGCAAAGCGGAGGGCACGGTAGGCGAAGACGCGCTCCGTGTCGATGATGTGCAGCAAGACTTCTCCCAGAGTCCATTTCTCTGGCGCGTACCGGATGGAGGCGTCCACGACGCCGTCCAACAGCGCTTCGAGTTCGCCGAGCTGGCGATTCAGGCTGTCCAGGATGTCGCCGTCTGGGACGTGCGCGATGTAGCCGTGGTAGAAGGGCGCCGCTTCGGTTGCGTCTGGCCGTTTCAGAGTCGCCGTCACTTACACACTCGGCTTGACGCGTGCGAGCCAGTCCGGCGCGCTGGCATCCTCCACCAGTCCAACCAGTCCGCCACGGCGGTATGTCTCCAGGAGTGACCGGACCTCTGCCCGCATGTCATCGAGCGCGTTGTGGATGAGGTCGGCGGAGTAGCCGCGCTCGCCTAGCTCAATCGTCATCTCCATCGACACGATCCGGCTGATGGCGCGCCCCAACTCGACGAGCTTGCGCTGCGGCATCTTCCAGTCCACGTCGAACGAGAGGGAGTCGCCGAACATGTCGGCCGCCCGAGCGGTGAGGGGCTCGGTGCGGAGATACTCGCCGAGATTCGTCGCCTTGATTCGGCGCATCGCCTTGACGACGGATTCGGTGACCTGCTGGTAGAGAATGTCGTTGGAGCCCTCGAAAATCTGGAACGGCCGGCTGTCCACCACGCCACGTGCCGCCGGGTGGTCAGCGCGGAAGCCGTTGCCGCCCGCCAACTGGAGGAACGAGTGGCTGGTGTCCTGCATCCAGTCTGTCACGACCGTCTTGAAGGCGTTGGCCTTGAGGCTGCTGACGGAGAGATCGTGCTCGATTCCCGCTTTCTCGGCGGAATCGAGGCACATGGCGGCACACCCGGTCACAGCGGCCTGAATCTTGGCAAGGCGGGCGCGGACACCATCGTAGTCGATCAGTGCCTTGCCCCCGACGAACCGTTCCCGGCAGTGCGCCAGCGCGTCATCGAAGTTGCGGCGCAGGAAGCCAATACCCATGCCCGGGAACTGGAGGCGGCTGCGGTGCAGGGTGTCCAGCAGCATCTTGATGCCCGTGGACTCGGGCTGCAGCCGCGACGACTCCGGGAGCCGGACATCCACATGGTTGAGGCCATACGGGATAGAGCGGAGCCCGATGGTGGGATAGAAGTTCTTGACGGTGACCGTCTGCGAGGGAATGTTGGAGTCGCTCACAAACAGGTCGACATCACGCCCCAGGTTGCCGTCGGATTTGCGGGAGCGGGCAGTGAGAAGCCAATAGTCGGCGGAGCCAGTGAGGCCGGCCCAGTGCTTTGTGCCTTCGAGGTGGTACATGCCCTCGTCGGTTTTCGTCCACGCGGTTTCCATGTGGAGGGCGTCCGAGCCATAGTCAGGCTCGGTAATCATCAGCCCGCCCATCTTCTTCTCACGCAGGAAGCCATCAAACGCCGTTCGCTTGAGGTCCTCGCTACCGTACTTCGCGACCGGCTGCAAGAACAGGCCACCGTTGATGCCGACTATCAGGCAGAGCGGGAGCGAGTGGTACCCAGTGGCTTCAAGCATCGAAAGGCTCTCCGGTACGCGTCCGCCACGTCCACCGTACGCCTTCGGGATGTAGACCGAGAGCGGATCCACTTCGCGCATCCGCGCCATCACATAGGGTGGGAGCCCACCCTGGATGTGGATCTCTCCGGCATCAGCGCGGGTGCCGAACAGGTGCGCCATGCGTTCCCGATAGCGGTCGAGAAATTCAGAGAAACTCTGGCGAGCCCGGGAGAGACTGTCGCTCATGGTCTCGGGGAGTGAAGGGAGGCCATCGGACAGAGGTGGAGAGCCATCTCCACGTGTGTCAATGGTATGTGTGGGTGGTGGGAGTGCCATGAGTTCTGAAGTCGCGTTGGCGAGAGAGTCAGGACGGGCGATCAGGCCACGCTATAAGGTACGGGCAAAGAGCACCAAACCGATGTGTGCCGGCCTCGTATCCTGCGAATCCATGCCGCAGAGTGCTGCTCTTCGTGATCTGGGATTTCCTGTCAGGGTACGTCTGGAGACCGTGCCCAGGCATGGTGCATTCGACCTAGACGCGTTGCCCGTCGACGAGCTGGCGAGAGTCGAGACGTTCGGCAGCGCGGAGCGGCGGCGGCAGTTTGTCCTGGGGCGGTTGGCGGTACGGCGTCTTGTGGCAGCCCAGCACGACGTGCCTGAGGCCAAGGTTCCGATTGAACTGGGCAGCGATGGGGCCCCGACTGTTCGTGGCGGATTCGTGTCCATCGCCCACGGTGGAACCGGGTTCGATGCCATCGGGATGGCCGCCTTTGCTCACCAGCCCGTCGGCGTGGATGTCGAGATCATCCGCGAGCGCCATCCCCGCCTAGCAGACCGCATCCTCCGCCCAGACGAGGCCCATCTAAAGGCTGTTCTCCGCATGGAGCAAACCAGTGGGGTACCGCTGGTCTGGTCTCTCAAGGAAGCGGTGCTCAAGGGACAGCGAACCGGGCTACGAGCAGGGGCACGGTCGGTCCGGATTGCTGAGATCGACATCGCCAGCTCGAGAGCGCGTGCCGAATCCGATGTGTCGGGGCCCTGGCGGCTCACCTATGAGCGACGCGGCGATCTGTGGCTGACCGTCGCACTGGCGGAGGCACAGGCGCCCACCTAGCGCAGATCGCTGAACGTATCGCAGGCTCCAGGATCGCCCGAACGGAGCCCGGCGCGGAACGCATCGACGCGCTGCTGGGAGGACCCATGCGTAAAGGACTCGACAGACATCGCGCGTCCGCTCATTTGCTGCAGGTTGTCGTCCCCAACCGCCGCGGCGGCCCCGAGGGCCTCTTCGAGGTCACCTGTCTCGAGCACCCTCAGCTCGTTCTGCGCGTAGTATGCCCAGACGCCTGCGTAGCAGTCAGCTTGCAGCTCCGTGCGGACCGAGAGCGCATTGGCGTCGCGCCGGCGAAGGCGTTGTTGCGCGCTCTGAACGGCAGAGAGCGTGCCTTCCACGTTCTGGACGTGGTGGCCCACCTCGTGCGCGATCACGTACGCCAGCGCGAAGTCTCCCGAGGCGCCGAAGCGCTGGAGCTGGCGGTAGAAGTCGAGGTCGATGTAGACGGCCTGGTCCAGCGGGCAGTAGAAGGGGCCGGTGGCGGACTGCGCCGTGCCGCACGCCGATCGGGTAATGCCACTGAACAGCACCAGCTTGGGTTCAGGGTACTGACTCCCGGACCGCCGGAAGAGATCATTCCAGACCACCTCGGTGTAGCCAAGCGTGGCTTCCACAAAGGCACGTCCTTCGTCGTCAATGCCTGCAGACTGTGTGGGCTCACGAACCGACTGGACCGATTCGGCGCCTCCGAGCAGGGCTTGCGGGTCGATGCCTGTGCAGTAGCCTATGAGGAGAACCAGCAGCAGCGTACCCAGCCCGACCCCGCCCCGAACTGCGCCGCGACGGCCTCCTCGGCGGTCTATGACGTTGTCACTTCGGTAGCGGTCGTCAATCTTCATCGAGCTGGCGGGTGGCGGGTGAAGGGACCAGACTACGGAGGAAACGTGGGGAGGGGCGAGGCTACAGACTCCGAAGCGCGTCGAGGATCTGGCGAGGCGCTGCCCGTTGGGTGTAGTCGGCTTCCACAAACGCAAACCGGATGACACTGTTTGTGTCGATCACATACGTCGCTGGGACGGGCAGCTCCCAGGCGTCGTCACCGTTGATGGCTGCGAGGTCGATGCCACTTGCGGCGTAGCGCTCCTTCACGTCCTCGCCGACGGAGAACACCAGCCCGTAGGCGCGGGAGACCTCGTTCCCAGCGTCCGAGAGGACCGGGAAGCTGAGGTCGTTCTTCTCTTGCATCGAAAGCGAGCTGTCAGGCTGCTGGGGCGAGATGGCGATCAGGGATGCTCCCGCGGCTTCAATCTCAGGGAGGACGGCTTGTAGGTCTCGAAGCTCGGTGTTGCAGTACGGGCACCAGGAACCCCGGTAGAACGTGAGCACGACAGGGCCCTCGGCAAGCGCCGCCGCCAGTTCCATCTCCCCGCCGGTCGCGTTGGGGAGCGTGAAGTTGGGCGCCTCGTCGCCCATCGTCCGGGCGGTCGTGGCTGCCTCGTCAGCACTCAGGCCGGTCGCTACAACAGGTGTGGGAGTGGGGTCAGGCTCAAGCGCCGGGGCGGGATCGGAACACGCTGAGAGGGCAAGGCCGAGAAGGAGGCCGAGTCGGGCGAGCATAGGCGTCGAGCTGGCGAAAGAGGGCGTGACGAAGGAGCGCTTGAATGGGATCCTCGTGAACGTCCCTCTTCGTCCGTCGTTCAACGGCCGCCACTGTGCCCCAGCTACCTTTCGGAAGCGCTCCCAGAGACCTATGGATTCCTCGTCTGCCCCCATCCGCTTCGTCACCGCTGCCTCGCTGTTCGACGGCCACGACGCTGCCATCAACATCATGCGACGCATCCTGCAGGCGCAGGGTGTCGAGGTCATCCATCTCGGCCACGACCGCTCGGTGTTGGACGTGGTCGAGACGGCCATCGAGGAGGATGCGCAGGGCATCGCTGTTTCGAGTTACCAAGGCGGGCACGTCGAGTACTTCAAGTACATGGTGGATCTGTTGCGGGAACGTGGCGCCGACCACATCCAGGTGTTCGGCGGCGGCGGCGGCGTGATCGTGGAGGAGGAGATCGCCGAACTAGAGGCCTACGGTGTCGCAAAGATCTACTCTCCCGAGGACGGGATGCGGATGGGCTTGGAGGGCATGATCGGGCACATGGTGTCGGTCGCGCGCGCGGCGCGCCCTGAGGTTGGAGATCAGGGATTGGGAACCGGGAATGAAGATGCCCCGCTCGTGGATGTCGCCAGCTCGACCGAAGTGAAGCGCGTCGCTCGTGCACTGACCGCTGTAGAGCACCGCTCGGGCTCTCCGTCTGGTGATGGCGCTCCGGCTCTGGCCCCCCAACTCTCAACTCCCAACACCCAAACCCCCGTCATCGGCATCACGGGAACGGGCGGCGCAGGCAAGTCCACGCTCACCGACGAGCTGGTGCGGCGCTTCCTCAACGACTTTGAGGACATTCAGGTGGCGGTTCTCAGCGTCGACCCGACGCGGCGGAGGACGGGCGGGGCACTCCTCGGCGACCGCATCCGCATGAACTCGCTCTACGGCGAGCATCGCGAGCGTGTGTACATGCGCTCGTTCGCGACGCGCCAGGCCAACCGGGCCACCAGCGCGGCGCTCCGCGAAGCGGTCGGCGTGTGTCAGGCTGCAGGGTTCGACGTAGTGATTGTCGAGACGGCAGGCATTGGACAGTCAGACACTGAGGTGTCAGATCTCGTCGACGTGTCGCTCTACGTCATGACCGCCGACTTCGGAGCGCCCACGCAGCTCGAGAAGATTGGGATGCTGGATGCGGCGGATCTCGTGGCGCTCAACAAGTTCGAGAAGCGTGGGGGCCGGGATGCCCTCCGGGATATCAAGAAACAGGTCCAGCGCAACCGGGGCGCGTTCTCCACGCCGCCCGACGAGATGCCCGTCTACCCAACAATGGCCGCGCGCTTCGGAGACCCCGGCGTCAGCCGGCTCTACCTCTCGTTGCTGGATGGCATCCGTGAGCATGGCTTCGAGCGAACCTCCACGCTCTACGACGCCAGCTCATTGCCCGAGCCTGATCCGTCCACACTCGCGCTCATTCCGCCTAAGCGGCAGCGTTACCTCGCCGAGATTGCCGAGACGTGCCGGAACTATCGCCAGCACGCCGAGGCGCAGATTGAGCTGGCGAGGCGGTGGGGGCAGGCCGTCGGCGCCCGCCGGCAGGTAGTGGACTGGGCGCCCGAGGACCGCGACGCGCTGGTGGAACGCCTGGACACGATGGCGTCTCACTGGTGGGACCGCCTTGACACCCGCAATCGCTCCATCCTCGACAACTGGGACGCTCTTGCCGAGCAGTACCGAAGCGACGAGCTGGTGTACGAAGTGCGGGGCAAGGAGATCCGCCAGCCCCTGAAGCGCGAGACGCTGAGCGGGACGAAGGTGCCGCGTGTTGCGCTGCCGCGTACCCAGGATCCGGGCGAACGGCTTCGCTATGCGCTGCTCGAGAATCTGCCGGGGCAGTTTCCCTTCACGGCCGGCGTCTTCCCGCTCAAGCGAGAAGGCGAGGACCCGACACGGATGTTCGCCGGAGAGGGCACGCCCGAGCGGACCAACCGGCGCTTTCATCTCGTCAGCCTCGGGATGCCCGCCAAGCGACTCTCGACCGCTTTCGACAGCGTGACCCTCTACGGCCGCGATCCTGGCGAGCGCCCGGACATTTACGGCAAGGTGGGCACCTCGGGCGTGTCGGTTGCCACGCTGGACGACATGAAGAAGCTCTATTCGGGCTTCGACCTCTGCGCCCCAACCACGAGCGTGTCGATGACCATCAATGGGCCGGCACCATCGATCTTGGCGATGTTCTTCAACACGGCCATCGACCAGCAGGTGGAGGCGCACCTGCGTCGGGCTGGCAAGTGGGAGGCAGTAGAATCCGTTATTGCAAATAGGCTTGGAAAGGATCGCCCCCGCTACGTCCCCTTTGGTCCTAACGGCGAGGCCGACGGCCTGCCCGAGGGCCACGACGGCTCCGGCCTCGGTCTCCTCGGAACCACGGGTCGCCAGCTCGTCGACTGGGGTGTGCTGGACGCCGAGACCTACGAGGAGATCCGCCAGGGTGCGTTGCAGGCGGTGCGGGGGACCGTCCAGGCCGACATCCTGAAAGAGGATCAGGCCCAGAACACCTGCATCTTCTCAACCGAGTTCTCACTCCGTTGCATGGGCGACGTGCAGCAGACGTTCATTGACGAGGGCGTCCGCAACTTCTACTCGGTCTCCATCTCGGGCTATCACATCGCTGAGGCGGGTGCCAACCCGATCAGCCAGCTCGCGTTCACACTCTCGAACGGGTTCACGTACGTCGAGGCCTACCGGGCACGCGGCATGGACGTAGATGCCTTCGCTCGCAACCTGTCGTTCTTCTTCTCGAACGGCATGGACGCTGAGTACACCGTCCTTGGGCGCGTCGCTCGGCGCATCTGGTCGGTCGCGATGCGCGATCTCTACGGAGCGGATGCTCGTTCCCAGAAGCTGAAGTACCACATTCAGACCTCAGGTCGCAGCCTCCACGCCCAGGAAATCCAGTTCAACGACATCCGCACG
>JBCBZH010000366.1:0-3146 GCA_039815415.1 Bacteroidota bacterium
CAGACGGATGGAACGGCAGTGCGAGACGGGAAAGATCAGAAGCGTTCATGGCCGGGGGGATCGTTTTCAGAAAGATCCACTCCTGTCGTGACACCCGAGTGTCACACACCCTATCCGTCCCCAGCTCGAGCTGGCGAATCGGGACCACGCCTGCGTGACGAAGGCAAAATAGCGCTTCCAGCTCAACAAAGTCGACTACAAGGACCCTGATGACTTGACAAATTCGAATTCAGAACTAGACTTGTCGAGCATTACTGAACCACCCAGGCAAAATCGCCTTACTAAATGAGGACACTCATTGTTGTTGCTCTCCTGCTCACCCCGATCCTGGCCTCTGCTCAAGACACCGTAGATGCTGCAACGGTCCAGCTCAACCTGGACTATGTGTGGGTGATCGCTGCCGCTGCCCTCGTGTTCCTCATGCAGGCGGGCTTCGCGCTGCTGGAGACCGGCCTGACGCGCGCCAAGAACGCCGCCAACATCATCATGAAGAACGTCATGGATGCCTCGGCAGGCGCCATCGTGTTCTTCCTCGTCGGCTTTGGAATCATGTTCGGACCGTCGCTCGGCGGCCTGTTCGGCACGTCCGGCTTCGGGCTGACGGGCATCGAGGGGCAGGACACAATGTGGACGTACGCGTTCTTCTTCTTTCAGGCGGTCTTTGCTGCGACGGCAGCGACAATCGTGTCTGGCGCCGTCGCCGAGCGGGTCAAGTTCTCGGCCTACCTGGTGTTCTCCGTGGTGATTGTCGGGCTGATCTACCCGGTCTTCGGGTCCTGGGCCTGGGGCGGGCTCTTCAACGGCGGCGGCTGGCTGGAATCTCTCGGCTTCCTGGACTTTGCAGGATCCACCGTCGTTCACTCCGTCGGGGGCTGGGCGGCCCTGGCGGGCGTACTGGTGGTGGGTGCCCGAGCTGGGAAGTACGATGAGGACGGCGCGCCGGTCGCCATTCCGGGCCACAGCTTGCCGCTGGCCGCGCTCGGCGTGTTCATCCTGTGGTTCGGGTGGTTCGGCTTCAATGCTGGATCCACGACGGCAGGCGACCCGATCATTGCACTGATCGCCGCCAATACGTTCCTCTCAGCAGGCGCCGGGGCTCTGGGCGCGATGATCGTCACCTGGATTCGCGGCGGGATGCCGGACGTGGGCATGACGCTCAATGGCGTCCTCGGCGGACTGGTGGGCATCACCGCCGGATGCGACGCGGTGCTGCCCATCGGCGCCATCGCCATCGGCGGCATCGCAGGCGTGATCGTCGTCTATGCAACACTGTGGCTTGAGAAGGTGATCGATGATCCGGTCAGTGCCGTGGCCGTCCACGGCGTGTGCGGAGCGTGGGGGACGCTGGCCGTCGCCATCTTCGCATCGAGTGGGTTCAGTCTCGCCCAGCTCGGCGTCCAGGCACTCGGTGTCACCGCCGCGTTCCTTTGGACCTTCCCGATCTCCTACGGCCTCTTCTACGCCCTCGACCGCGCCCTAGGCCTTCGAATCGACGAGGAGACCGAGAGCGGCGGCCTGGACCTCCACGAGCACGGGGCGGTCGCCTATCCGGAGTTTCTGATGATGGCTCCAGTTCATGAAACCGCAGGCTTCGGCGACTCCGACCCAAGCCAGCGGCTCGACGCCATCCAGCTCGAGGCCTCCGAGGCACTGCGGACCCCGTTCTCGCCTCCGGCTCCCAGCGCGTAGCGCTGCCCAACGTCGCCAGCTCGAGCAGCCGCGGACTCGAGCTGGCGACGAAAGCCGCTCGGCGGATGGCCCCTAAGGCGTTCAAACGTGGGACCTCGAGCTGGCGGTGGCTCTGGTGCCCAGCCGTTCTCTCGCTTGTGGTCCGCCCTGAGCATTACGGAACGGGGCAAGGCTGCCGATAGACCTGAGGCCTTCGCTTCTCGAGCCTCTACCTTCGAGCTTGGAACCTCGAGATCGATGTTTATCGTCCGCAGCCTCGCCTTCGTGGCCCTGAGCCTGTCGCCCACCGCATGGGCCCAGGACGCCATCTACGCCGTGTTCGAGGTTACTGATGGGACGGCGCACCTTGTCTCGGCCACCTCGGCACCAGACGCCATCCGCCAGCCCGTTGGCGGCAGCGGACCGGAGCAGGTGGATGTCCGCGTGCTCGATGGTGACGACGCACTAACCTTCATCACCACCGCCTCGGGAGGCACACTGCGGGGTGAGTTTCACGGCGCGCCTTTGCCGAACGGCGGCCACGCCATCGACGGCCATCACCTCCACGCCTCAAGCTGGTCGTTCGCCGTTCGCCTGCCCCGCAGCGATCTGGCGATGGATGGAACCGTCGAGGTCGCTCTCACCTCGGGGACCCAGCGTCGGGGAGCGCCCTTGCGTGTGCCAGTAGCCGACCTGCTCGCACAAACCGCCACGCCAGTTCGACGGGCCTCCACGGTGCAGCGTCTCTTTGGCGACGGCGACTCAGGCAACCGCATCGACCTGCTGGTGGTGGGCGATGGCTACACCCGTGCGGAGCAGGCCACGTTCTTCGCCGATGCTACGGGCGTCGCCAGCGCGTTTCTGGACATCCGTCCCTACCTCGAGTACAAACCCGCGTTCAACGCGACCGCGCTGTTCGTCGCCTCGGCAGAGTCCGGCGCCGACCAGCCCAACTCGGGCAGCTGTGTCGGCAACGGCCAAATGGTGGACACAGCCTTCGACGCGACCTACTGCACGTCCAACATCGACCGCCTGCTGACTGTCAACTCGAGCAAGGTGTACACGGCTGCCGCTGCGATGCCGGAGTGGGATCTGATCCTCGTCATCGTCAACGACACCAAGTACGGCGGTGCCGGCGGGGGAATCTCGGTCATCTCGATGCACAATCAGGCCGTGGACCTCGCCCGCCACGAGGTGGGGCATACGTTCGGCGGGCTGGCGGACGAGTACACGTATGGCACTCCGCGCTCGTGCACGGAGCCCAACTGTCCACCCAATGTGACCCCGAGCCCTCAGCGAGCCGCGCTCAAGTGGGCCCCCTGGGTGGACGCCAGCACGCCGCTGCCTACTCCCGACAGTCCAGCGTACAACGACGCCGTGGGTGCCTTCGAGGGCGCGTACTACACCACGACCGGCATGTACCGCCCCCACCGCAACTGCATGATGCGAGCACTCGGCGTCCCGTTCTGCCCGATCTG
>JBCBZH010000103.1:0-13059 GCA_039815415.1 Bacteroidota bacterium
CGCTGGACGCGTTCCTCAAAGGTGCCCCCGTCAGGCGCCGTGATGGCGCGCAACAGGCGCAGGCGCTCTGCCTGAGAACGGAGCGGGGGCGCACTAGGAGGCGATCGGTCCCCGGTGGGTACCGGGAGAGTGGCGGACATGCATGCACTGGTGGGGTCAATGGGAGGCTCTCACATCCCGTTCCCGTTCCCGATCTGGCGCTAGAATGCTTCTAGCGGGGGCTGCACGCACCGTCACGTTTCGCATTCACCCCCCGGGTTTCCTTTCGCACGGGTGGTCTATCGGCGCTCGGCATCCTTGTGGGCCTCAGGATGCCCTCCCGGGGGGACGCCTTCAACGAAGCCATCTGCGTTTTCCCAGCCTTTCAGGGGCAGATCTCTGAGATCGCCAAAGTCGCCGATGAAGCCGATCTCCGTGCTCAGGCGGTAGCCCTGCTCCCGCTCTACGGTCTCCTGCATGTAGCCGATCAGGTGGCGGACATCTCGTGCCGTGGCGCCGCCTGCGTTGATGAGGATGTTGGCGTGGCGCTCGGTTACCATCGCGCCGCCCATCCGGGCACCCTTGAGGCCGCACCAATCCGCCAGGCGCCCAGCACCGACGCCATCGATCTTCTTGAAGATGGACCCTGCGGAAGGCTGCGTATCCAGAGGCGGATGGCGCGCGCCTCGCCACTCAAGGTTGGCCGCGACGATCTCGCGAAGGCGCTCCGGTTGAGCTGGCGACAGGCGAAAGGTGGCACTCAGAACGATGTCCTCTGTGATGTGCAGGGTCGAGTAGTCGTACCCGAAGTCGAACCAGTCGCGGTTCACCGTCTGGCGCTCGCCGCCAGGAGTGAGCAACTCGGCACTCTCGACCACCTCTTCAATGAACATCGTCCGTTCACGAGCTGGTGGCGGCGAGAGGAAGTGCAGGTTCTGCCAGAGGGCGCCGCCAACGCTCGAAGGGATTCCCGCGTAGTGCTCGATGCCCGACAGGCTGGCATTGAGCGTGGCCTCGATGAGGTTCGGCCAGACGATGGCGCCGCTCTCGGCCCAGACCTCACCCGTCTTGGCATCGATGCGCATCTGGCTGGCCCGGTTGCGGACCACCAGCCCGCGCACGCCCCCATCTCCCACGAGGATGTTGGCGCCCATCCCGAGAAGCGTGAACGGGATGCCGCATGCCCGCGCAGCGGAGATGGCGGCCGCCAGCTCGTCGGCGCTCTCAGCTTCGAAGAAGACATCCGCCGGGCCTCCGATCTTGAACGTGGTGTACGCCGCGAGCCGTTCGTTCAGGCGGAAGCGCGAGGCATCGATGTGGGGGAGAGCCGTCGTCAGCTCGGCGTGGAGGTCGGTCGGAGTGGGAGAGGGGAGAGGCACAAGAGAACCAGCAAGGGGCGGCTAGTTTACCTGCGTCCTTCACCCGCCTTCCAGCCTGTGTCTGAGCCCCGTCAGGACTTCTTCGAGCGCGTCTGGGACGTGGTTCGCGACATCCCCACAGGCCGCGTGAGCACGTATGGGCACATTGCCCGGCACCTCGGCATCGGCCACGCGGCGCGGACCGTCGGGTGGGCACTTAAGGCCGTCGCGCAGGCCGAGGATCCGTACGCGATTCCCTGTCACCGGGTCGTCAACCGGGAAGGAGCGCTGTCGGGACGGCTTCATTTCGAGACGCCCACCGTGATGGAGGAGCGCCTCCGCGCCGAGGGCGTGACGTTCACAGCCGACGGCCGCGTCGAGTTGGCGACGCACCTCTGGGATCCGGCTGAAGGGTGAGGGGGGCGCCAGCTCGAAAGGCTCCCTCAGTGCTCGAAGCAAGCGACCTGGTGGGTTCCGAGATTGGTGCGTCGAGCTGGCGAACCTGCCGTCCAACACGCGCCCTCCCCGAGCCCTATGCCTCGACGGATCCGGGCGCAATGCTCTCCAGCACGTCCCAGAAGCCGGGGAAGGAGACAGCGGCGGCCTCGGCGCCGTGGATGACGGTCGAGCCAGTGGCACCGAGAGCAGCGACGGCCGCTGCCATGGCGATCCGGTGATCGTGCATCGCGTCGACCTCGGCTCCGTGCAGCGGCTGCCCGCCGTCGATCACCAGCCCGTCGGGGCGCTCCTCGATCTGTGCGCCCATGGATCGAAGGAACGCTGCGGTAGCGGCGATGCGGTCGGTCTCTTTCACGCGGAGCTCCTCGGCGTCTCGGATGACCGTCCGGCCCGTGGCGTAGGCCGCTGCGACAGCCAGCACCGGAATCTCGTCGATCAGGTTGGGGATGATGTCGCCGCCAATGTCCACAGCTGTGAGCCCACCGGAGGTCTGCACCTGAAGGTCGGCGAGTGGCTCGCCCCCTCGCTCGCGAGCGTTGGATCGGGTGATGGAGGCGCCCATCGCCCTGAGGACATCGACTACGGCGCTTCGGGTCGGGTTGAGGCCGACGCGCTGGATCTTGAGAATGGCCTCTTGCGCGATGGAGCCTGCGACGAGAAAAAACGCGGCGGCTGAGATGTCCTTGGGGACCACCCAGAGGCGCGACGGAATCGCCGTTCCGCCCGTCACCGAGATGTGTCGTTCGGTTCCAACGGTGAACGTCGCCAGCTCGAGCATGCGCTCGGTGTGGTCTCGTGTGGCGACCGGCTCCTCGACCGTGGTGACGCCGTCGGCGTAGAGTCCGGCGAGCAGAACAGCGCTCTTGACCTGCGCCGAGGCCATCGGCAGGCGATAGGTGATAGGAGAGAGGGAGCGGCCCGAGATGCGAATCGGTGCGTGCCCGTCCGTCAGCTCGATGGCGGCGCCCATCTGAGTGAGCGGACTGGCGATCCGACTCATCGGACGCGGCGTAAGCGAGGCGTCGCCGATCAGCTCTGTATCGAAGGACTGGCCTGCGAGGACGCCCGAGAGCAGCCGCATCGTCGTTCCTGAGTTGCCGCAATCGAGCGGTTCTGAGGGTGCCGTCAGGCCACGCAGCCCGACGCCCTGGATGAACAGCGCATCGTCTCGCTCTTCCATCTCGACGCCCAGCTGGCGAAGGCATCCGAGCGTGGATTGGGGGTCTGCCGCATCCGAATAGCCGACGATCTCCGATTCGCCCTCACCCAGCGCTGCAAGAATCGCCGTTCGGTGGGCGACCGACTTGTCGGGGGGGAGAGCTACCGTGCCTGCAAGCGCCGCTGCGGGATGGATCGTGACGCTGCTCATGACCCACTCGGAGCCGTGTAGACGAGGGGCCACTCTGAGGGCGGCGGCAGCTCGTCCGGAATGTCGTCGCCGCACTCGCGCTGACGGAGCTGGCGAAGAGAGAGAGAGGCGTTGTCGTCCATCCGATACACGGCGTAGGTGCCGCAGTCTCCGAGGCCTCGGCCTTTGGCGAACGTGGCAAGGATGCCATCCTGGATGCGAGAGACGTCCGGGGTGGAGAAGACGGTCTGGCGTTTGTCGTTGCCGAGGGGGAGGCCACCATCGTCGAGTTCTGGCGTGGACAGCACAGCTACCTGTTCTCCATTGATGTGAACGAACGCGTAGCCACCCTGGTAGGCCCCGTAGGAGCAGGTCACAGCCACAACGGCTTCCGTTTCGGAGATATCGGCAATCTCGAGGGTGCCTCGGACCCAGTGCCCTTCGCCGGGTGGCACCGGGTCGTATACCATCTCGCCGGTTTCGTAGTCGAGGTACGTGTCGCAGGCCCGCCGCCAGTTGGTCACGGCGTCGAGGTCATTCGCCAGACGCTTCATCCGGTCGATTCCAGGATCGTCGAGGTCCGTGTCCTCGATGGAGAGTGCATCTGCTCGGGCCTCTGAGAGCCAGGCTTGTGCATCGAAGTCCGACGTGGAGACCACGTCCTCCGAGTCCGGTGAGGAAGACGGGCTGGCGGGCTCCGGCGAGGCACAGGCCGAGAGGCCGAGGCACAGAAAGGCGACGAGCTGGCGAGTCATGCGTCTTCTGGAAGCGTAATCAGAGGCCGAACCTCCTCGATCAGCGCTTGCTTCTCGTGGTACGGCAGGAATGCGTAGGCGAAGCCGTTCAGCACAATCTGGCGAAGCGCCTCGGCTGGAATGCCGCATCGGGTGTGGGCCAGCCATAGCTCGTCGGTGACGGTCGTGTGGCTGAACAGGCGGTTGTCCGTGTTGATGGTGATGGGCACGCCAGCCCGACAGTACTCGGCCACCGGATGTGCCTCGTAGCTGGCGACCACGTGGGTCTGCACGTTCGAGGTCGGGCAGACCTCCAAGGCGATGCGCCGGTCCACCACGTAGCGGAGCAGGTCTGGGTCCTGACCTAGGGTGACGCCGTGGCCGATACGGTGCGCGCCACACTTGAACAGCGCTTGCCGGATGGACGCCGGGCCAAAGCTCTCCCCAGCGTGGACAGTGATGTTGAGGAGTTCCTTGCGTGCGAGGTAGAACGCCGCCCCGTGCATCTCCGCCGGGTTTCCGCGTTCGCCACCAGCGAGATCGAACCCGACCACGCCGCGCCCACGGTAGGACGCCGCCAGCTCGGCCTGAGCCAGCGAGGCGCTCTCAAATCGGTCGCGCAGGCCACAGACGATGACGCCGGTTCGGATGCCGTGGTCGCGTTCGGCGTCCGCCAGACCGGCCAGCACCGCATCGTTGACCTGCCACATGGTGAGGCCTTCCTCGGTGTGGAGGATGGGTCCGTAGCGGACCTCCAGGTAGCGGACGTTCTCCTTGGCGGCGTCCTCCGCCAGCTCGTAGGCAATGCGGTGCAGTGCCTCTCGAGTCTGCATCAGCGGGATCGAGTAGCTAAACCACTTCAGATACTCCTCCAGGGTGGGAGAGCCGTCGATCTTCGTCAGCTCCTCAGCCATTCCCTCCACATCCGGGGCAGGCAATACGTCCAGCTTGTCGTGCTTCGTGGCGAGGTCGAGCATCGTCTCCAGGCGGAGCGAGCCGTCGAGGTGGCAGTGCAGCTCGGCCTTGGGCCAGCCGAGGAGGGTGTCGCGTGTGAGAGTGGACATGGGTGCAGGAAGGGGTGCGAAAGCTACGGGCTGGCGGAGACGGAGGGGCGTTGAGCTGGCGGGCGGCCATAGCGGCCCAGACTTGCCAGCCCGAACGCGCCCGTTGAGCTGGCGAGTCTTCCGTCTCGGGTCCACGATTCGTTCCGTCCTGCGAGTCCGATGCGAAGACGTGACGCCTCTCGGACCTGCAGGCGCTGGCGCACGTACTTTCTCTCCACACCAACCTGTGCCGACATGGGCAGCCTGGGTCCGTTTGAGATCATTGCCATCCTTCTCGTCATTCTGCTCCTCTTCGGAGCCAAGCGCATTCCCGAGATTGCGCGTGGGCTCGGGAAAGGCATCCGCGAGTTCAAGGACGCCACCAACGACATCAAGAAAGAGCTGACGGTGGAGGCGCCTCCGCAGCAGCCACGTCAGGTCCAGCCGCCGACCGTCCACCAAACGCCGCAGCAGACGACGTACGCGCCGCCCGCCGATCCCGCCAGCTCGACGCCCCCGGCCCCTGCACCGCCTCCGCCCGCCGATGGGCAGACGCCGCAGTCGTAAGTGAGCGACGAGTGACGAGTACACGGCGAAGAGCCCCGAACTGTGGGCCACGCCGCTCGTTCTCCGCCTTCCGCTCATCCCCCCCTCACTCTTGACCCATCACCACGATTAATGAGCATTCTCATCGACTCCAACACCCGCCTCGTCGTTCAGGGCATCACGGGTTCTGAAGGCACCTTCCACGCCGGTCAGATGATCGAGTATGGGACCAACGTCGTCGCGGGCGTGACACCGGGCAAGGGCGGCCAGACGCACCTCGACCGTCCGGTCTACAACACGGTCAGTGAGGCGGTGGAGAAGGAGGGCGCCAACACGGCCTGCATCTTCGTGCCCCCCGCCTTCGCGGCTGACGCGGTGTTGGAAGCGGCCGATGCGGGGATCCAGGTCATCGTCTGCATCACGGAAGGGATCCCGGTGCAGGACATGATCCCGGTCAAGCCGTACGTGGACAAGAAGGGCGCCGTTCTGGTTGGGCCGAACTGCCCCGGCTTGCTCACGCCTGGCGCTAGCGTCAAGGTGGGCATCATGCCGACCATGATCTTCGAGGACGGAGCCGTCGGGGTTGTGTCTCGCTCGGGCACGCTTACGTACGAGGCTGTAGATCAGCTCACCCGTGCGGGCCTCGGCCAATCCACCGCCATCGGCATCGGAGGCGACCCGATTATCGGGACGACGCACCTCGACGCGATTCGGATGTTCAACGAGGACCCGAAGACCGAGGCCATCGTCATGATCGGTGAGATCGGCGGATCGGCGGAAGAGGAGGCGGCTGCCTACGTCAAGGAGAATGTCAAGAAGCCTGTCTTTGGCTTCATCGCGGGCCGGACAGCGCCTCCAGGGCGTCGCATGGGCCATGCAGGCGCCATCGTATCGGGCGGGAAGGGCACGGCAGAAGCCAAGATTGAGGCCATGCGCGATGCCGGCATCACGACGGTCGAGAGCCCGGCCGCCATTGGCGAGACGGTCAAGGAGCACTTCGCTGCCGTCGCATAGCGACGGACGGCACGGACAGAAGGGGCACGAGGGGCGCCCGGCTCCTTCTTGCCTCTTCCCATATCCCCGTCCCATGAAGGTCAAGCACGCGGAGTTCGTGCTCGCGGCGCCGAGCTGGCGGGCATTGCCTCCCGGCCACATTCCCGAGGTCGCGTTCGCGGGCCGCTCGAATGTGGGGAAAAGCTCATTGCTGAACGCTCTGCTCGGCCGTCGCCAGCTCGCGCGGACCAGCCAGACGCCGGGCAAGACGCAGGCGTTGAACTTCTACGCCGTCAACCCGAACTCTCACGGGCACGCCGACCTTCACCTCGTTGACCTTCCGGGCTACGGCTATGCGAAGGTGTCTCAGAAGCGGCGTGCAGCCTGGCAACGGCTCGTCGGTCAGTATGTGACACAGCGGGCAGTGGACGGCCCACTTCGGGCGGTGGTCCAGCTCATCGACAGCCGCCACCCACCGACGGCTCTCGACCTCGAGCTGATGGCCGTTGTGCTGGAGAGCCCGGCACCACACCTGATTGCGCTGACGAAGGCGGATAAGCTGTCCGCCAACAAGAAGCAGCAGGCCGTTGCCGCGTTGCATAAGGTGCTGGCGCCGTACGGCCTGGAGGTACCGGTGGTGCTCACCTCAGCGGAGAAGAAGCAGGGCCTCCGTGAGCTGTGGGACTGGATCGACGCGGTGGTGTAGTGAGCCACCAGCTCGAGAAACCGCCCGACGAGCTGGCGACCCGGGTGGCTTTCCGAAGCCCTGGTTATCCGCCAGCTCGAACGCGGACCAGTGTGTTGGTGCTTCCGGTGATTGGAGAGCGGATCCAGAGCGTGTCGCCCGACAGGCGGATCTGGAAGCGCTCGGTCTCCGTGGCATCGGAGAGCGTCAGGAGCGAGTCGCCCGCAATGGAGAACTCGGCCTCGTAGGTCTGGGCCTCGCGTGGCGTCAGGCGTTCAACGATGCGCGCCCGTCCATCAGCGAAGAAGGTGTAGCGGGTGAAGGTCTCCGTGGATGGGTTCGCCTGCTGCCACGTGCCTACATAGGCGCCGCGCCCCTCAGAGCCGCACCCCGCAAGCCAAATCGCCAGCCCGGCGCAGAGAACAGAGAGGGGAGCACGCATCGTCAGGTAAGTTAGCGGCCCCGCATTCTGGACCCTATGGACTTCGCTCAGCTTCTCCACAACGCGCCGATCACGTCGGTTCTTTTGCTCGCCAACGTGCTGGTGGGGATCTACACCCTTTCAGCTAATCCAGAGCTGATCGACCGTTGGGCCTTTAAGCCATATCGGGTGATCCGCGAGAAGGAGTGGAGCCGGTGGGTGACCGCTGGATTTGTCCATGCAGGGTTCATGCACCTCGCGTTCAATATGTGGGCGCTGTTCCTGTTTGGACCGTACGTAGAGACGCGGATTGGTCCAGTGCGCTATGCGTTGATGTACCTCGGCGCTGAACTGGCGGCCAACGCGCTGACGTATTGGAAGCATCGCGATTCTCCCAGCTACTCTGCCGTTGGGGCGTCGGGCGCCATCTCGGGCGTGCTGTTTGCGTTCTGCTTGTTCGAGCCCTTCTCAGTGCTCCAACTCATTATTCCGCCGATCCCGGTGTGGGCCATTGTCTTCGCGTTTTTCTACGTCGCGATCTCGATCTACGCCTCTAGCCGTGGCGGCGGGCGCATCGCGCATGAGGCGCACCTGGGCGGGGCGCTCGGCGGCCTCGTGCTGACGATTCTTCTCTACCCCGCTGCCGTCTCAATCTTCGTCGAGCAAGTCGTTGCTCGATTTGGGGGCTAGGTCGCCAGCTCGAGCTTGAGGAGCAGGTCGGCCCAGTCGCTGAATGCCCAGGCTCCGTTGGGCTGGAGGTCCGCATCGCCGCGGAACCACGCCACCTGCCATCCGAAGTCCGTCCCACCCACCACGTCGGAGTGGTAGGAGTCGCCGATGTAGAGCACGTCAGATGGCGCTAGCTCGAGGCCGAGGCTCTCGGAGAGGTCGGTGGTCGCCAGCGCGAACACCTCGCGGTGAGGCTTCCAGGCGCCCACTTCCTCTGCGATCCAGACCGCTTCCGAGCGCTCGGCCAGCGCAGGCATCGTCGCCAGCTTGGCGCGTTGCTGCTCAGAGAACCCGTTGGTCAGGATGGCGACGGGGATCTGGTCGGCGACGGCGTGGAAGGCTGCCTCGGCGCCGTCGGTCCAGGTCCAGTGGTCGGCGTAGAGATCCAGGTAGCGTCGGCCAAACGTTGCGGCATCGAGCTGGTGAGCGTCGAGAGCCGTCAGGGTGTGCTCGAACCGAAGCCGCTTGAGCTGCTCGGACGTGATGACGCTCTTCCCAAAGTCTCTCCAGAGCGGGACGTTGTGGGCGTGGTAGGTCGCCTGGACGTGCGCTAGCGCGTGGCGTCCGAGTGTGTCGGGGTGCTCGCGGTGGAGGTCCGCTAGAGCCGAGCGCTCGGCGCGGCGGTGGTCGAGCAGCGTGTCGTCCAGGTCAAAAACGACGGCTTTCGGAGAGGGATGGGAGATGGGAGTAGGGGGGAGGCGCCAGCGCGAAACTATTCCTGTGTTGGGCGAAGTGGCGTCTCCTCGAGCTGGCGAACTCGGAACCGTTGAGCCTCGATCCTCAAAACGTCATCTCGAACATCGCGTACTCCTTGTCCTTCACCGCGCCCAGCTTCTCGAGCGCGTTGATAAGCGGGGTATTGATGTCGAGCACCCAACTCATCTCGGCACCCTCGAAGCCCATCTCCCGGCCGTTCTTGATGGTCTCGTTGATGAGGATGGCGTCGATGCCTCGGCCCCTGTAGTCCGGGAGCACTCCCATGAGTGCCATGCGGATCTCGTAGATGCCGCCGAACTGGCCCCAGGCGAGGAGCTTCGGCAGCCCAGTGGGGAGGAGGCGGCCGTTCTTGACGCGCTGCAGAGCGCGATTCAGGTTCGGGAGTGACACCGAGAAGGCGACCGGTTTGCCCTCGTCTTCCACGAACAGGAACAGATCTTCCTCGAGGATCTGCTTCAGGTCATCGGCGAGGTGACGGGCCTCGTGTGAGGTGTAAGGAACATGGCCCCAGTTCTCGGCCCAGGCGAGGTTGTAGATCGCCATCGCCGCGTCTACCTCCTCATAGAACCGACTCTTGTCGAACGACCGGATCGTGAGCGTCGGGTACCGACGCTGCACGAGCGCTGCGCCGCGCGCCATCTTCGGCGCGTTGACATAGGCATCGTGGACGTAGTAGGCCCACATGGTCATCGCCCGCGTGAAGCCGTAGTCGGTGAGGACCTGCTCGTAGTACGGCTTGTTGTAGGGCAGCAGAATCGACGGGGGCCGGTGGAAGCCATCCACGAGGAGGCCGGCCACGTCGTTCATTGTTGGGTTGGTGGGGCCGCGCACGCCCGTGAGGCCGCGCTGCTTCAGCCAGCCCGTTGCCGCATCCAGCAGGGCGGTCGAGACCTCCGGATCCTCGATAGACTCGAAGAAGCCGAAGAAGCCGTTGCCGTCGTCGTACTTCTGCAGGTGCATCCCGTTGACGATGCCTGCGATGCGGCCGACCACCTCGCCAGCCCGTTCGGCGAGGAACAGCTGCATGTCGCCGTGCTCGAAGAAGGGATTCTTCTTTGGGTGGATCACCTTGGCCTGGTCCATCCGTAGCGGTGGGACGAACGTGCGATCCTCAACGTAGTGGCTGTACGGGAAGTCGAGGAACCGCTTGCGGTCGGCGGCGGACGTGGCGGGGCGGACGGTGACGGCAGGCATGGGCATCGGGCGGTTCCCGCAAGCTACCCGAGTCCGGCCGTTCGCGTTCGCCAGCTCGAGGGATGGGCCAGTAGCGAGTGGGCAGTAGCCAGTGGTAGAGGCTTGCCAGCTCGATCGCGATGCCTCGAGCTAGCGATGAGGGGCTTCTCGGACGCGGCTATTTCATTTCAACAGCATTGTCATCCCGAACCGAAGGTCGGCGAAGCCAACGAAGTGAGGGATCTCACCTGAAGGCAGCAGTCGTAGGCAGCACACCCTATGGAGGCTCACGTCGCGTTGAGATCCCTCGTCGCTGCGCTTCCCTCGGGATGACATAGAGGGCAAGCCTATTTGCTGCGCTTTCGGCCGCTCGAGCTGGCGATTCAGGTTCTCGGTTCAGTCTGAGTAGCCCCAGCCATGTTCTGACGAGAACTCCCATGCGCCCCATAACAGCCTTTTCCTGTCAGTCACCCAGCATCGGTGTTGCTGGAGTCCATACTCGGGACTGTTCCCGTACTCAGCGAGCAAGGGCGTTATGCGTTGGGCCACGAACGCATCCCGGCTTGAGAGATCTACAGCTCAAACGTCCTCGCACCATCCTTTAGCCAGTTGGACATCCCATGCGTCGATGAGCCATCCAAGAGGCAACGACGACAGCTGGAGGACCGCTGCAAGAGCGATAGGAGCAGCAAACTGGGCGGGACGCTGTTTCCCAAACTCACCTGCAGCAGCGAGCAGGACAGCCACGATGAGAAGCGCTGCAAGCAGGTAGAAGGTGCCTACGGAGTGTATCAGCCCACCTCGCCCTACCAGTGCGAGAATAGTCGCCAGCACCAAGCCAGGAAACACACGCTTCCTATAGGCTTCTGACTGGAGAAAATGCACTACCGCCGCACCTTCCCGCGGAGCGTAGACCGGTCCAGGTTGGGTGGAACTGCATTGCCCGGCGCATCCCCGTGCTGGTCCACGGCGTGACCCTGCCCGTTGGTGCCGATGATGCCGTGTTTGAGGCCCACCTTGCGGAACGCCTCCAGCACCTGCGTCAGCTCGTCGTCCGAGTGCGTCGCCATGTAGCTCGTCCGCATCAGCGACTGGCCGCGCGGGACGGCTGGGGGCACCACCGCGTTGGCGAACACACCTGCTTCCAGCAGATCGCGCCAGAATGCGAAGCCCGTCATCATGTCGCCGATGACGACCGGGATGATGGGCGTCTGGCTCGTCCACACGTTGAATCCGAGTTCGCGGAGGCCGTTGCGCATAAAGTCGGCCACCTTCTCCAGGCGCTCGACGCGTTCGGGTTCCGCCTCCAGAATGTCGAGGCACGCCAGCACGGTTGCCACGTTGGCCGGTGGCATGGACGCGCTGAAAATGTGCGTACTGGCGACGTGCCGGATGTAGTCTGTCACCGACTTGTCGCCGACCACAAACCCTCCGAGGGAGGCAAAGCTCTTCGAAAATGTGCCCGTCGTGAGATCCACGCGGTCTACCACGTCGAACAGCGCTGCAGTGCCCCGCCCGCCCGGCCCGACCACGCCGACAGCGTGGGCGTCGTCCAGCATCAGCGCGGCGCCGAACTCCTCCGCCAACTCGACCAGCTCGGGGACGTGCGCGAGCGTGCCCGACATCGAGAACACGCCGTCTGTCGTAATCACCTTGCCCGCATCGGGGCGGTCCTCCGCAGCGCGCTCGAGGCGCTGGCGGAGATGCGCCATGTCGTTGTGCGTGTACCGGATGGTGTCGGCGATCGACACCTGGGTTCCGGCGATAATGCACGCGTGGTTGTCCTTGTCCGAGAAGATCAGGTCACCCTTCTGCGCGACAGCCTGCAACACACCCTGGTTGGTCATGTAGCCCGTCGAGAACAAGACACAGGCCTCCTTGCCCATGAAGGCCGCGAGGCGCTCCTCCAGCTCGAGGTGGATGTCCAGCGTGCCATTCAAGAAGCGGCTTCCTGTACAGCCCGTTCCGTACTTCTCGATGGCGTCCTTGGCGGCTTCCCGCACCTTCGGGTGGCTTGTCAGCCCGAGGTAGTTATTCGACCCTGCCATGATGACCTCCCTGCCTCCGATGACGGCTCGCGTGCCCTCGGCGACGGAGATCGGGCGGAAGTAGGGATACAACCCGGCGGACTTCACCATGTCGTAATCCCCGTCGGCCTTCGTGAACTCGACAGCCCGGTCGAAGATGGACGGGAGAGATCGGTCGGTCGAGGCGTCGGAATGGGGCATGGCGGGCGCGTACGCGCGCTGGCAACAGAAGTCATCCAAGATAGACGGGGCAGGGTGGCAGGGCGGCGCAGACTGAATGAAAGGGGACTGCCCATCGCACATCTCTCCTAGTCCCCTGGGCACCCTCAACGAGCTGGGGACACTTACAGGCTGACGCGCAAGACAGCAGCGGCTCCGCCCGGAGCAGGAACGACGCTCACGGACAGGTCCTCGCTTACGTCGAAATCGGCAAGTTGTGCGGCCACGTAGGCGTCCACCATCTGCAGCGCGTAGACGCCGACAAACGCGACGATTCCCAGGTCCCGGTTCCCGCGTGCCGAGTCGCGGACTTGCTCGTAGGCACTGGCACTGAACTGAGCGCCTCCGGCTTCTTCGTACTCGGGCTCTCGGCGCTCGAACCCCTCGCACACGTCGCGGCCTGGGACTTCGAGGCAGTTGGCGTAGTAGGCCGCACGGCGATACAGCAGGTAGCGATCCTGCTGGACGTACGCGTACACGCCTGCGCCAACCACCAGCCCGAGGGCAAACGGGGCCTTGTAGGTCTCGCCGTTGTAGATCTGTCCCCAGCCCGGGGCAGCCAAGGAGCGAAGCACAGCCCCTCGGGGCCGGTTCTCGGTGGTGTCCGCCGCCACACTGTCCGCCCGGA
>JBCBZH010000281.1:0-5506 GCA_039815415.1 Bacteroidota bacterium
ACGGCATCTGCTTGCGCCGGCCGCTGTAGCAGGCGGCCGGCGATTTTCGTTTCTCGGGTGCGTTCGGAGACCGCCAGCTCGTTGGGAGTCTCCGTCGTCCTTGTCTCGTCAGTTCGTTCCCATCCGACAGTCTTTCTGAGCGGAGCGAAGAATCTCGTTGAGTCCACCGCAGTGCTTTCGACGCGCGTGACGCTGGATCGGATGAGATCCTTCGCTGGCGCTCAGGCTTGATCTGGTAGGCGCCTCCACCATGCGTTTCCGCTTTGCCTTGCTCACCGCCCTCGTTCTGGCGCCCCTCGCCAGCGTGGCGCAGACCGTGGACGTCACGTTCCGCTTCCTGCCGGACCTGACGCCGCCCGAGATTTCGCCGGTCGTTCGGGCCTTTGTGCCGGGCTCGTTCAATGACTGGGGACCCAACAGCAACGGCCAGATTGGTGCAGGCGCGCCGAGCGACGCGACCTATGATGCGGATCTCAACGAGTACCGTTACACGCAGGCGCTCGACATCGGGCAGAGCTATGCCTACAAGGTCCACTACCACAAGAACGCCTCCGGCTCCGACTGGGAGTGGCTGACAGATCCGCTTGGCACCGAAACCACGGGCCCGAACAACGATTCTGTGGTTCGACCGGCCGACCCCATGGTGTTCCAGATCGCCCGTGAGCAGAACAGCTCCGGGGAGGTCACGCACGTTTCAGCAGGCATCTTCGGCACGGAGGCCATCAGCACGGTCACGTTCACCATCAACGAAACCGTCATCACGACAGGGATCGAGGACACGGGTGATGGCATCTACCGCCTCGAGCTAGCGACGTCTGTGCCTCCCGGCTCCTTCGTGAAAGTGGAGGCCACGGATGCCCAGAGCCGAACTGTCAGCGCAGAGGTGGGCACCATCCCGCCCGACGTGACGGACGCGCTCGTGCCCGATGGGCTGGCGGATGGCATCACCTATGGCGAGGATGGCACCAGCGCAACGCTCGTGCTTCGCGCGCCCGGCAAACAGTACGTCTACGCCCTCGGCGATTTCAACAACTGGGTGGCCGACGCCAACTCGTTGATGTTCCGTGACGACACGGACCCACTCGGCACGCGCTGGTGGATCGAGCTGACGGGTCTCACGTCAGGGACAGAGGTGGCCTTCCAGTACTGGGTGGACGGAACGATCCGCGTGGCCGATCCCTACACATCGAAGGTTTACTATCCGGGCGAGAGCGCCTATCCGAGCGGTGCGATGGAGCACGCGGTCGGCGTGCTGACGCCCGGGGCTCCAGCCTTCGACTGGCAGGTCGATGACTTTGAGGCGCCGCCGCTGGCGGAGCTGGTGGTCTACGAGCTGCTGGTCCGCGACTTCGTGCGTGACCGCAGTTTTACGGCGCTCACGGATACGTTGGACTATCTCGAACGCCTCGGCGTCAACGCCATCGAGCTGATGCCGGTCTCGGAGTTCGACGGCGACGAGAGCTGGGGCTACAACCCGGCCTTCCACCTCGCTTTGGACAAGGCCTATGGCACGCCGGATGCGTTCAAGGCCTTCGTGGATGCCGCTCACGAACGCGGGATGGCGGTCCTGCTGGATGTGGTCTACAACCACGCCACTGGCCAGAGCCCGCTCATCCGCCTCGACAACCAGGGCGACTTCGGCTCTCCGAATCCCTCCAACCCGTGGGCGAATCCCTCAGCGCGGCACCCCTTCAACGTCTTCAACGACCTCAACCACGAGAGCGAGCTGACGAAGATCTGGCTCGACCAAGCCAACCGGTTCTGGATGGATGAGTACCGCGTGGACGGCTACCGCTTCGACCTCTCGAAGGGATTCACCCAGACGTGCGGTGGTGGCACCTGCACCGACGGCAACTTCTCGACCTACAATCCTGCGCGTATTGCCATTCTAAAGCGGATGGCGGATTCGCTCTGGGCCGCGCACCCGGAAGCCATCATCATCCTAGAGCACTTCGCCGACGACCGCGAGCAACGCGAGTTGGCGACCTACGGTCAGGACCGCGGCCATCCGGGCATGTCGTTCTGGAACAACCTGAACCATGCCTACAACGAATCGTCGATGGGCTACATCGACGGTGATGCGTCGCTGACGCGCTCGTACGCGCCGTCAGCCAGCTATCCGCTCCACGGGCTCATCACGTTCATGGAAAGCCACGATGAGCAGTGGCTGATGTACAAGAACCGCCGCTTTGGCAACGCCAATGGCGGCTACGACATCCGCCAGCTCGAGAACGCGCTGGATCGCCAGAAGCTGGTCGGGACGTTCTTCCTGCTGACGCCGGGGCCGCGGATGCTGTGGCAGTTCGGCGAGGCCGGCTATGGCGGCGGGCCGGGCGAGTGCCTCAAGCCGGGGAGCGGCAATGGGGATTGTTCGCCATCTGACCCGAGCCGGGTGGGCAACAAGCCCATCCGCTGGGACTATCTCTACGATGTGCCTGCGGTCTCGAATGGCTCGGGCGCGTCGGTCTCCACCGTGGACGCTGCGGAGCGCGAGGAGCGTCGCTTGCTGTATCGCACGTGGTCGGCGCTTCTCGGTCTTCGCAACACGGCGACGGTTTTCCGCCAGCCCGACACGTTCGAATCGCGCGTGGGCGGTGTGCCGGATCGCTGGATGAAGCTGTCGCTCCCCGATGCGCCAGACGGCGAGCCTACCGAAGCCATCGTCTATGGCAACTTCGGCATGACCTCGCAAACGGTGACGCTGGAGTTCTCCGAGACCAAGACGTGGTACGGCTTCTTTGACGACCGCGAGACGACCCTCGCGGCAGGCACGCACAGCTTCACGCTCCAGCCCGGGGAGTTCCACGTCTGGACTGACGTAGATGTACCCTCACCGGATGGCCTCATCGCCATCTCGGACGAGCCGGGCCCCGAGGGTGAGAGCGGCCTGCGTGGTGTCTACCCCAACCCGTCTGTCGCCAGCTCGACGGTCCGCTACGAGCTGGCGACCCCGGGCTCGGTCCGCCTCGAGGTGTTCGATGCCCTCGGCCGCCGAGTCGCGACGCTTACCGATGCTCGCCAGCCCGTTGGTGTGCACGAGCTGATGGTGGATACCTCGAGCTGGCCGTCGGGCGTGTACGTGGTGCGGATGACGACGGAGGACGGGATGCAGACGGTTCGGCTGACAGTGGCGCGGTGATGAGCTTTCCGCTGCATTCGAGCTGGCGCGCATTTGCTCCTTCCTTTGAGGGAGGTGCCCGAAGGGCAGAGGGTGTTCATCGTGAGAGCGGTAACACCCCCACTGGCTGCGTGGGAGGCCCCTCGAAGGGGGCGGGGTTATTTCTGGCGCGCGCGGTCGTCGGGCTGGCGATCCTCTGGGGGTTCGCCAGCTCGAGCCACGCCCAGCCCTCGCCGCCCGACTGGGCCGCCGACGTCGTCTGGTACCAGATCTTCCCAGAGCGCTTCGCCAACGGCGACCCGTCGAACGATCCGACCGTCGAGACGCTGGAGTTCCCCGAGAACGTGGATGCGGGCCTCTGGGCCATCACACCGTGGACGGCCGACTGGTACCGCCGTGCCGACTGGGAGACCACCCGTGGCGACGACTTTTACGAGGACGGCGTCTTCGACCGGCGCCTCGGCGGTGACCTCCAGGGCGTGATGGATCGCGTGGACTACCTCGACTCCCTGGGTGTGACCGCGGTCTACTTCAACCCCATCTTCCACGCCGCCAGCCTCCACAAGTACGACGCCTCCAGCTACCACCACGTCGATCCGTACCTCGGCCCGGACCCCGAGGGCGACCTCGCGCTGATGGCGACCGAGACCGCGGACCCTGCGACGTGGCAGGACACCGCCGCCGACCGGCTCTTCTTCGAGCTGGTGGAGGCCTTTCGCCAGCGCGACATCCGCGTCATCCTCGACGGCGTGTTCAACCACACCGGCACGCGCTTCTGGGCCTTCGCGAACATCGCTGAGAACCAGCAGGCGAGTCCCTATGCCGACTGGTACGAGGTGACAGCGTGGGACGACCCAACGACACCCGAGAACGAATTCGACTGGGAGGGCTGGTTTGGCTACAAGCCGCTCGCGGTCCTCTCCGACAACGCCGACGGCACGGACCTTCATCCCGAGGTGAAGGCCCACGTGTTCGACGCCACGCGCCGGTGGATGGACCCCAACGGCGATGGCGATCCGTCGGACGGCATCGACGGGTGGCGGCTGGATGTGGCGACCGAGGTGCCGGATGCCTTCTGGCGCGACTGGACCGCGCTCGTCCGCGAGATTAACCCGGATGCACTGACCATCGCCGAGGAGTGGGGCGATGCCCGCGAGTACCTGGAGCGCACCGACTTCCACTCCACGATGAACTACCACGCGTTCATCATCCCGCTTGATGAGTTCGCGTTCGATCACCGGATGGAGGCCAGCGCGTTTGCAGCCCTCTCGGCAGAGCGGTTCAACGCCTACCCGGAGTCGACGCGCCTCGCGCTGATGAATGTGCTCGGATCGCACGACACGGACCGCCTGGCGAGCATGGTCGTCAACGGCGAGCTGGCGGAGAACTACGACCGGGGCGTCAGCCCGCGCTACACGCCGGAGTACGACGTGCGCGCGCCCAACGCCGCCGAACGCGAGACCCAGCGCGCCGTAGTCACCCTCCAGATGGCGATGCCCGGTGCGCCGCACATCTACTATGGCGACGAAGCAGGCATGTGGGGCGCCGACGACCCCGACGATCGCAAGCCGATGGTCTGGCCCGATCTCACCTACGAGACCGAGACGTGGCACCCACTCGGACAGGATCGCCAGCCCGACCCCGTCGCTTTCGACGTGGGCCTGTTTGGCTTCTACCAATCGATCATCGCGCATCGCACGGCCGATCCGGTGCTCCGGCGTGGCGAGCTGGCGATGCTCGCGGCTGAGGGCGATGTGATTGCATTTTCTCGCCAGCTCGACGATGCCCGCCGCGTGGTGGCCTTCAATCGGGGCGATGATGCCCAGTTCGTCGCCCTGCCTCGGCTGGCGGGCCGACTCCCGGCACCGTTGAAGCCGGTTTTCGCCTCATCCGGCGAGCTGGCGGATGTGCCCTCGCTGGTGGTGGTCATGGACGACGCCAGCTCGCGCCTTGCCTTTGGCCTTCGCATCCCCGCGCGCACGACCGTGATCTTTGAGCCCGTCCAGCCCGACGATGTCCGCCCCCACGGGCTGGACGAGTAACCTACCTCCCATGCCCCGACGCCTGATCGCCAGCTCGACCTTGCCTTCTCCTTCCCAGCCGCGCGCGGGCCTGGCTCGAGCTGGCGCCCTGCTTGTGGTCGCGCTCCTCGCCAGCGCGTGTGGAACGAGCGAGGGCCCCCCACCGCCTGGCGAGCCCGTCGTGATCCGCGTGTGGCACCAGAAAGATGCCATCGAACGTGCGTTCCTCGAGTCCTGGGTCGAGCGCTACAACGCGAGCCAGGACTCCGTCGAGATCAAGCCCCTCTTTAAGGAGACCGAGGAGCTGCGCAAC
Organism: Bacteroidota bacterium; assembly: GCA_039815415.1. Lineage (GTDB taxonomy): Bacteria > Bacteroidota > Rhodothermia > Rhodothermales > Rubricoccaceae > JBCBZH01. Next base: position 5,453 of record JBCBZH010000281.1, read on the forward strand.
CATTATCTGTTCGCCGCCATGGGGGGCAAAGGGGCGGACCTGATCTATGGCCCG
>JBCBZH010000067.1:0-16990 GCA_039815415.1 Bacteroidota bacterium
ACCAGCGCGGAGAGGGGTTCGCAAGCGGTCTCCGGGAGATCGCTGGCGCTCGTCGACGACCGCATCACGCGCATCCGAAGCAGCTTGTCGTCGACGGCGGGCAGCGAGAAACCCTTCACCCAGCTGCTCGACGGCGCGTAGCTGCTCCTCAACGCGCAGCTCCCGGACGGCCTGCGCTGCCGCTCGGATGTCGTCCGAGTAGACACGCATCGCGTTTCCTGCGCTGTCGGTGGCCGAGACGAACTGCGGATACTCGCCCGCCAACTCCTTCGTGATTCGCCTCAGCTCGTCGTTCTCCTCGCTGGTCCGCTCCGTCTTGGCCGCGAGTTCCTCGTAGCGGTCGATGGCTCGATCGACGCCCCGGAGCCTGCCGATGTCCGCGTCCGCCTGGAGGAAGGTTTCGGCGGCGTCCTCGCCTCCACCTGTGAGCCGGTTGATGACCTTCAGCAGCTCTGTGAGCGCGGGAAGCACCACGTTGCCGAGTCCCGTGGCCGCCTTCGTGATGGTGGCTGTGAAGATGGCCCACTGCGCGGAGAGCGCATCGAGGCTCGCGTTGAACTCGGTCGAGAGCGATGTCCCCGTCTCGAACGCCTCACGGCTCGTGTCCAGGTTGGTGTTGAGCTGGTCGACCTGCGCGGCCAGCGTCGTCACCTGGAGCACGTTCTCCTGGCCGAACGTCTTCTCGATCTCGATGGCGCGCGTCTGCGCGTCCAGCTCGTTCAGCTTGCCCAGGTACAGCTCGATCGCACCCAGTGCGTCCTCATCGATGAGGTCCCGGAATGCCTCCTCGCTGATGCCGATCGTGTCGGCCACCTTCCCGGCCTCGGTGAGCAGCAGCGTGAACTGGTTGCGCAAAGACGTCCCCGCGCGCTCCGACTCGACGCCAGCGTCGATGAGTGTGGCCGCCAGCGCGGCCACCTCGTCTGCCGTGAGCCCGATGTTGGTGCCCGAGGCACCGACGCGCTGGAGCACATCGATGATGTCCCCAGCCCGTGCCGCCGTCGTGTTGCTCAGCTCATTGGCAGCCGAGGCGAGGTTGCCCAGCTGCTCGACGGGCAGGCCGAACGCGCGGCCTGTCTTGGCGAGCGACTCCGCCGCTTGCTCATTCGACAGCTCTGTGACGGCCGCGAACTGCGCGACGGTCTTCGTGAACGCGAGCAGGTTATCGCGCCCCTGGATGCCCAGCTGACCGGCCACCGCCGCGATGGCCGCCAGCTCGTTCTGTGCGATGCCCGTGTCCTGGGCCAGGTCCAGGATGCCCGCACCGAGTGCATCCACCTCGGGCTTGGTGAGCCCGGTCGTCTTGCGGACCTCCACCAGCTCGTCCTCGAACGCGCTGGCAGCGGCCACGGCTTCGTTGATGCCCTTGATGACAGCGGCACCGACCACGATGCCGCCTCCAATGGCTGCCGCACCGCGTGCGCCCACGAGCCCACCCAGCGCGCCAGCTCGTCCGCCGAACTGATCGCCCAGCAGCTGGTTCGCACGGCCACGGAGCGTGTCTGCTGGAACGGCGGAGAGCTGGCGATCGCGCCGGGCTCTCAGATCCCGGTCGAAGTTGTCGAGCTGGCGCTTGTAATCCTTCGCTGCCAGATCATTGGCATCGAGGCGCTCGCGCAGTAGCGCCTTGATCCGGCGGCGCTCGTCGTTGTACTCCGCCTCAATCGACGCGCGGCGGCGCTTCGTCTCGTCCTTGATGGCCGCGACCGCAAGCCGACGGCGCCGCTCGATCAATTCCTCCTGGGCCTTCTGGCTTCGCGCGTCGCTCTTCTTCTGCTCCTGCTCCTGGCGCTTGCGCGCCTTGCCGATGGATTTCTCTTGAGCGTCGGTCAGCTCTGAAGTGATGTCACGCGCGCCCTTGCGAACGCGGAATCCTACGGGGATTTCTAAGAGGGTGTCTCCGGGAGCGCCACGTCGAGCTGAGGAGAGAGAGCCGGTCAGAGCCATGCGGGCATCATCGCGAACGCGCCCGACCGAGACTAAAACGGATAAACAAAATCCCTGAAAAGACAGGCGCTCCTAGCTCGAACCTCAGCGCACCTCATTGTGTACCGTACGTGCGACTTCCATCTAGACGCATCACTCTGCTATGGTACCTGGTTCGATCAGCCCGCCTACGGACAACCTCTACAAGTTTGTGGCGATCGCGGGCGTCGTGATAGCACTTCTTGGTGTCCTAATGTTCTGGAACTCCACAAACAAGTTGTACAAAATGGGATTCGAATCTGGTGAAGCTGCCAGATTACTGGACGAATTGACCTCAGGGCTCTCTCTGCATGAACAAGATATGAGAGCCCTAACCACTGCCCAGGAGGGTCACTTGCGAGAGCAAGAGCAGCTTGCTCAGGATATCGTGGCTGGAGAAAATAGCGCAGAGCTAAACCAGGCCTTTCGACTACGTCAAGCCGAGCTAAGTATTCGAAGCGAGTCGCTGCGCGTCGTCTCTGAACGTGTCATGAGGACTAGGCAGGCGTACCTCGACGAACAAGAGGAGGCTCTGGCAATGGATCGAGAAGCATCGCGTACGGTGGCGCTCTCCGCCTGGGCGGTTGGAATCACTGGGGTCGTTGGAGGGCTCTTGGCGTTTCTGGGCTACTCCATGGCCCGACGTGGCTTTAGGCTTTGGTACGTGCAGGTCCAACGGTATGAAGACGCCATCATTCGAGCCGCCGCTATCGAAGCGGAGCGTCGGATCTAGCGCCGGCCAGCATCTTGTCGTTCCTGGTACCGCCGTTCGACGCGGACCTTCAGCGCGAGAGCACGGCGGAACGGCATCGCCAGTGCCTCGGTGGCCGAGGCCACCACGTCTGCCTCCGCCAGGAAGAGCGCCAGCTCGTCGGCCTCGAATCGGAAGGGGTTCTGCCAGCCGCCAGAGCCCGGCCTCACGCCCAGTCGAGCACGAAGTCGCTGAGCGTGTTGGAAACACTCCAGGAGACGACGGCGAAAGGGAACAAGGCGTCCCTCACCGCCTCGATGGGAATCCCACCGGCTTGCTTTTCTGGGATGTTCCAGATGATGGAGGCCAGACGGCCATAGGCGTTGTGGTGCCCGATCTGGCGGAAAATCTCCCCGAGATCGAATCGGACGACGGGCTCATCGAGGGCGTTTTCGTCCGTTTCGGGCGCCATCCCGTTGGCCTCTGCCAGCGACGTGGGGCGATCCCCGACGACCTCGCGCTCGGTCGACTGGTGCAGCCGGTCGAGCGCGTCGGCGTAGCCCATGTCCACCAGGAGGGCAAAGAAACGACCCGCCTGGTCACACGTCGGTGCCGGGGGCTCCCCGAGTGTGGCAGGCGGGCGCTCACCCTTCCCCAAGGGTTTCGGGTCGGCCACGCTACGCGGTCAGGAACGGGTCGAACTTGTCGGGCCAGTTGGCCTCAGCTGCCAGGTCCACGGTGCCGCGTACATAGGCGGGCGTGCCCTGGTACTCCGTGCTCTGCAGCACGATCTCGCGGAGGCGCTTCTCGCCTTCGCCTGTCGGGATCGAGAAACCCGGCTGGATCTTGCCGCGCTCGACGCCATACAGCTTGTGCGCGGTCGCGGACACAGTGCCTCCAGCGCCGTCGGACACCAGCTGTGTGCCGACAGGCAACGCGTAGCGGTACTTGTGGAAGTTGACCGACAGCTCCTCATCGATCAGATCCTCGACGGCGTCTGAGGTCTCCTTGATCTGGTTGCGGAGGAAGAAGTCCTTCGAGCGAGTGATGGTCTTGCCGGTCAGCTGCCCGGCCTCGTCCTTGTCTTCCTCGATGTCGGGCGTGTACTCGATCGTGCCACCCTCAAAGGTGCCGATCGTGAACCACCCGGCCACCGCTGAGGCGCCGTAGTACTTCTGTGCGATGGCCTCGGTGAGGTCCACCTGCAAGCCGATGTCAGAGCCCCCCGTGTGGAGGTGCTCGATGGTGTTTCGCTTGTCAAACTGAGGCATGAGATCGGGGTCTGCGTGCTTGGGAAAGGGAGGCTACTTGGCGTCCGACTTATCGCCTGATGTAGCTGGAGGGGATGACTTCGCGGACGTGCGGGCATCCTTCGAAGTCGGCTCTTCGAAGGTGCTTTCAGGCGCGTGCTTGACGTAATGACCAGGCATCTCCTCTCCGGGGAGGTAGGTCGCCTTCCCGACGCCGGGGATGTCGAAAGTGGTGCGCTGCTTGACGGTCTTGAAAGCCATGAGTCTGGGGCTAGAGGGGGAAAGCGACGAGGCGGACCTTGTAGTACCAGACGCTGTCCACCTCATCGAGGAAGGAGTCGGACTGGTATTCGATCTCGTAGGCCACGCCGGAGAGCATGAAGCGGGCGCCGTCCAGCTCTTCGTCGATCAGCTCGACATCGGAGAGTGCGCCCGTATCGGAGGAGAGCTTGCGGGAGATCACCGAGATGTCGACGGCCAGAAGCCGGGCGCGTGTCGCCTCGTCAGCCAAGGCGATCTGGCTGCCCGCGTAGCCGACCACCCAGGCGCCGTGCTTCGACTTCAGGTACTTGGCCTTGAACTCGGCCACCGAGTCGGGGTAGGACGCGAGCTGGCGGCCTCCCTTGTGGGGCTCGAGCAGTTCCTGGACCTTCGCCAGCAGCTCGTTGCGGTCGATGCGTGCCATCAGCCCGTGAACCGCTTCAGCTTGTCGTTCGAGAACACGCGGTCCGGAGCCGAGACGGTCACGCCTCCCGACGGCAGCACGGCGTCGCCATCGTCGGCCACACCGAGAGACGCCTTGCCGTCCTGGACGCGCTCCAGGAACCGGATCGCGGCACGGTAGCGCGTCGTTGCGCCCTCGGTCGGATTGTCGACATCGAGGTACCAGTATGCGATGTTGCAGGCGTGCAGCCGGAGCACGTCGGGAATACGCTCCAGCGGCAGCGGGAGCACGGAGCCCACGTAGCCGTCCGCCTCGGCCTGAGCGGCGTTGATGGCTGCGCCCAGCTTGTCCTGGTCGATGGCGCCGTCGCCGCCAGTCATCAGGACGAGGTCGGCCTCACCGAAGAGGTCGACCATCTGGTCCTGAGTCGCGTAGCGGTCGGCAGGCATCGTCTACTCGGATGCCTCCTCGCGGAGCTTCGAGATCGCGGCGACCGTGTCGGCATCTACGCCATCGATGGCCGCCAGCTCCTCGTTCGTCTTGGCGAGGATGTCGCTGGCCTGCGTCAGCCCGGCCTTGGACAGCGCGGCGATGGCTTCGGTGCTGATCGCGTCCCCGAGGTCGGCACCACTGGGGGGGGCACTCGACTTTGCGCTGCCGGAGGTCTTCGAGCTGGTGGTCTTCCGCTTGCCGCCCTTCTTCGCCGACGAGCTGGTGCTCCTGGCCGGGGCCTCAGCCAGCACGCCCTTCTCCACCAGCCCGTCGCCCAGCTCCTTGTCGAGCGTGACATAGGTCGGCTTCTTGGCGTCGCCAGGCTTCCGGGTCTTGCTGCCAACGCGGACGGGGGAGAGGACTTTGTAACGCATCGAGCTGGCGGGAAAGGATGAAAGTGTGCCGGTCTATTCCCGGCTGTCACCGACCCTCGGGCGCTGGAGTCGATCAGCAGCGTTTCAAGCGCCCGCGATGGGCAAGAGCACGCCGGTCTCTGTAGCGGGGGCAGGACTCGAACCTGCGTCGTTCGGCTTATGAGGCCGAGCTGGAAACCAACTCCAGTCCACCCCGCTAGGGGTGCCCGTCTCTCCGGGCTGTCATGCCTGCTGGTCTCATCCGCTGAGCGGTTCCGATAAGGGGGCATTCCCTCGGTGGTAGGTCACCGGCCCGGCACGTGCCGGGCTTGGGTGGCAGTCGAGTACCCGACTGCGGGCTGCTGGACACTTTGCCTTCACGGGAGCGACCCGCTACCGCCAGCTCTCGGCATTCGGTGCCTAGCCGGTGATGTCCTTGATGAGGAACGCGGCGGCCATGCCTGCGAGCACCGGGGCGCGCTCGTAGGCCACGGGGTAGATCCAGCTGGCGGTGTTGTTGTCCCAGTATGGCTTCTCGACGAGCGGGTGACCCTCCATCACGTACGTGTACGCGAAGGACGGCTGCTCCATGTTGAGACTGCCCGAGCCCGGCGCGTACGTGGTGCCATCCGCACCGGCCGGGACGTAGGCCAGGATGCCGTCGTTGCCCCAGATGTCGACGAAGTCCGCCGCGTCGTCGTCGGTGGCGTAGACGCCCTCGCCGACGACGACCTTCTCCACACCAAACTGCTTGGCGAGCATCTCTGCCGTGATCGAGTCAGACGAGGTGTATTTCGTCCGTTCCAGCACTGCCGGGTTCTCAGCTGCTGCGTCGAACGCAGCCGCACCGAGAAGCAGCACGTTCGGGTAGACCCCGATCGAGGCGCGGATGGCTTGGCGATACTCGCGCACCTGGGTGGCGGGCTTGGCATCGGCGTGTGACCACTGGGCGCTCCCAACGAGCGTCACCTTGTGGTTGTTGTCGTAGTTGTTGGCATCGCGCGCCAGCTCGGCCTGCTCGATCTCCAGCTCGCGCGTCTGGATCGTCTGCACGTTGCGGATGGCCCGCGTCGCCAGGTCGATGCCCGGCACGCGGCTCGCATCGCGCTGGAACTCGCGCGGCACCACGCCCTCGAGGCGGTGGTTTGTGAGGGCATAGGGATCGCCCTGGTGCCCGAACTGGACGCGCTTCGTGGACGAGCCCGGAGCACGGCGTGTGTTGTAGCGCCTGAATGCCTCCTTGCCGAACTCGATCACGCGGCCACCGGCCACTTGGACAGGCACCGCTGGGAAGAGGTGCATCCCCACGAACTGCGGGTCCTTGTAGCCGCGTGCGACGTTGGAGTTGATCGGGTCGATGACCCGGTTCTGAGCGGAGTTGTTGGGGCTGGCCATGAATGCGAGGCTCGAGGAGAAGGAAGGGCGACAGCGGGCGGCGCGCTCCGCTGGGCTAGTTAGGGATCAGGAGGACTTCGATGATCTCGCCGTCGGCTGCCGATGCCTCGAGGGCGCGGGCCACGATGGGGCCGTCTGTGTGGGCAACCGCCTTGCCGTCGGCGTCGGTCTCGATGGCACCGTTCACGGCGATCACGCCGCCCGCCTCAACCTCTGCGGTGCCGAGGTTGTGGACGGCCAACTCACCGCCGTCCACAGCGTCATACCACGACACGCCCAGCGTGTTGACTTTGGCGCCCGCCTGGGTACCGGCAGCCGTCACGAAGCGGCGTTTCGTCACTGCGCCGGAGGCAACAGCAGGGAGGGTCTGAGCAGGAGTGGACTGGGACATGAGAGTCGAGGAGGGAGCGAGAGAAACGGGGCGTCTCGCCCCGGAGGAAGCGGGCTAGCTGACCGCCTGAACAGCTGTGGCGTAGTCGACGCCGTGCTTTGCGGCGTAGGCTTCTGCCTTGTTGTGGAGCGCCAGACGAGACGCGTCGACCGTGTAGCCCGCAGGAGCCGCGAAGTCCACGACGGCGCCGTCGCCCCCGGCCTCGGGAGCGGAGACCTCCGCGAACTCGACATTCGGAGCCAGCTCACCGAGCACTTGCTTGAGCGCCTCGGCTGCCGAGAGGTCTTTGGCGTCGTCTCCTTCGCCGAAGGAGACCGTCTCGGCCTCGGCCACGCCCGCGAGCTGATCGAGCGCAGCGGCGACCACCGGTATGTGACGCGGCAGGATGCGAGCGCCATCGTCGGCCAGGCCCTCTGCGAACTCGAGATTCGCAGCGCGGGTGGCCTTGGCCTCGGCCTCATCGGCTGCCTTCTGGCGCGCGTCCAGTGCGGCCTCGCGGGCCTTGAGTTCCTGCTCGCGCTCGGCGAACTCAGCAGTCTGCTCTTCGGGGGTCTTGTCGGCCATCGGGGCGTCGGGGTCTGTTGCGGATGTCGGCTCCGCAGGTGTGGGTTCGGAGAATGAGGAGTCGGTGCGCGCCTCTTGGCGGCCCTCCTCGCGGGCGAGGTCGTCTGCCAGCCAGTTCAGCTGGTCCTCGGGAATGACCTCGTCGGCCTTCTCGAGACCCGCCGTCTCGATGAACCAGCTGCGGAGGCCGCGCAGGATGCCGGTGATGCTGCGGACCGTCCACGTGGACGCCTCCGCCAGCTCGATGTCGGCAAACTCGATCACGGCCACGCCTTCATCGTCGTCGGAGAACTCCACCGGACGGAGCCCCTTGATGGCAGGCGCCTGGGCGCCCAACATGCCGACGTGCTTGAGGTAGGGGAACTGCGGGTCGCCTCCGGAGGCGCGCACCGGGTGCGACGGGCTCTCCGGCAGGTAGAGCGAGACAGAGAGCTTCTTGAAGCGCCCGGCGGCCACCAGCTCAGCGAACTCCGTGGCGACCTGCTGTGTGCTAGCGAACAGGTCGGAGCCATCGGCGTCGAGCGATGCGATCCAGCCGTAGGCGGGGTGGTCATCCTTGGGGTGTCCGACGACAATGGGCGCCTCGTGCAGCGCGACGTCGTACGTCGCCGCAACGCCCGCGATCTCAGCCTCTGTCAGCGCGACCGCCTGGCCGCCCATAGCGGTGTGCGTGCCACTCTTGAACAGATGGAGTCGTTTGACGGGGTGTGGCAGGGGGCAGACTTGATTCGAACAGGCTTCGAAAGCCGCCGTGCTGCGCTTGAAGGGTTTGGAGGCACCGCTGCGCCTCCCGTCGCTTTGCGTGCGACACAGGGCAAATCTGGGCCTCGCCGGTCTGGCGTCTGCTCTCAGGATCCCCCTGGTCCTCCCGCCGACCTAAAACGAAATCGCAAAAAGCCGAGGTTGCCTCAGTTGCTGATCTCCTCTCCCGCCTAGCGCACGATGATGTCCGCGATCACCGGTCGGTCGTCTTCCGACGGCCCAAGGAACGGGCACGCCGGAAGCGTGTCGCCTCGTCGGGCGATCACCCCGAGGTGGTGGGTACCGGCCGTCCTGTCCGGCTAAGCAACAGAAGCTGGACGCACCCGTACCAGGAGCCTATGCAAAACACAGGTTTCTACCTTCCTCGTCTGAAGCACGTCTCGTCCGATAACGAGCTTGTCGACCAGCTTCATAGATCGTCTGTAACTGACTTGAGGGGAGCGCTGGCAGAAGCCCTCCTTTTTGGAGATCGTGTAACGATTAATCTCGGAGGAGGCTCAGCCTCCACCCTGGTAGAATGGCTGGGAGAGAAGCTGCTTGAAGAGATTCTCGAGACCGAACGGATCGAGTTTTCGTTTTCGCCAGCGTTGGTGACGGCTGCGTACATCACGGCAGAAAATGCCCGTGCGCTCAACCTTGAAACGCTAGGTCTCACCACCCTCTACGGAGAGGGAGACCGTCACAATACTTCGATGGGTAGGGCTACCAGGCAATTAGCGGACGCCACCGATTTCCCCAAGTGGAAGGTCCGTCGGCTTGCCAGGATGATCGAACGCCATACTGTTGACGTGCCCGAGACTGTATTCGACATCGCCTATGCGGCCGCAAAGGACGACATCGGGGGCGATGTAGGAGCTGAATTGTTTTATACCGGCTCTAGTGACCCGGAGGACGGCTTGCTAGCTAATGCTGACCGGCGCAAGTACCTCGCGGTCGCGTCGGCTAACGTTCAGATTGCGACGGCGGCCTCGCTCGGTAGAGGCAGAATTGTAGGGGGACGGACGACGCACATTGTGATGCGTCAGCGTATGGCAGGAGCAGCTGGAGCGACTTGCCAGGGAATTGAGGACATCGAGACGGTCTTAGATGTTCAGGGTATTCCTGATCTTGGTCGATCGATCACTACCGGGGCGACTGACTTCCGGAAGATCTTCGAACTAAGTCTGACGTCCGAGGCCCAAGCATTTCGAGACTGGATAGCTCAGGCTGACCCCGCCGACTCGGTGCATCTCGCCTTGGAGTATCAACGCGAGATGCAGGCCAGGTTAGGCACTCCACTGATTAAGGGCGTCAAGATCGTAGGCTATGCAGGAGTCGGCACAGCCCTTTCGCTCGTGGATCCAACAGCAGGTTTTGTATCTGGCATAGCCGTCAATGTGTTTGACTCCTTCTTCGGAGACAAGCTGAGTCAGCGTTGGAAACCAATGCTCTTCATGAACCAACTTCGAGGTGTGACAGAGCAGGGCTAGATGCTCTCTCGCGCCCAGCGCACGATGATGTCCGCGATCACCTGCCGGTCGTCCCTGGACAGCCCGAGGAAGGGACGTGCCGGAAGCGTTACCCCTCGCCCAGCGGTCCCTCCGAGCTGGTGGATGCGAGCGTAGACCTTCGAGGCGCCCAGCCGGACCGAGCGCCCGTCGGCCTCATAGCTGATGTCGCCGCGCAGCCCGCCCCGGACGCCCTTGTCCTGGAGGATGCGCTTGGCCTGGACGAATCGACCGAAGCCCGCCGTCAGCTCGATGTCGCCCCCCTTGGCCCGTTGCTTGAATGCCTTCCGCCGTTTTCCCCTCGAGGTGTACTGGCTGATGAGTGTAGCCGGGCTGTTGGGCGCCCACCGTGTTCCGTCTGGAGCCCGCTCCGCCTCGAAGCGCGCATCGGTGGCATTCAGCATATGCTCCCCGATGTCGGCGTGGAGCGCCTCCTTGTCCGCGCGCAGGACCAGCTCGGCGAAGCCGTCGCCCAGCGCCTGGGCGTCGCCCTCGATGTCCACGATGTCGAAGCGGATGTGGACGCTCACAGCCCCACGGCCACAGCTAGTCTGGATAGCCCATCCCAGCCTCTCGCAATCATCATCGCCATGAGCCCGGCGATAAATAGGAAATTGCCCCATCGGCCGCGAGAACTGGCCTTGCGCTGTGTACGCTCAATCCCTTCATCGATTGAGGCGCGTTTAATCTCGTTCACTTGCAGGCCAGCGGCCAGCGACCTTGGTGCCAGGTCTGAGCTTTCAGGGTCCAGCGGGTCCGTGCCTAGGTACGCCCGTTCACCCCGGACGGCCATTTGAGAAAGGGTGGAGTTCTCTATTGCAGCTTGTTCGCGGCTCACCACCAAGAAATGGAGCCACGAGGCATGATCGAGCCGCGACAAGCCGAGCACCCCGGAAACGAATAGCAAAGACCATGCTCCAAGCTCGAAGGCGCTTGGAATCAGCGAACTCGTGAAGTCGGCACTTTCCACCGCCAGGGCAAGAAGCGTGAATGTGAGTGCGATACGGTAGTACTCGAGCTTGTCGGAACTAGTGTGGAACCGGCGAATGCTCTCCGATAGGACGACTTCGTTAGACATGATTCTGTTGTGCTCCAGAACGCTATCTACGATTTAGCCGCTTGTGCGTTCTTTGAGGCGCGCTTGGGTTTCCACCAATCGCTGCAGCTCCGGGCGCATCCGGCTCTTCATCCGCTCGAAGAGCTGCGCACGCTGCGCCTCCGAACTGGCGCCCGGCGCGTACGCCCACTCTGGCCCGACACCCACCGGGATCTGCTCGACCTCGCCCGTCTCCGGGTTCGCCCACTCGTAGGTCCCGAAGTCCGGCGCCTCGTCCACCGCCAGCCCGAGGCGGTCCAGGTCGGCCTCGGAGAGTGTCTGCGCGAAGCAGCTGCATCCCCACCCATTCGGTGGGTAGTGCGTGTCCCACCACGGATCGTCTGCCGGAAGCACCAGCCCGTTCCACCCGTTCGGTGGCGAGCTGACGTGGTGCTTGCGTGGCTCGAGGCTCCCGCCGTGCCGGTAGCGCCAGTACGGGCGGCGCCGTCGCACGACGTCCGAGGTCATCTGGCGATAGCGGCCCGCTGCGTGCGCCGTGCGGAGATTGGTCTGGAAGATGGTTCGTGTCCGCCAGCCGCGTGAGCCCTTGTAGCTCCACCCGGCGTCCTGGACGACCTGGTCGAAGTCCTTTCGGAACTGGTGGAGCGTGGTGCCCTCCTCGATCGCCCGCGTCACGGCCACGTGGAGGTCTTCCAAAAGCTGCGCCTTCGTAGCCCCGGCCACCTGGAAGGCCCAGTCGTTTTCCGCGCGCAGCACCGTCAGCCACGTGGGCGCGGGAATCCTCAGCTTCCGCCGGAGGTAGTGGATCGCAGCTGCGAAGGGTAGGGAGCGGGGGACGAGGTCCATCAGTTCATCGTTGTGATGACTTGAACGAACGCGAAGCCCTTGGGCTGCGGAAAGAACATGATGGGCGGGCGGGCCGGATCGTTCCGGCGTCTCCCTGGATCAAGCAAAGCGGATCGAAGAAACGGCCCGAGAAACTGAATGAGCGATTCGACGGGCTCTTCGGTCACCAGATTGTCGAGATCGACAGCCCTGGGGTCGAAGCCGTCGTCTAGCTCGGGAATGTCTTCGACCACCGCTCGGAAGAGCAGGGTGGCCGGGGACGTCCAGCGCACTCTGCTGTCGGGGGCGACATCGCAGACGAACAGGTTCTGAAACTCGAAATGGCCTCGCTGGATGGCGGGGTGAGACATGGGGCACGGGGAAGAGAGAGCCCAGAGGGTCGGAAATGGGGACGCCAGCGCCATGTCAGTCCCCATCCTCTTGGTCGATCTCATAGCGCCCCGCCAGTTCTGAGGTCTGCAGCGCCCGCGCCAGCACCGCTTGGAACGCGCTGGCGTCCATCTCGCCGAAGAGTGCGAAGAGGCCATCACGTACCTGCTCGAGCGATGTCGCGCTGGCGAGCAGCTCCTCGACGGGCTCCATCATGGCATCCACGTCGGCCTCGGCGAGAGCGCGCTCGGTGAGCACGTCTGGCGTCTCGGACGGGTCGTAGCGCTCTGCCTCTTCCGCCAGCTCGACGGCGCCGCGCCCGATGGTCTTGTCCGTGACCCCGGCCTCGGGCACGGACGGCACCAGCTCGTCGACGGGCTGCGCCTCGCGCCGCACCCAGCCTTCGCCATAGGCGTCCTCCTGGCTCTCGTTCGTCCGCTGCCACCCCGACTGGTAGAGCTTCTGGTCACGCTCGGCCATCTGGTTCTCGTCCTCCGGCTCGTCGAAGACGTACTCGATCTTCGGCATGGCCGCATTCGGATGGTTCCACCGCGTGAGCCAACAGAGCGGACCCGGTCCGAAGGCGCCGTCCTCGCAGAAAGAGCCCGTGAGCAGCTTGGCGTCGGAGCGCTGGACGCGCTCGGAGGCTTCGTCCTGGACGTCGGCCTGCGTTGAGCCGAGCCCCGTGCTCTTGGCGTCCGTGGTCATGGTCTGAGTGAGCACCACCTTCGAGATGGCGTCGTTCTCGTTGCCCTCGAGAACGTTGTAGTCTGGCGTCCCGGCGCGTGTGGCCTCCAGGAGTGCCACTTCGAAGCCTTCGGGGGTGATGACTCCGGCGTCGTGCTGGATCGCGTGGAGCGCCATCAGGAGCTTCTGCTGCTCGTGCGGCGGTGTGCCCGGCGGATACTTCCCATGGGGCACGGGCTGCGCCCAGCGCTCCAGGTTCTTCAACCAGGCGGCCTTGCCGTTGCGCTTGAAAAACACCGGCCAGTAGAGGTAGTGGGCGAGACCCAGTCCGTACGGGTCGTCGTCGTGATCTGAGCCGGTCGAGAACACCCAGAACTTCTCGCCCGGCATCGCCTCGCCCTCCACCTGATTCGAGGTGGTGAACATCCGGAGCCCGAAGTCCGGGCCGAACCCAAACCGCTCGCGGTCGCGCACCCGGATCTTGTCGACGGCCACGTACTGCCCGTCTCGAGCGTAGAGCAGCTCGCCCACGGCATAGCCGTAGAACGTGCCAAAGAGCATCTTGTCGGCCACGCGCTCCCACCCGACCCCGTCCATCATCTCGCGGAGCCAGTCGGCTGCCTTCTTGTCCGCGCGACGTGTGCCGCCCGGCGTGACCTCGTACTCGCGGCTCGTGATTGCCAGGCGACGCTGCTGGAACGTGGAGATCACCTGGGGATCGCGCAGAATCCGCTTGTATCCCTTGATCGTGGTCTCGCGGTTGGCGAGCAGCTCGTCGAGCGGCTGCAAGATGCCCAGGTCGTCGACGTACGGGCGCGTGATGTCGCGCCCGCCGCCGACAGGTGCCAGCTCCTGGTAGACCGGGCCCGTGGACCGGGTGGACGGAGAGCGGATGAGATTGCCGTTGGCGTCGTAGAGCATCAGTGGAAGTTTCTGAGGGAGGGTCCACCGGCCACGGTGCCGAAGCCCACGTCGGTGAACTGGGCGCCCGTGCTCGTGCTGTTGCCGACGTAGCGGTCCATGGCGGCGGATCCCGCCTGCGGGCCCAGGCTCTGGAACTCGATGGGCGCGCCCTGATTCAGGCTCGCGTGCCACATCATCACGGCCGCGACCGCGCCATCAGCGTGACGGGGGAGCCCATCGGCGGTGCCCTTGCGCTTCTTGCCTGCGGGTACGCGAGGAACACCGGCCACGAACTCGACGTCGCCGTGGTCGTCGAGGAGGTCGTCGTCGGCGGGGAGCGTGACCTCGGCCCCGTAGATGGCCGAGCGGTAGCGCGGGAAGTTCTCCAGGTACCAGGCTGCTGAGAGCTGAACCTCGTGGATCCGCGATTTGCCGAAGCGCTGCATCGCCACCTCGGCCAGATAGGCGCCGTTTCCGCCCTTGTCGAAGCTCGCAGCCACGAATCGAGGCACCTTCGAGAGCACGTAGAGGACAATTTGCTTCTGCGCCTCGAATGGCACGTTGCGCAGCTCGACGGCGAAGGCACTCTTGCGGATCAACATCGGCGTGATCTGCGCGACCAGTAGGAACGTCAGGTCGGCCACGCGTCCGAAGTCCTCACCCGCGACGGTCTTCCGGTCGGGGTCCATCTGCGCGATCAGCGGCGCCAGCTCGGTGTCGCACCAGGCCCGGATGCGCGCCGTTCGGACGCTCTCCGGCAGCTGCGCGAAGGCGTCGTCCAGCTTGAGACGGACGACGGGCGCGTTCATGTCCATGCGCGCCTGGACGAGCACACGCGAGAAGTACTTCCCGCTCGACTTGTTCGGGACGACGTCCAATTCTTCGGCTGCGTCGTCGCCATACTCGGCATAGATCTGGTCTTTCCACTCGGTCTCGGCGGCCGCCGTCCATTCCCAGCCCTTGACCAGGCAGATCCGCTTGTAGAGGCCCTGCTCGACGGCGTCCTCGAACGTGAAGCGATGAACGGTGCCGGGCCGCTTGCCGGATCGGATCTCGTCGATCAGCTTGTTGAACTCCGAGTCGACACCATTGTGGGTCGAGATCACGCGGATATCGGCTCCCCAGATCCTGAGCGCAACGGCGGCCTTCAGCAGCTCGCCTGGGGTGTCGTGGAATCCAAACTCGTCGAAGATGACTCGACCCTGCTTCGAACGCAGGTTGCGCGGCTTCGAGCTGAGGGCCTGGATCTTATGGCCGCTGGCGAACTGGATCTCGAAGACCTTGATCGATTTGGTGTCGCCGCTTTCGAGCACCTCCTCGATGGTGTCCTCGGTGATCGCCTCAGCTGCGATCCCGTACCACTTGGCCCACCAGGCGCAGTCCACGATGAACTGCCGGGTCATGTCCTGGTTGTACGCGATGTAGAAAACATCGCTGCCCTTGGCCCGCGAGGCGTGCAGGGCCGCGTCGGCAGCCTCGGCCCAGCTGATGCCGATCCGTCGGCTCTTCTCGCAGACTTTCAGCCCGGACGTGTCGGCCACCCACTCCTGCTGATAGGGTAGGAGGATGGCGTCCGGCACGAACTTCCGCAGCTCGCCCTCGGCGTCGACGTGCGCGCCCTTGGGGACGATATCGTCTGCGACCGCTTTCACGAGCCCTGTCCCTCCGGACGGATAATCACCTCGTCCATCGTTCGAGTCTGTCCGCTGCCCCGATTGCCGATGCCCACCTTCCGGGGGAACACCTCGATCTGGCACCCCGCATAAAGCTCCCGGATGAACGGCGTGCCGTCGTAAGTGAGCACCCAGCCGCCCTCGAGCTGGCGAAGCCGGTCCGCCAGCTCAATGTGATCCGCATTTGACCAGGCGCCGACGCCGTACTGCGTGCCCTCGTGGTAGGGGGGATCGATGAAGAAGCAGGTCGTGTCGCAGTCGTAGCGGTCGAGGAAGAGCCGCCAGTCCAGGTTCTCGATGTTGACGCGGTCGAGGCGCTCGGAGAGCCTCTCGACCGACGCCAGGCGGCGCTCGATGGACGCATAGGACGCGCCGCCCCCTTTCTTGCTCGTGCCGTAGTGCTTGCCCTTGCCTCCGAACGAGAGCCGCTGCACCGTGAACCACCGCGCCGCGCGTTGGACGTCCGTAAGACCCGGCTGCGCGCGGAAGTCGAGGAACTCCTCCCGGCTGTTGAGCACGAGGCTCACCTCGCGGAGGAACTCGTCCTGGTGGAACCGAACCACCCGGAAGAATCGGATGAGGTCGGAATCAAGATCGTTGACGGCCTCGATCCGCGATGGCTCCTTGGCGAGTAGGACCGCCAGCCCGCCGCCGAACACCTCGGCGTAGAGCGTGTGGTCGGGGAGGCGGGCGAGGATCTCTTTCGCCAGGCGACGCTTGCCGCCAGGCCAGGGAAACACAGGTGTCACAGGGGAGGGGCTACCGTGAGGCGCTACTTCAGATGACCGACCGGCCCGCCGATAGCGGATCCGTCCGCGCGGCGGGCGGTCGTTCCCACATGGGCCGAGACCCCCGTGGCCGTGAGGCGCGGGCGCTCCGTCATCTGAGCGTAGCAGGTCTCGGCCCACCTGGGCGGGACGGGGAGAAGTGGCCGGTAGCACTGGGCCTGTGAGTGGGTTAGTTGCCGAGCGCAGAACGCGCGGCCTCAATGCGGGCGTTGGCCTCAGAGAGCTGAGCGGTGACCTGATCGAGGGCCTCGATGGCCGTCGCCAGCTCGTCGCGGACTGAAGCGAGAGTGGCACGTTCGGTCGCCAGTTGATCGCTCAGGTATGAGACCTCTCGCTGGAGTTGGGCGACCTGCGCCTCGAGTTGGCGGATCCGTTCCTCCGATGGAGGAACGACCACCGAGTCAACAGGGGGAGCGTCGGGGTCGAGGAATCGAACGTTCGTGGCGGTGAGCTGCCCCGTGCGGCTCTCCGGTGTCGCCAGCTCGAACGTGCTGGAGTCCGGTACCGAGAGCTGGATGTCACTCAGAGTGACAGGGCCAGCTGTGCGGAGCGAGATCAGGCGGCTTGCCTCCGTGTGTACCGTCGCGTCGGTGAGCGTGAACACATGGTCTCCGATCTGTGCCCACCCCTCGTAGTCGGGGTCGTTCCACGGG
>JBCBZH010000123.1:0-11765 GCA_039815415.1 Bacteroidota bacterium
AGCTGATCGGCGAGGTCGTCATTCGCAGCGAGAAGTTCGTCCGCAACCTTCAGGACACCCAGACCTCGGTTGCCGTACTTGACCAGAGGCAGCTGAAGGCGATCCCCGTCCGAGACTGGGAGGACGCTACGCGCCAAGTCGGCAACGTGTCCACGAGCGGCAACGGCGTGTTCACCATCCGGGGCGTGCCGAACACGGGCGTCGGCGGCGGCAGCGGCCCGACGGCCGCGCTCTACGTCGACGGTGTGCAGCAGGGTCGGTTCGGAACGTTCCGCACGATCCGCGGCGCCTGGGACCTCGAGGCTGTGGAGGTCTTTCGCGGCCCGCAGTCCACGCTCTCGGGCCGCAACTCGCTGGCCGGTGCGGTCTACCTGCGCTCGGCGGCACCGTCGTTCGAGTACGGCGCCGCAGCCCGTATTCGGGGTGGGAGCAACGAGGCTCTCGAAGGCGCCTTCATGGTGACCGGCCCCATCATCCCGAATCAACTCGCGTTCCGCGTCTCGGGCGAGTCCGGGACCGAGGACCGGGACTTCCGGTACGTCAACGTCACCTCCGACGACGACGACTTCGCCACGACGACGCAGCTCGACCAGCGCAACCTCAAGGCCCGACTCCTCTTCACGCCGACGGCGCTCCCCGGCCTCTCCATCCTCGGCGGCTACACCCGCGCCTTCGACCGCCCTGGCGTCGCCAACGTGACCGCCACGGCCGACGCGGACGGAGGGTTGGACTTCAGCGCCCGTGAGAACCTCGGGCCGTTCGCCTTCTTCGAGGAGACGACGTTCGACGCCGCCAATCTGGAGGCCACGTACGACCTCTCGCCCGCCCTCGCGTTGACGGCGCAGACCGGGTTCACGTCGATGGACTACGCCATCGACGGGCTCCGCTTCCAGACCGACGACCCGACCGTTTTCGTCCCGGTCGCCCAGCGATCGGACACGGACGAGACCACGTTCACGCAGGAGCTCCGGCTGAACGTCGAGACCGACCGGACGCGTGCCGTCTTCGGCGGCTACTACGGCCGGTTCGATAGCGACCGCCGCCGCAACGACCGCGGCGACGTGTTCGCGCTCGCTCGCCCCGGGATCGAGGCGCTCGTCGGTGGGCCGGTCCCGCCCTTCGGCATCATCTACAACGCCATCAACAACGACATCTCAGAGACCGACAACTACGCTGTCTTCGGCGAGGTGAACCACGAGGTGATCGACGGTCTCACGCTGACGGCCGGGCTCCGCTACGACTACGAGGAGTTCACCAGCAACCTCATCAACGAGGACCCGTCGGTCGAGTTCGAGGGAACGCCGCCCCCGCTCGTCCCGGCCGAGCCACAGATCCGCGAGTTCATCCTCCAAGCCGTCGCTTCCAGCGACGAGGCGGCCGAGACGACGTTCGACGCCTTCCTCCCCAAGTTCGGCGCCGTCTACGACCTCACGCCCGACGCGTCTCTCGGCGCGACCGTCCAGCGCGGCTACCGCTCCGGCGGGGCGTTCTTCCTCCTGGGCGCGGACGCGCTCAACGAGTACGACCCCGAGTACACCTGGAACTACGAACTCGCGCTGCGCAGCCGCTGGCTCGGCGGGCGGCTCATCGCCAACGCCAACGTGTTCTACACTGACTGGCGCGACCAGCAGGTCTCGGTCCCGAACGACATCAACCCAAACTTTTTCGAGACCATCAACGCGGGCGCATCCACGCTCTACGGCGGCGAGCTCGAGCTCCGCGCCGTCCCCGCCAGAGGCCTCACCGTCTACAGCTCTCTCGGCTTGACGAACTCCCAGTTCGACGAGTTCATCCGGCCCGAGAACGTCCGCGACCAGCGCACCGGCGACCTCGTCCGCGTCGAACGCGACCTCGCGGGGCTCCAGTTCCCCGGCGCTCCGGAGACCACGCTCGCCTTCGGCGCCATCTTCGACTCCGGGAGCGGACCCTTCGGTGCCCTCAACGTCAACTACGTCGGGGAGAACTTCACCCAGGTGGGGTCGGGCGTGAGCGACCAAGAGATCATCGAGAACCCCGCCGCCGCGACCGACGACCCGGCGGTGTTCCGGCTGGGCGACCTCGACAACGAAGAGCGGCTCCGTGCGGGCGACTACGTCTCGGTGGACGCGCAACTCGGGTACACGCTTGAACTCCAGGGCACGGCGGTTCGCGTGACCGGCTTCGCCCGCAACCTCCTCGACGTGACGGCCACGGACCGCCGGTTCATCAACGTCCTCGGCGGTGTGGACGGCCAGGTCGTCCAGCCACGCGTGATCGGGCTCAGCCTCGACGTGGAGGTCTAGACATGCTTGCTGTCGTCTCCATGCTCCTTGCTGTCGCGGCCTACGGGGCGTTCTACGCTGCTGCGCCAGGTCGCCAGTCGAAGGCACTCGGATCCTCGCGTCTGCTTCTCGGCGTGGGAGCCGTACTGACCGTCGCTGCGCTGGTGCTTTCCGCTGTCGCAACCGGTTCCGCGGTGGGACCGGCCCTCGTGCTGACGGTGATGATGGCCGCGGCGAGCACGCTGGCGATGGCAGGCCCTTTCCTGTTGCCAGAGGCAGAGACCCCATCTCGCCGATCCCCCCCCGAAGGGCCAGACCGGTCGCCAGCTCGTCCTCCTGCACTGCCCCCGTCTGACTCATGAAGCACAACTGGACCAAAGGTGAGGGATGGGGCAAAGGGACGGCTGGCGTCTTCGGCGGTTTCGTCGCCTTCATCCTGTTTGGGCTCTCGCTCGGCACAGCGCTCCCCGACCTCGGCGTGCCGATCGGTGTGGCCGTTGCGATAGCCGTCGCGCTCTCTGTTCCCGTCTGGACCGGACTCATCCTGTGGGCTGTCCTCGCGCCGAGCGGACGTGGAGCGTGGCTTCGCATGGGGGCGACGTCGTTGGTGCTTGGGGCTGTGACGGCCATCTCCTACGCCCTCTAATCGGATGGAGACGCCGACACAGATCCGGCCTCGCCTGGCGCCAACCGCCAGCGCGCCGACCTCGAATGGGGCACCGTCTGAACCAAAGAAGAAGCTCGTTGGGCCGCGTGCCTTCAAGCTCCTCTGGGACGGTCACTCGGTGACGGGCATCGTGATCGGGCTGGGCCTGTTCGTGATCTTCTACGCGGGGGCGTTCGCCCTCTACCGGGGTGAGCTGCACGCCTGGGCTGATCCGGCCATGCGAATCGCCGAAGAGCAGGTGACGCTTGATGAGGCGGTTGCCCCCCTGTTCGAGGCGAGGCCGCCAGCTCGAGGGACCGACCTGTTCGCCAACTTCCAGGTCCGCGAGCGGAGCTACTACTACGTCCGCTACCAGACGCCCGTCGGCGACACGACGGAGACGGTCGAGGCGTCGATCAGTCCCGCTACAGGGGAGGTGATTGCAGAGGGGGCACGAGGGTGGCGGAGCGAACTCTCAGAGATCCTCTACCGGCTCCACTTCTTTGGACAAGGTGGGTTCTGGGGCGAGCTGGCGGCCGGGTTTATCGCGGTGTTCTTCCTGTTCGCCGTTGTCAGTGGCATCCTGATTCACCTTCGGAAGCTGCCCAAGGACTGGCACACCTTCCGCCCACGCAGCAAGCTCCGGACATCGCTCGCGGATGCCCACAACGTGCTCGGCCTCATCGGCCTGCCGTTCGCCGCGATGTACGCGATCTCGGGCGCCTTCCTGGCCCTCCTCATCATTCTGCTTGCGCCGACGGTCATTGTCGTGTTTGGGGGCGACCAGGAGGCAGCGCTCGAGCTGTCTGCCGGGGTCGAGGTCCCTCCGCACGAGCTGACGGGTGAGCCCGCAGAGATGCTGTCGTTCGCGGAGTACGCCGAGGCGCTGCCGTCGGCCTGGGACGATGTGGACGTGACCGTGATGAACATCCACGGCTGGGGCGACGAAGCAGCCATTGTCCAGGTGTACGGGGATGCCCAGAAGTCACTTACAGCTGGTCCGCAGGCCATTCTCCAAGCATCCACCGGTGAGGTGCTTGTCTCGAACGATCCGGCCATCGGGAATGCGCTTGGGGGGACAACCGCGGCGCTTGTCAACCTGCACTACGCCCGATTCGGCCCTGGGACGCCGTTCGCCAAGATCCTCTACTTCCTGCTCGCGCTGGCGACGAGTGCGGTCATCCTGACGGGCAACATCCTGTGGGTTCTTGTCCGGCGTCCGAAGGACCCACGCGCAACGCCGCGATTGCACCGGTTCCTAGGTCGCCTGACGGTCGGTGTCGGCTGTGGGCTCGTGGCGGCGGTGCCGGTTCTATTCCTCGTTTCGGCCGCGCTGCCGATGGACACGGAGGGCCTGAAGACGTGGGAGAACGTCGCCCTCTTTGTGCCGTGGGTGGTCCTGGTCGCGGCGGCGTTCGTCGGCCCTTCGGCCGTGTGGGCGGCGCGGTGGCAGCTCGGGCTGGCGGGCGTGCTGAGCCTGCTGGTCCCCATTGCGAACGGTGTTGTCACGGGCGACTGGCCCTGGGTGGCAGCCACCAGTGGGCTACCGCGCATCGTCACAATCGACATCGGATTCCTGCTGATGGGCGGCGTGTTGCTGTGGGTGGCGGGGCGTCTTCGTGCGACCGAAGCCCCAGCTTCTTTCACTGTCACCTCGCGGGCGCCCGTCGCCCCTGCAGTCTCGTAGCGGCTGTGCCCTTGGGGCCGGCCTCCTTGTTGTCTCACCCCAGGGCCCAGCCCCATTTCTCATGACCCCCCCCGTTTCTCGCCTCGCACTCGCGCTGGCGATCCTGTTCACGGTTCCGACAGCAGTCGCTCAAACCGGCACCATCGTTGGCACCGTGATCGATGCCAACGGTACCCCGCTCCCCGGTGTCAACGCTCGCGTCGACAACACCACGCTTGGGGCGGCCTCCGACGCGGACGGCGCGTTCCGGATCGTAGGCGTCCCGTCGGGACCGCAGACGGTTCTCGTTACACTCCTGGGCTACATCCGCGTTGAGCGCGAGGTGACGGTTCCAGCGGGCAGTGAAGTCCGGGTTGACCTCACG
This sequence comes from Bacteroidota bacterium, assembly GCA_039815415.1. Taxonomy (GTDB): domain Bacteria; phylum Bacteroidota; class Rhodothermia; order Rhodothermales; family Rubricoccaceae; genus JBCBZH01. The sequence goes on from JBCBZH010000123.1 coordinate 4,959, forward strand.
CTCACCGCCGACGCACTTCGCCTGAGTGAAGTCGCAGTCACGGCGAGCCGTCGTGAGGAAGATCTCTCGCAGGTCCCGCGTGCCGTCGATGTCGTTCCCCAGGAGGTCGTAGAGCTCTACACCGAGCAAACCTCGGATCTCTCGGCGACACTCGGCAAGTTCGTTCCCAACTTCACCTCTCCCTCCGTCGGGAATGACGTGTTTCTGGCGACGCTCCGCGGCCGAGCACCGCTCTACTTGGTCGACGGAGTGCCTCTTCAGTCCAACGAAGGATTGCGAGGCGCTGTCCTCGGCAACCTCGACCCGTTCATGCTGGAGCGGATCGAGGTGCTCTACGGCGCCTCCACGATCTACGGCGGGGGCGCGCCCGGTGGTGTGATCCAGTTCTTTACGAAGGATCCCAGCGCGGAGCCTCTCGACGTAGACGTCCAGCTGTTCGCTCGCAACTACCTCGTTGATGGCACCATCCTGGACGGGGATGCGCTTGACATTCGCACGGCGACCAACGTCTCCGGTACGCAGGGAGCCTTCCAGTACCTCCTCAGTGGCACGTTCGAGACCACGAACGGCGCCTTCCGTCCCGACGGGGAGCGCATCGCACCCATTGGGACCAGCGACTACGACGACTACTCGCTCTTCGGGAAACTCCGGTACGAGCTGGGGTCCTCCCAGTCCGTCCAGGTCACGGCCAGCCGGTCCTATCGTGAGCCGAACAACTCCTTCTTCGGCGTTCAGGTGCTCGACGACGATCTCCTGGCCGATCCAGACCGCTCGGCCGCTGTCGCGCTCCCAGTCGAGACGGCGTTCACCTACGACAACCCGGTTAGCCAGACCTACTACTCGTTCAATGGGCAGTACGAAAACTCGGCACTGGCGGGTGGATCGCTGCGGATCCAGGGCTACTACTTCGACACCAACTTCCAGCAGGGAGGCGCGGACATCCGCGGCCTGCTCACCCGAAATGGTGGCACGTTCCCGGACGAGTGGCCAGGGCTGTTCCAGACCAGCTCCGATGCCAACCAGGGGGGCGCGCGTGCAGAGTACGTTCGGCCCGTCGGTGACCAAGTTCTTGTGACCATCGGAGGTGACGTGCTGCAGGCGAACGACTCGACGCCGGTGACACTTTCTGCGGAGGGCCCATTCGATGCGGAGAACCGCTTCGACGGCTCCGGCGGCATCCAGGACCAGGGAGCGCCTACCGAGCTATTCCAGGCCGGCGCGTTCGTGCAGACGGACGTAGACGCGACGGAGCGGCTTCGTCTCTCTGGTGGCGCTCGATTCGACTACATCACATTTGACGTTCTCCCGTTCACGCCCACCTTCACGCGGGTTGAACCGGGGGTCCAGCGGCCGGGCGGATCGGGTACAAACTCTGGACTCTCCGTTAACCTCGGCGCAGCGTTCGAGGCCATCGACAACACAACCGTTTACGCCAACTTCTCGCAAGGCTTCTCGTTGCCCAGCCTCGCGTTCCTCGTGGTGAACATCGATCCCGGCGTGCCAATCGAGGGTGACGAAATCGTGTCACCGCAGATCGTCAACAGCGTCGATCTCGGCGTGCGCGGCCAGTTGGGGAGCACCTTCGCGTATGGTCTTGCAGGCTTCTACGCCTTTTCCGAGGACGCCTCACAGATCCAGTTCGACACCGCGACGGGCCAGGGGTCTCGCGTGCAGGCACCGCAACGCAACTACGGCTTCGAGGCGACTGTAGAAGCCGCACCAGCTGATGGATTCCGCATCGGCGCCGACGTGTCGATCACAGAGACGGACGTGGATCCGCAGGACGATGGCTCCTTCCAGCCCGCATCCAGCATCGAGGTTATCCCGCTGACGACGGCGATCCGGGCGTCCTATGCCATCCCCTCTGTGAAAGGCCTTGCGTTCAACGCCGAGGTGTTCACGATCAATAACCGCGACCGGGCCTTCAATTTCCTTCTCGACAACGACGGCGACGGGGAGCCCGACGTGGACGAGGAAGGCGTTCCAGCGCGCGCCGATGCCTACAGCCTCCGCGGCTACACGACCCTGGATCTAGGAGCGAGCTACCAGATTCCGCCTTCTGCTCTTGGTGGCGTTGGAGGTCGTCTCGGTGTTCAGGTGCTCAACCTGCTCAACGAGACGTTCATCCCGACGATCTCGCAGCGCCAGGTCGGCCCCATCTTCTCGAGCCGCCGCCGCAACGGCCTCGGGCGCAACGTCACGGTCACACTCAGCCTCGACATCTAGGCCGTGCCCACCTCCCGCCCCGAGCTACCCGCTGCCCGGCCTGCCCCGCTACCTCCGCGGGCCAGGTGGCGGGGGCTCGGGCTGCGGGCGCAGCGGTTGATGTGGGACGCCCATTCCGTGATGGGCGTCACGCTCGGGCTGGTGTTCTTCGTGGTGTTTTTCTCTGGCGCGTTCGCGCTCTTCCGAGGCGAGATCGAGGCGTGGAGTGACCCAGCTCTTCGGGGCCAGCCCGTCTTCTCGACAGACGCGCTCGTTCAGAGGGCGTTCGCGGAGCGCCCCCCGGAGCCCGGGACGGACGTGACGGTTTTCCCCGTCACATCCGAGAGAACGAGCGTGTTTCTCCGCTACTCGCCGAGCGACGAGACGACGGAGGACGGAGAGACGACCACCGCCATTCGGGTTCTGAGCGCCACGACTGGAGAGGAGGTGGTGCCCGGAGGGCGTAGCCGGGTGGCTCTGACGCTCTTCCAGCTCCACTTCCTGTTTCAGCTCCACTACGTGCTTCCGGGCACGAACCTAATTGGGATCGCCATCGTGGGCGTGTTCTCGGTGTTCCTTCTGTTCCTGCTGGTGAGTGGGCTGCTGATCCATCTCAAAAAGCTGCCCAAGGACTGGCACACCTTTCGGCCCCGAGAGAGAATCAGGACGGCTCTGGCGGACGCACACACGGTTCTTGGACTTGTGGGTCTCCCGTTCACGCTTGCCTTCGCGCTGACAGGCGGCATCCTCTGTGTGATGATCATCCTGGGGCCGTACATCGTCTCGGATCTGTTCGACGACGACGCAGACGCGTACGCACGGGCACTCTACCCCATCGACGTGCCCGAGGCGGACTCCACCGGGAATACGGTCCCGATGCTCCTCCCCGACGAGCTGGCGGCGGCGCTGCCCGCGTCGTGGCGGGATGCCCCTCTCACGCAGGTGGTGTACTCGAGGTGGGGCGATGCGGGCGCGACAGCGGTTCTGTACGGTCGGACGGAGGAGACGCTGACGGAGATGGGGAAGGCGGTGGTGCGGCCAGCGACCGGCGAGGTCCTAACGGAGTCGTCTCCCGAAAGCCCGTCAGCACTCGCGGCGACGTATTCAACCACGGAGCGCATCCACTACGTCCAGTACGGCGGGTGGGTGGCGGTGGCCCTGAGCTTCCTGCTCTCGCTGGCCGCCAGCGCGATGATGCTGACCGGGTCCGTGCTGTGGGTTCTGATCCGAAGGCCCAAAGATCCGCGTGCCACGCCGTGGCTCCATCGGGTGATGGCTCGCCTGACAGTCGGGCTCGGGGTAGGGCTCGTGGCGGCGACCCCGGCTCTGTTTCTTCTCGCGCAGGTGATCCCGGCGGATGCTGCGGATCGGAAAGTGTGGGAGGAGGCCGGGTTCTTCATCGCTTGGGGCCTGCTCGTGCTGGCCGCCTTCGCCAGCTCGTCGGCGGTGTCGGCGAGCCGATGGCAGCTTCGGCTTGCGGCTGGTCTCAGCGCGCTCGTGCCGATTGCCAACGGGCTGGCGACGGGCGGGTGGGTATGGGTCGCTGCCACCAGCGGGTGGTGGGCCACCTTCTGGATCGACATCGGCTTCCTCATAGCCGCGCCGCTGCTGTGGTGGACGGCCGCACGTCTCCCCCGCAACGAAGCCACGCCTCCAGGCCCCTCGTCGGAGGGGATCAGACACATGTCACGGGAGGGGGCCGCACCGACGCGTTCTGCCAGACGACCGTCGGTGGAGGCTGCTCCATCCCCTTCCGCACCCTGAGATGCACCTACACACCTCTCCCGCAACCTTCGCCTTTGCCCTGGCGGCTCTCGCCCTCTCCGCCTGCGGTGGTGGGGAATCAGTGACCCTCCAGCCCGTCGGCAACGAGATGCGCTACGCCCAGACCGAGTTCACGGTTCGAGCTGGCGAGGAGGTCGAGATCGTGTTCGAGAACGTCGCCACGAGCTCGGACATGAAGCACAACGTCGTCGTGCTGGACTCCGACGACGACGCGGTGGTCGAGCGCGTCGGGCTGGCGGCGGCCCCCGAGACGGACAACGAGCCCGACGATCCCGCCGTGCTGGCGGCCACGCCGATGTCCGATCCGGGCGAGACAGTGCGCGTCACGTTCACCGCACCGACAGAGCCGGGCCGGTACCGCTACATCTGCACCTACCCCGGACACTACATCCTGATGCAGGGGACGATGATCGTTGCCTGACCCGAACCCCTTCCCCAACCCGACATGCGCCTTCTACTCATTCTCAGCCTCACGTTCGTACTGGCGGCCTGCCAGTCGGCCACCGATCCTGCCCTTCCGGGAGGGGGCACGCCACCGGACTCCGCCAGCTCGAGCACGGTCCAGACTGACGCCGACGCCTACCAGGCTGTCGCCGACAGCGCGCTGGCGAGTCTTGGGCCTGATGTGGATCCATCGCAGATCGTCTCGCTGGGAGGACCCATCACAGAGACGGTCTACGCGCTGGGAATGGGAGAGAACGTCATAGGAGCGGATCAATCCAGCCTGTACCCGGAGGGGGTTCTCGAGAAGCCCCGCCTGAACTACTTCCGCCAGACCTCCGCCGAAGGGGTTCTCTCGCTCGCACCGACGCTGGTCCTCGCGTCGGATGAGACCGGACCTCCAGAGGTGCTGGACCAGATCCGGTCGGCAGGCACGCCTGTTCTGGCGATTCCCTCGCCGGAGACCATCGCGGAGGCCGAGGCTCGCATCGCGCTGATCGGACGGGTGTTGGGGCGAGAGGCAGAGGCCGACTCGCTCAGCGACCGGATGCGTCGCCAGCTCGCAGAGGCTGAGTCGCTCCGACCCGAGGAGGCCCCACGTGCCCTGTTCATCTATGCGCGGGGAGCGGGTCTGGTGCAGGTTCTCGGGACGGGCACGACGGCAGACCTCGTGCTCCGGCTCGCTGGCGCCGAGAACGCCGCAGGGATTGAGGGCAACGCGCCGCTGACGGCCGAAGCTGTCGCTGCAGCACAGCCCGATGTGGTCGTGATTCCAGCTCGTGGGCTGGAGAGCATCGGGGGCGTCGAGGGTCTCTTCGCACAACCTGGACTGGCGCAGACGCCAGCTGGGGCTTCGCAGCGCGTCGTGGCTGTGGATGATGCCTTGTTGCTCGGTCTCGGTCCGCGCGTGGGCGAGGGCGTCATCGAGCTGGCGCGTGGATTGAGTGCGTCCCCTGTAGCCGAGGCCCAGTGAGATGAGTTGCCTCCATCCTCCAGAACGCCTCTACGACAGCGAGCACGGTGCTGTGCTGCGGTGTAAGCAGTGCGGGCGGTTCAACGTGTTGTTCGGCCCGGTCATTCTCACCCACAGCCGACAGGGCTTCGAAGAGTTCTGTGACCTCATTCGCGGACTCAACCCGGACGCGGATTCCGTCCACCATGGAGCCAGCCGCTGCTATCACCTTCACACGCCGGACCGCCAATTCGGCCTCGCGTTCACGCAGGAGGAAGTCGACGAGCTTCGTGAGCTGCTGGCCGGTGCCCTGGCGATGGACGAACTCGACGGCCTCCTCGATGAGACCCTCGGCCCACCTGACGACGAGACTTAACCCATGAGCAACTCGATCTGCGTACTCTCCGATCCAATCCTTGCCGAATGCGACAACGGGGCTGTGGCGATCTGCCCGTGCTGTGGGCGCCCTGTCTTGTGGTACGGAGAATGCCACGTGACCCTCAAGCCGAGGCAGCTCCGTGCGATGCTCGCCACGGTGCGCCAGGTCTGTGAGGAGGTCGACCGCCCAGGTGTGTGCTGGGGGTGGAGCCTCCGAGCGCGAACAGCTCACGAGGACGTTACGTTCGAGCTGACGCCCGATGACACCGTCGAGCTGGCGGGTCTGCTGGAAGCTGCTGCCGTGGCCCTCGACCTCGATGCTCTGTTGGTGGATGTATTTGCCTCCGATCCCATGTGACCGGGGCGCTCGCCCACCCATTCCTCTGGCCCGGTCACCGGCTCGCACGCGTCAGTAAAGCGCTGCTTGGGCTCGATCCTGTCCCCAGCTTTGCCATCATCGCTCGCCCTCAGGCACTCTCTGATGTCTCACCCAGCTCCCAACCCCATGATTCGTTCCTTCACCTGTACCTTCGCGCTGGCGACTGTGCTCTCCCTCTCGGCCTGTGGAGACAGCTCTGATACCTCCTCAGATGATCCATCCGTAGACACCGCCGAGAGTCAGGGCACTCTCGTCGTCTACGCCGGGAGGAGCCAGTCCCTCGTCGATGACGCTGTCGAGCGCTTCCGCGCCGAAACGGGAATCGAGGTCGAACTCCGCTATGGCAACGACGCTGAGATCCTTGCGGCTCTCCAGGAGGAAGGCGACGCCAGCCCGGCCGACGTGTTCTGGGCCAATACCTCCGGTGCGCTCGGCGCTGCTGTTGAAGCGGGTCTCCTGAAAGCGGCACCGGACAGTCTTCTGAGTCGCCCTAGTGCCTTTGTGCCATCAGGAGGGCAATGGGTTCCGGTGACGACTCGGTTCCGCACGCTCGCCTACGACCCCGGTGACATCGATCCGGCTACGCTGCCATCGTCCATTCTCGATCTCCCGAGTCAGGAAGAGCTTCGAGGTCGGATCGGGTGGACGCCCACGTACTCCAGCTTCC
>JBCBZH010000180.1:0-8953 GCA_039815415.1 Bacteroidota bacterium
CGCATGGCTGGAGCGCATGGTGGACGCCTTCGAGCCGTGGATGGAGGTCTGGATGGACCGCGACACCGACCAGGACGGGCTGGTAGCCGATGTCACGGAGTGGATGGACCACTCCCGCTTCCTCCGCCTTGTGGAGGGCCAGAGGACGCTCTATTCCAACGTGCTCTACCGAGCGGCTCTCCGGCGGTTCGCCCACATCTGCGATGCGCTCGGCCGGAGCGCAGATGCTGAGCGCTATCGGGACTTGGCGAATCGGTCCCGGACGGCGATCCAGGATGCCTTCTGGAACAAGGAAGGGGGCTACTTCAACAACGCCGTTCAGTGGGGCATCCCAGACACAGCGCTGATGCTGGCCGACAACGCCATCGCATTGCAAGAGCGCATCGTGAGCCGGAACGACCGGTTTCGCACTCTCGAGGCCATCAAGACACGCAACTGGCGCGCCTTCGGATCGGTTACGACCGACCTGCCGATGAAGTACGTGCCGCCGGACAACGACCACAACGGCAAGGTGTGGCCGTGGTGGATGGCACACGAAGCGAAGGCGCGATTCCAGAACTTCGATGCCGAGGGCGGGCTCCATGTGTTGAGCCACATCGTGCGCACGTTCTCGCAGCCTACGCTCCCCGGCCTGTGCGAGGAGTATCTCAATCCGGACGACGGCACGCAGGACGATGTCGTGGGGCATGCGTTCATCACGGGCTCTGGGGCGTTGCTCGAAGCCGTGCTGTACGGGCTCGTCGGGCTGGCGGTTCTGGAGCCGGGCGAGCGGGTGGTGCGGTTGGCTCCAGTGGTGCCGCGCGACTGGGAGGACTGGTCGGCAGGCATCGACCTGTTTCAGGGGACTCTTCACTTCGAGGAGACGCCGGAGGGCTACCGAGTTCAGATTGAGGGCGCCCGCATTGAGACGCTCGAGCTTCGGATTCCGCCACGCGAGGCCATCGAGCTGGTGACGCTTGATGGCGCTGAGATCGAGCCCGAGCACGACGAAGACGGCGCCAGCACGACGCTTCGATTCTCACTGACCCCTGGCGCATCGCAGTGCATCGAGGTCGGGTTCGCACAGGGGCGTACGTGGTCCGGGGACCTGGCGCTTCCCGGAGGGCTGCCCGAGCCGGTGCAAGTCTCCGAGGCGTTCCTGATGGATGAGCCACGGTTGTTCGCCGACATCCTCCAGTCCTTCGTGCGAGCGGCAGTGAGCTACTTCGGGGCGCTTCGGCATGTGGCCGCTCGGGAGATCGGCGAGCTGGCGGGAGCGGACGATCTGCTTCTGGTCGTGGGCAACGAGATGCCGTACCTCACCAAGCAGGGCGAGTCCGTGACCGACATGCTGGACGGCTACCTGGACCGTGGAGGCTCCCTGCTTCTCCTCGGGCCGCGCTTTCCCCGAATCAACGTGGAGACGGCACACTACCACGGCGGCGCGCAGATGGGCGGGCACGCGGGCATGTTCTGGTGGAAGGCTTGGCGCGACGGCCACTGGGAAGACTATGACCCACGGGCTGGCGAGGTCCTCCCGCATCCGGTGCACCAGGGCACCGTCTACTGGGGCGACGGCCCGCTCTTCGCCGCATGGGAGCACACCGTCGGGCTGTTCGGCTTCGAGACCGATGCCCGTGGCGTCTACGATGTGGAAGGCAACGTGGTGGACCTCGACCCCGAGATCGACATCGTCTACACCGACTGGGCGGTACGCCGACCGTGGACGTTCACGCCCCTGGCCTTTACGGAGCGGGAGCGCCAGCTCGTCACCGGACCACGCCGGGAACGCTATCCCTGTGCGGCGCTGCTTCAGAACGAGGACACCGGCGCACGGATCGTGGTGGTGTCCCCGACGCTCTGCTCGCGCGTGGACCTGCTGCACCGCTTCCTCGGCGCCGTGGCGTCGGTGTGACGCCAGCTCGGCGGAGGAGCGTGCCTCGGGATGGCGACGCATATCGGTTCGCCAGCTCGAGACGGGGCTGTGGGCCTACCGCACCTCGAACGGCACCCAGCCGCTGTCCGGGTCGTTGCCGCGCATGTCTGCCGAGGCGTAGGCCGACCATTCGTAGCGCGCGTTCCGTCCCGTCAGGGTGGGAGGGAGGTGGGCCGGGATGGAGACCACCAGGTCGAACGTCTCGCTCGCACCGCTGTCGAAGGACCGGGCGTGCGCAGCCACCACTTCCTGGGTGAACAGCGTCTCGGTGACGGATGTCGGTCCCGAAGGTCGGTGTGAGCTGGCGTGTCCGTCCTGCCCAGACGTGTGTGTGGTTCGGTTGGGCATGGAGCGTTCCGGGATGGACACAATCTCTTGACACCGGACCTTCATCGTGATCTTCGACACGTCGATGGGCTCATCGCGGACCGAGAACGAGATGGTGGCGGTAAGCGGTTCGCCGCGCGCCGCCGATGGGATAGAGAGGGACAGGTCGGCCCAGCCGCCGGTGAGGTTCTTCTTGAGGTCGGAGAAAAAGCCCATGTCGTTGAGGAGGTGAGAGACACCTATACCTACGAGATCCGGGCCCGTAGAGGGTCATCGTCTGCGATGGGAGCCGGACCGGGGCGACGCCGGGGACCTGCAGACAGAGCAAAAGAAACGCGCGGCCCGGAGGGACGGGCCGCGCGTGTACGGAGTCGGGCGAGCGGTAGCGCCTAGAATTGGAAAACGATGAGGACGCCGATTCCAACGAGCGCTGCTGCGGCCGTCATCACAGGGATGAGGCGGTGCATGAGAAAAGCCTTGTGGTGGTGGTAGCAACATCGAAGACCCCATGAAGCGGGGAACCTTCGACGCCCCAAGGTAGGAGGGAATGTGGATAACTGCAACTGGTTCTCGCTGATGGCTTTATGAGGAGAGACTGAAGACGCGAGGGAGTCTACCCGAAGGCTGCAGGTGCTCTCTTGTCCACATGTGGATTGGCATCGTCGCCCAGGCTCGAGCTGGTGAACACAGGACCACTGAATCTCTGGCCACGTCTGTACAGGTGCGCGAGGGGTGCTCACGTGATGAGAGGCAAGACGCCCTGAGCATAATCTGTTGAGCTGATGAATGATAGCACGATGACATCAAGTAATGAGTGATCTACGGAACGCTGTTCTTTCCGGGCTGGGATGCGGAAAACGAGCGAGCCCGCTCGGTCCCATTTGATCCGGCTCAGGCTGTCGGGAGACCGGGGCGGTGCGCTACCTTGATGGCCTCCCTTCCGACTGTGCCCATGTCTGTTCGCGCTTTCTCCGCCGCTGCCCTTGGCCTCCTCTTGTTGTCTGGCTGCGGGTCATCGGCCCCGGCGTTGGATCTCGATGACGGAGATGCGCAGGCCAACGTATCCGATGCACGCAAGGCCGTCCGTGAGGCTGAGCAGCGGGGCGCCGAGGAGCATGCTGAAGAGGCGCTCCGTTCGGCCCAGACCAAGCTCGACCGTGCCAACACGGCTCTCGATGCTGGCAACATGGAACGCGCCTACACGCTCGCTGCCGAGGCTGAGGTCGACGCCGAGCTGGCGGAGATCCGAGCCCTCTCGCGCAAAGCCCAGATCGCAGCGGATGAGGTCCGAGCCGGGATCGAGCTGCTGCGTGACGAGATCCGCCGCCTCCAGGCCGAAGGCTAGACCCCTCATCTGATCCTCCTCCGACCTTCCTCTCTCCCGTCTGATGCGTCGTCTTTCTGCTCTTCTCGTTCTGGCTGCCCTGCTCGCAGCGTGCAGCAGTCCGCCTGCCACCATTCCGCTTCTTCTCGAGGCCCAGGATGCGTACTCCGCTGCGGCTGCGCGGCCCGAGGTGACAGGCACCGCCTCGGACTACCTCGATGAGGCCCAGGCCAACATTGCGGAGGCCGAGCGGCTCCGGCTCGCGAAGGCTGATCCTCAGCTCGTCACGCACTATGCCTACCTCGCACGCCAGCAGGTTCGGATTGCCGAGGAGTCCGCGATGCTGGCCGCCGCCGAGGCCGAGATTGAATCCGCTGAGGCCGAGCGCCGGGCCGTCCAGCTCGAGGCGCGGACCGCGGAGGCAGAGGCCGCGCAGCGCCGGGCCCAGAGAGCGCAGGCCGAAGCCGAGGCGGCCCGTGCGGTCGCGGCCGCAGAGCGGGCTGAGGCCGAGAACGCTCGTGCACAGGCTGAGCGCGCCCGCCGAGAGGCCAACCAGGCCCGGTCCGAAGCGGAGCAGGCGCGCCTCGACGCTGAGCGCGCCCGAGCCGAAGCGGAGGAGGCCCTGCGCCGGGCTCAGGAGCTCGCCAACCGCGTCTCTGAGTTGGAAGCCGCGCAGACCGAGCGCGGCCTCGTGCTCACGCTCGGCGACGTGCTGTTCGATGTCGGCAAGTCCGAATTGAAGGCCGGTGGCCTCCGAGCGGTCGACGAGCTGGCGACCTTCCTCGGCGAGTACCCGGAGCGCGTGGTGCTCATCGAGGGCTTCACCGACAGCTCGGGTTCGGACGAGACCAACCTTGCCCTCTCCCAGCGGCGCGCCGATGCGGTTCAGGCTGCCCTTGTCGATCGGGGCGTGGCCGTGGAGCGCATCCAGACCATCGGCTACGGGGAGGACTACCCGAAGGCCTCCAACGATTCGCCCGCCGGTCGCCAGCTCAACCGGCGCGTGGAGGTGGTGATCTCCGATGACTCCGGCATCATCCCAGAGCGGACCGAATAGCGATTGGAATCCTCGTTCAGCGTGCGGGCGTCGGGGGCCTCTCTGACGCCCGCATTCTCTTGAGTCCATGTCTCTCGATCTAACCCGCATCGACGCGGTCTGCTTCGACATCGACGGCACCCTCGCGGATACCGATGACCACGTGGTCGCACAGATCGCGAGCGCGTTGGATGTCATCCCTCTTGTGGATGGGCGCGAGGCGAGCCGGCTGGCGCGGCGCATCGTGATGAGTGCCGAGACGCCGGTGAATGCCGCCTACGGCGCGCTGGACCGAATGGGCCTGGATGACGACCTGGCGCGGCTGAAGGCGATGGTGCGGCGCTCGCGTCAGAAGACCCGCCATCGGGACGGGCGAAATCCACAGGCGACCGATGAGGTGCCGCACGATCTGGTGCCCGACGTGGATCAGATGCTCCACGCGCTGGCGGGCCGCTACCCCATGTCCACCATCTCGACTGGCGGCGTGCCGCGCATCGAGGCGTTCTTGCAGCACTACCAGGTCCGGGATCTGTTCACGGTCGTGGTCGGTGCGCAGACGACGCCTCGCATGAAACCGTACCCCGATCCGCTTCTCTACGCGGCGGAGGCGATGGATGTGGACCCCACGCGCTGCGTCTTTGTGGGCGGCACCACTGTAGACATGGAGACGGCGCAGGCTGCGGGCGCACAGGCTGTCGGCGTGCTTTGTGGCTTCGGGACGAAGGAAGAGCTGGTGAGTGCCGGTGCCGATCTCATCCTGGCAACCACCTCCGATGTGCTGCCCGTCTTGATGCCGGCAGTGGCCACGTCGCCTTAGAGCGCTATGCCAAGCACGCTCACACTGTCAGGAGAGAATCCCCGCTCCAGGTCGGACTGACGCGGCTCGAACTCATTCCGATTCTGGTGCCTGGGAGGGCGCCTTGCCCCAGGGGGCGAGCAGGACCACGCTCGCGATCAAGACGGGGAGGTAGTAGAGAGACGCCCGCCAGAGCGCCGTCGCAAGGGCGAGGCTGCTCAGCGGGATCCAGGCCGCATAGAGCATCGCGAAGGCCGCCTCCGCGCCTCCGGTTCCCCCCGGGGTGGGCACGATCCCAGCAAGGGAGAGCGTCAGCCATTGCAGGGCCCATGAGGTCGATGCTGGGATGTCGATCCCGAGGCTCCGAAGGACAATCCAGGCCACGGACAACCGGGCGGTCAGTTGGCAGGCGGCCAGAAGCAGCCCGGCACCGACCCACCGAATCCCCCGGCGGGGAATGTCCGCCCAGACCTGTCGAGCATCTTGCCAAGCGGTTTGGAGGCCGAATCGCAATCGCTGTCGGAGGCGTTCCGCGATGTGTTGTGCTCGAGATCCCAGCAGCCCGCGCGACGCACCGATGAAGCTGAGTGCCAGGCCTGTGATGGCGGCGACCCCAATGAAGATGCCCCACACAATCTGGCCTGCGGCTCCGGCGCCGGCCTCGACCACCGAGTCCTGAACGGTGGCCCACTCTGCCGAGGCCAGAACGAGGACGAGAGGGAGACCAACGGCGACAACCGCAGCTTCCTCAAGGGTTTCTACAGCCAGCAGCGAGCCAGCGGCTCCGGGCGACACGCCATGCCGAACTGCAAGGCCCCATTTGATGGCGACAGCTCCCGACCCCGTTGGTGTGATCGCAGAGCCCACGATGCCGCTCAGCGTCGCTCGTAACGCGGAACGAAACGCAAGCCCTTGACCTACGAAGCGCGTCCATAGAACGACTCTGGCAGCGCTGAACACCCAGGGAGCCATCGCCAGGCCAACGGCGGCTGCGAGCCCCTGAAATCGAATGGCCGCCAGCTCGACGGGGTTAGAGGACAGGGCCAGGCCGACATTGAGAGCTACCCCCGCAGGGAGGATTAGGGCTGCCAGCCATCGTGCTCGCCGGGACAGGCTCCATCGTCGCCATGTATCGGTCATCCCTGGAGGGCGCGGCGTCGGGCGGACAGAGCTCTGTCGTAGAGATCGAGGATGCAGGTGAAGGTAGCCGGCCAGCCAAAGTGGTCCACCACATGCGCGCGCGCCGCTCGGCGCATCGGCTCTAGGTCTTCCTGTGCGATATCCACGATGGCCTCAGCCAGGCTGGTCGCGTTGTCGGGGGTGGCGAGGCGACCGAGGTGGGACGGGACCCGGTCCGGCATGGCGCCAGCTCGAACACCGAAGACCGGCAACCCACAGGCCTGGGCCTCGAGAATGGAGATGCCGAAGGTCTCATGCGCCATCGCAGACACGTACAGGTCTGCAGACGCGAGAACGGCTGCGAGCGTCTGACGGTCGCGAACGTAGCCCGACAGGTGGACACGCTTCCCGCGAGTGCGCAGGGCCTGGGCGCGGCGCTCCAGGCTCTCTCGCATGGGCCCGTCGCCGACGAGCACCAGGGTGGCATGGAGCGTGTCGGGGAGTTGCTCGAAGGCCTCGACCAGGAGGTCTGGGCGTTTCTCCTGGTCGAGGCGCCCGGCGTACACCATCGCGAAGGAACGAGCTGGGGTGGTGCGCGGACCCACTCCCCAAGAGGTCCGCATGGCCTCGTCTGAAGCCTCCGGGTGGAACGTGTCGAGATCAACCCCCAGAGGCACCACTGCAACGTTGGGGATTCCGAGCGCCTCGAGAGCGTCGGCTCGTGGTCGGCTCAGAGCATACACCGCGTCCATGCGCCGGTACAGCATCCCGGCATAGCGGTCGGCGGTCCGCTCCGCCCGGCTGGCGAGCCTGCGGGCAAACCGGTCAGGAAGGACCTTGGAAAACGCCTGGTGCCCAAGCGCCCGGACGTAGGCACGCGGAAAGTCCGTCCGGTAGCCTCCGAGAACCGCTACCCAGGGATGGGCGCGTCGATGGCGGAGCGCAGCCCAGGGCAGGTTGTAGGCATCGAGGGTCTCGATGACATCGGGCTGGTGCGCCGCGAGCGCTTCCCGGACAGCGCCATTTCGAAGTAAGAGGCGATAGGCCGTGGAGCCCGGGACGTACGGACTCCGGATGGTCACGGTCACAGTTCGCCCGTCGATCCGGGTTTCGTCTCGAGGACCCGGGACGATGAGGACGTGGCGATGCGGCGTCTTCTCGACGAGGTAGCGGCGCTTCTCGTGGAGATAGGTCCGAATGCCGCCTCCCACCTCCGAGTAGGACTGCGTCAGGTCGCAGAGCGTCAGCGGTTCTCCCTGGGCTACGGGATGTGGTGTGGGGCGGCTTGGAGCCGCTCGCCACGTGGGGCAGGGAGGAGGGGCGCCGATCATTGGCGTTGTGGTACAGCCAACGAGCTGACGAGATTCATCGGGGCTAGAAAATGACGCCGACCCCTGCGCTCAGCTCAGCAGCTCGGGCCAGGGTCTCTCCTCCGTCGAAGGCATGGCGGAGCCGCCCATCCACTCTAAACAAGAGCCCGCTCCCAAGTTTTTGCTCAACGCCCACGCCTGCGAGGACAGTCGGGCTGATGCCAACGTTCTGGACGTCGAGAGAGCCGTCCGTGCCGAACGTAATCAGCCCTGCCCCGAGTGCCACTGTCGGGCGGAGCGTGCCATCGAGCAGCGCATACTCGGCAGCGACATCGATGCCTGAAGCCCACGTGTCTTCTCGGTTGCCGTTCTGAGCTGAGGTCGCTGTTGGTTGGATCGGGGGCATGCGCCCACCTGCAGTCTCAGTTGCCCAATGCGTAAAGACCGAAAGCTCCCCGGAGATCTGTTCTGACATATTGCCCCGGATTCGGAGGGCGACGAAGCCGCCTCCGCCTTCACCCCGTCTATATCGGCTAGTCCTGACGCTAGAGGACCCGCGACTGAAGCAGGCACCGGCTGTACTCGGGTTGGGGTTGCACGCGTAGCCCTCAACGCCATACTCGGAATACCCGACGGACAGAGACAACGCGCCCTTGCGTTGGGCGGACGCTTGCGGAATCAACAGGAGGAGCGAGACGAGGAGCAGTAGAGCACGCATGGGGAAGACGGATGGGATGCGATAACTAGAATGTGACATCGAACTGACCACGGACGGGTTGATTTGCAAAGGTGGTTTCGAAGGTCCCGGACGCACGAGTTGAGGTGTACGTGTCCAGGGTCACGGATCCAGTTGTTGGGGAGTCGTTTGAGAAGAAGCGTTGCACCTCTGAGATGGTGATGAAAGCCCCCTCATCTGGAGGCGGATCCCCAAATGACGGCGCGTTGGGGCTCCCGCGGAATGTGTACGTCTCGCCCGCTTCGGGGTCTGCGATGTTCAGTTGGATGAACTCCCGCTGATTCGGATCGAGTCCATCGGGGTCTGGAGAGGTGAGAATGCCGAGGATCGGGGTTCCATTCTCGTTCTCTGCAACCCTCGCCTCAACACACTCGATGTTGAAGGCCTGGC
>JBCBZH010000306.1:0-4555 GCA_039815415.1 Bacteroidota bacterium
CGATGTACTCGGCTCGTACGGAGGCGATGGTGCCGCCGCGCCGGCGGAGGTCACTCCCGCCAGCTCGACCGAGGCTGCTCCCAGTCCACAAGAATCCGCCCCACAGGGAGACGGCGCCGTGGTCGAGAACGTCCAGCCTGTCCCGGTACCGGCGGCAGAGGGAGAGCGGATCAAGGCGTCGCCGCTCGCTCGCCGGATGGCCCAGGAGGGGGGCATCGATCTCGCGAGCCTGAGGGGGTCAGGGCCAGACGGGCGCGTGGTCAAGCGCGATGTGGAGGCCGCTCTTGAAGGCACAGCAACTCCAGTGGCTGCACAGCCCGTGGCCGTTCCCGCCGCGACGCCTGTGGCTCCAGCCGCTCCTCGCCAGCCTGTTGCAGCAGGAGGGGACGAGATCCGCATCACGCAGATGCGGAAGACCATCGCCCGGCGCCTGGCACAGTCCAAGTTCACGGCCCCGCACTTCTACCTCACGGCTGAGGTGGATATGGCGGAAGCCGTCGCTTTCCGAACGGACATCAACGCGTTGACTGAGAAGCGCGGGTTGGCGAAGGTGTCTTTCAACGATCTGGTGACGAAGGCGTGCGCCGTTGCGCTCCGTAAGCACCCGATGGTGAACGCCAGCTACCTCGAGGACGAGGGCATCATCCGCCAGCACGACCACGCCAGTGTTGCTGTTGCGGTCGCCATCGACGAGGGGCTGGTCACACCCGTCGTCCGCAATGCCGATCAGAAAGGACTTGCGCAGATCGCCGCCGAGACGCGCGAGCTGGCGGGCAAGGCGCGTGACCGTACGCTGGACCCGAGCGAGTGGGAGGGGAGCACCTTCACCACGTCGAACCTCGGGATGTTCGGCATCCACGAGTTCACGGCCATCATCAATCCGCCCAACGCGTGCATCCTCGCTATTGGCGCCATCCGGGACGTGCCCGTGGTGAGCGATGGCGAGGTGGTGCCAGGCAAGCGCATGACGGTGACGCTCTCTTGCGACCACCGGGTGGTGGATGGTGCCACGGGAGCTCAGTTCCTCGGCGATGTGAAGGCCATGCTGGAACAGCCCTCGTTGATGCTGCTTTGACGTCCGAGGCTGCGGAACTGAAGATTGCCCACCTGTCGGACATTCACTTTGGCCGGATTGCCCATCCGGCCATCGTGAGCGCGATCGTGGCGGACGTCAACGCTGCAGGAGTCGATCTGGTGGTGGCGTCTGGCGACCTGACGCAGCGCGCTCGTACACACGAGTATGAGGCCGCTCGCGCGATGTTGGATGCGTTCGAAGCGCCTGTCCTCGCCGTGCCTGGCAACCATGATGTCCGTGCTTGGTGGCACAATCCCTTTGAGCGCGTCTGGCGGTCGTCCAAGCGCTTCAAGCGCTTTATCACCGAGGACCTGACGCCGTCCATGAGTCTCGCCACCGCGGATTAAAACGTGGAGCTGGCGGTGGTCGGGCTGAACTAAGCACATTGGGCCACCAACAAGGGAGGAAAGATCCGGCCCGCGGAAGTCGCTCAGATGGAAGCGTTCTTTGCCAAGCAGCCAGAGTCGGCCTTCCGAGTACTCGTACTCCATCACCATCTGACTCGCCTCGAGGCGCTCGGCAACCACGATGTTTCGCGTGGGGCGCATCGCGCGCTGGACGCGGCCCGGCGGGCTCGAATCGATCTGGTGCTCTGTGGGCACCTCCACCGGAGTCATGTTCAGCCCATCGAACTGGTTCCACGGTCCGCCGACGACCCAGGCAGTCACCGCATGGTAATCGCCAGCGCGGGCACGGCCACGTCCAATCGCGGACGAGGCGACAATGCCAACGTCAACTTCTACAACTGGATCGCCATTGGCGAATCGTCCTTCCAGGTAGAAGAGCGACTGTTCGTTCCCGAGCGGGAAGTGTTCGACCGCATGGACCGCGTCGTGTTTGATCGCGATCTCCCCATGTCCACGCGTTGAGTCTGCACGGTCCGCAGCCCGACGAGACCGACGCAACGCGATCGGACAGGGACCCGTAGGTTTCGGTAGCATCAGATCTGCCATGCCCACCGCCGAGCCCGATCCAGACCCACCCGTTTCGGGACCGACCGATGCAGGCGCCGATGAGCCGGACGCGGTGGAGATGCCGGAGAGCGACGAGTTGGCGAGACCACGCCGGGAAGCTTCGCTCGTGGTACAGGCTGCCACGCCAGAGCGAGATGCGCTCATGCAGGACCCATCGACGCTGTGCCTGAACTGCGGGAACGCGTTGCCGGGCGCTTACTGTCCGTCGTGCGGCCAGAAGGCACAGCGCCTCCGCCAGCCCGTTCACCTGTTTCTGCGCGATTCGTTCGTGGAGTTCTTTGGGCTCGACGGACGGATCTGGAAGACGCTCGGAGTGCTGCTCTTCAAGCCTGGACGCTTAACGAGCACGTACATCGCGGGACGGAGAATGGCCTACCTGCGCCCGCTGCGGATATACCTGAGCTCGACACTGCTGTTCTTCGTCCTGTTGGCGACGCTGGACCCCGTTCGTCAGCTCGAGACGCAGGTCGAAGCCACCTTCGACTCCGACACAGTCCGTGTCGCGGAGCAGCTCATCGTGAACGACTCGTTGCTGCGTCTCCTTCCGGTGCGGCTGGAGGCCTTGCAACGCGCGCGGGACTCCATCCAGACGAGGCGGGATTCGCTTGAACAGGTCCGTGAGGCGCGGGTGGATGCACCGGAAGCCCAGGACTCCCTCGCTGCCGAGGTGCGTAGCCTTGGTGGCCTGGCCCGTGACATCGACGAGCTGGAGGGAGAAGTCGAGGAGGTGGACGAGGACACCGAGGGCGTTACCGAACGCATGGCAGAGCTTCGGCTGGAGTCAGCGTTGCTGTCGGCCTTGCCACCCGATACCCTCATCGTTCCCGACGAGATTCAGGAAGTCACTCGTCGCCTGCTGTCGGATGGGCCGCAGATTAGTCTTGGAGGGCCGGATTGGCTCACGAGGAGCCGGGCTGCACAGGCCCTTCGCGACGCTCGGACCAACTCCGAGCGTGGACGCGCTGCGGTCGATCTGCTGCGCGGTGCCATCGGGCACATCCCGACCGTGATGTTCATCGTGCTGCCAGTATTCGCATTCATTCTCAAGGTCCTCTACGTCCGACGTGACTGGTACTACTCCGAGCACCTGGTCTTTGGGCTTCACACGCACGCCTTCGCGTTTGTGATCTTCTCTCTCATCGGGCTGGCGTCACTGGTTGGCTCCGGGTCCGATTGGAGCGCTCCTGTCATCACAGTGCTTGCTCTATCCATCCCGTTGTATTTCCTCCTTGCGCAGAAGCACGTGTATCGACAAGGGTGGATTCGGACAGTCGTAAAAGCCTGGGTGCTGGGATGGGTCTATCTGTCGGTGATTGGCTTCGGGCTGGTGGCAGCCTTCCTGCTAGCTGCAACGGTCGGGTAAGTCCGGGTGCAGGTTTGCCTGCCTTGCCAGCTCGAGCTGGTACCGTTGGCATCCAACACCGAACAGGCTTGCCCGACTAGAGAGCGCCCCGGGCTCTTGGTGAACCCGGGGCGCCTCAGGATCTGCGTGTTCGTGCGAATCAGGCAGTCTCTGCCACGGTTGGCGCAGCGCTCAGGATCGCCTCGCTGGAACCCTCACGGAACTGCTCGAAGTTGTCCACAAAGAGCTTCGCCAGCTTGGTCGCTTGCCGGTCGTAGGCATCCTTGTCCGCCCACGTGTTGCGGGGAATGAGGATGTCATTCGGAACTCCCGCGCACTCCGTCGGAATCGCGATTCCGAAGATCGGGTCCTGGGTCGTCGGCGACTGCGCGAGAGAGCCATCGTGGATGGCGTCGATGATGGCGCGGGTGTGCTTGAGAGACATCCGCTTCCCGGTCCCGTAGGGGCCGCCAGTCCAGCCGGTGTTGACCAGCCAGACATCAGAGTCGTGCTGCTCAATCTTGTCGGCCAGCAACTCAGCATACTTCGAGGGATGCCACACCATGAACGGGGCGCCGAAGCAGGCCGAGAAGGTGGCAGATGGCTCCGTCACGCCGACCTCGGTCCCTGCCACCTTCGCGGTGTAGCCGCTGATGAAATGGTACATCGCCTGCTCGGGCGTCAGTTTCGCGACTGGCGGAAGCACACCAAAAGCATCCGCAGTCAGGAAAATGACATTCGACGGGTGGTGCGCCTCACACGGGATCTTGGCATTGTCGATGTACTCAATCGGATACGATGCCCGCGTGTTCTGCGTGATGGATACGTCCGAGTAGTCGACCTCCCGAGTGCCTTGGTCGTAGACGACATTCTCGAGGACGGTTCCGTACCGGATGGCGTTGTAGATCTCAGGCTCGCTTTCTTCGGAGAGGTCGATGGCCTTGGCGTAGCAACCACCTTCGATGTTGAAGATGCCCCCCTCGTCCCAGCAGTGCTCATCGTCCCCGATCAGGGCACGATTGGGATCTGCTGAGAGCGTTGTCTTCCCGGTACCTGAAAGGCCGAAGAAGAGTGAGACGTCGCCGGTCGCATCGCCATCCACGTAGCCCTGGTTCGCCGAGCAATGCATGGAGAGGACGCCCTTCTTGGGCATCAGGTAGTTCA
>JBCBZH010000106.1:0-12753 GCA_039815415.1 Bacteroidota bacterium
GCCTGGAAGACGGGGATTGCCCAGAGAGCCGAGTCCCGGACGCTGATCTTCCCCTGCCCCTTCATCTCGATCAGGTTCTCGAAGTCCCCCGCCAGGCGCATGGAGAGGTCCATGATCCCTCGGTTGGCGAAGTTGGAGTCGAACACGCCCCTGAGAAACTCGCCGACATCGACCGAGTCCATCTGAGCGGCGAGGCTGAAGGGGAAGGGGGGGGCGAGGTCGATTGCGAACAGATCGCCCGCTCCTGGCACTGATTACCGGCATCCTGGTCACGAGCCTCGTGCAGTCCTCGTCCACGACGACGGCGCTGGTGGTGACGCTGGTAGCGACGGGCACCTTGCCGCTGTCGAATGCGGTCCCCGTCATCATGGGCGCCAACATCGGGACTACGGTGACCAACACCATCGTCTCGATGGGGCACATCACCCGCCCCGAGGAGTTTCGGCGGGCCATGGCCGGTGCCACCGTCCACGACTTTTTTAACTGGCTCAGCGTCCTCATCCTGTTGCCCCTCGAGCTGGCGTTTGGAATTATCTCGCGTCCGGCGGCGTGGCTGTCCAACCAGGTGCCGGGCCTTGAAGGGGGAGGTCTTGGAGATACGCCTTTCGAGCTCATAGCCGGATTGCTGGCAGGGCTGCTCGGAGAGATTCCGTGGTTGATGGCACTCGCCGGGCTGGGGCTGTTGTTCGTGGCACTGCGATATCTGGTGGTGCTGTTAAAGGGGTTCGTGCTCGGCCGGATGGAGGGGGTGCTGGACAAGTATGTGTTCGGGAATCCGGTCATGGCGATGGCCTTCGGGATGGCGCTCACGTTCATGGTGCAGTCCTCGTCGGTGACCACGAGCCTTGTGGTGCCGCTCATCGGCGCGGGCATCCTGAGCGTGCGCCGTGCGTTTCCGTACATGCTGGGGTCCAACGTGGGAACTACAGCTACAGCGACTCTTGCGGCGCTCGTCGCCCTGGCCGGGGGGGAAGCTGAAGCAGCGGCAGGCCTCACCATCGCCTTCTGCCACACCATGTTCAACGTCTACGGCATTGCTCTCATCTATCCGATCAAGGTCATCCGAGAGATCCCCATTCGGATGGCGGAGTGGGTCGGCGATCTGGCGTTCAAGAACCGCGTCTACGCCATCGTCTACCTCATCGGACTGTTCTACGCACTGCCGTTGGTATTGGAGTTCATTCTGTAGTCACTAGCGGGACCCGTCTCAGGCAAAGCAGAGGATAGGAGCCTTCGCCGGAGGATAGAGGCCTTCGCCGAAGGCCGTGGACCTGTACATGCCAGGGCGCAAGTACAAGGCGGGCTGGTGCGAGTGCAGATACCGGGGTTCAACAGTTCGAACCACAGGGGCCTGAATGCGAAACAGGGGATCTCAGGCTAGGCCGTTCATTCCGGGGGCGTGCATGCAATGCGTCAGAACCTGATGCTGACGAGGCTCGCCTGATCGTCCGTGGCGAGCGGGCACATCACGTGCCACCAGGAGTGTCGAGATGCAGGGCTGGTTCCCATGTGCTACGCAACTGCTGCAGAGGGCGAGTTGCGCACAAGGTCGAACGGCATAGCGACCGCCGAGGCAATGTTCGAGAGATGGCTGGACACACGCCCGACGTACTGCGAACTCAGCGTCAGTGCGACACCCGTGTCGAGCGGCAGATCATCCGCTGCTGCGAGATCCTGGAGAAACGCACCAATTTCCCCCTTCATCTCATCATGGGCAGTCATTACGCTGCGCGCAGCCTCGGCATCTCCATCGCGGAGGGCAGTAATCGTCCGCGGGTATTGGGAGACGACGCGATCGCGGAGGTTGCTGAGGCGCTCCACCTGACGCCCCATGCCGGGCGCAGCCGCAAGATCTGCGGCCTTGGCGATGCTTTTGGCGAGGTCACCGCACCGCTCCGCGTCCTGAACTACGGAGAGCAATAGCAGGCCGTGGGAGAGATCATCAGAGGGGTTCACGGCCATGTGTTCCAGAACCGAGCGGCGGATCTCGCGCTCACCCGCATTGACGGTGTCGTCGAGCGCTTTGAGATCGATGGAGATATCCTGATTGTCAAGCAGATAGCCCGTCGCTGCCTCGAACATGGTCTTGGAGGTCTCCAGCATGGACACCATTCGCTCCGTGCTGCGCTCGATGAGTGGAGCCGAAGTGGGGTTGAGAAAATCGAAGAAGGCCATGAGCATGGGGGCGGGGGGAGAGCCTCTGTGTGAGGCCAATGTTACCAAATTGTTATCGGATTGATCCTGTTGAAACCTAAATCGCCGATTCTGGGCGATAGGGGAGCTTTTGCGTGTGTTCATGAAGCCCCCGTCTCTCGCTCGTGGCTTCTCGCGGGGATCACGCACCCATCGAGACCAGGCCTGGCCTCGAGCTGGCGGACCCCTGGAGGTCAGGTCGTTTCGCCAGCTCGACGCATCGGTCGTCAAGGGTGTGTGGAATAGCCTGCCGGGACCTGCTCCTATTCCTGGCATGTGCGTGGGGGGACGACTGGCGCGAGATACCGTCTTTCCGGTAACACTTTCGTAATCCAGGACGGGCATCTTCGCGTCCCCGCTCACTCCCACATCGGGCGGGATCCTCCCACACCCTACTCCCGTGACGCTCTCTGCAGTGCTCCGGTCCGCGTGTTTGACGGCGCTCGGACTGGTCATCTCTACAGACGTGCAAGCTCAACCCCTACAGGCGAACGCGACTCGCCCTGTTGCAACCGCTCTGGCTTCCACGTCATCTCCCAACTCTCAAGACCGGGTCCAGGTTACCCCATTTGGTCGACTCAATCTAGATGCCGGGTTTACCGACTTCTCAGAAACCGAGGGCATCTCTGATGGTTTTGGAAGCGAGATCCGCCGCGCCCGCGTGGGTGTGAAAGGCGATCTGCCGGGTGGTTTCGGCTACAAGGTTGAGGTCGATTTTGCGGGGGGGGGGCGTCTGAAGTCACCGATGCCATCGTCACATACAAGCACGACGGACTGACGCTTACAGCGGGCCAGCACAACCCCTTTCAATCCCTGGAAGAGGTGACCAGCAGCCGCTTCTCCTCCTTCATTGAGCGCGCCGCATTCACCGATGCGTTTGGCTTTGAACGGCGGGCGGGCGTGTCCTCGAAATACTCTAAAGGGGCGTTCCAGCTACAAGCTGGCCTGTTCTCTGACAACGGCGGAGATCTGCCAGGGCAGACCTGGAGCGCGGATGGGCGGGCTGTTCTCAGTCCCACGCTCGACGAGATCCAACTGCACCTCGGTGGGTCCGCGCACTTCATGGGGTCCGAAGCCGGAGATAGCTTGCGCTATCGCCAGCGCCCGTTGGTCCACTTCACCAGCACGAGGCCTGTCAACACAGGCTACATCCAGGCCGAAAGTGAGATCGGCGCGGGCCTCGAAGCGGGAGCCATCGCCGGTCCGTTTCACGCTGTGGGCGAGGCCTTCTGGCAAACGGCCAACCGCCCCGGCACGCTCGACGACGCACAGTTCTTCGGAGGCTATGCCGAGGTCGGTTTCTTCCTGACCCGGGGAGACCGCCGGGGCTACAAGGCGGGGCGGTATGACCGTACCAAGCCGGAATCTCCCGTTGGCGCAGGCGGGATCGGCGCTGTTCAAGTCAACGTGCGCTACGATCATCTCGACCTGAATGACGGGCCCATCGTGGGCGGCATCCAGAACGGTTATTTCGCCTCTCTGGTGTGGGTGCCGACCGACAACACTCGCCTGACGATCAACTACGGGCGGGAGAACTACGACGATTCCGTGCTTACGCAGTCGTCGGGTGCGCGCTCGTTCGGCGCTCACGTGTTCGGCATTCGTGGCCAGATCGACTTCTGAGCAATGGCACAGTCGTTCGTGAAGCCTCCCCGGGCAGCCTGCTCTGTTCACACCCCACTATGGCAAACCTCTTCAGCATCCTGACCGGCTCTCGCCCGCCGCTCGTGGATCAGAGCCTGACCGATCTGGGCATCATGCTCGACACCGCGGATTCCATGTTCGCGGCCGCCACCAATACGCTTCTCGACAACGAGAATCTCAACGTCGATCTCTCGGCGCAGGATGAGACCATCAACGAGCGCGAGCAGTCGATCCGTCGCGCCGTCCTGGAACACCTGCTGTCGGACCCTCGAGAGGAATTGTCCCTGAGCCTCCTGCTCATCTCCATCGTGCAGGACGCCGAGCGCTGTGGTGACCTCGCCAAGAGTATCGCTAAGGCTGCAGACCTCTCCACCGCGCCCCGGATGGGGCGCCACGTTAGCGCGCTCCGGCCCATTCGGGACCGGGTCCAGTCGGCATTCCCGCGCGTCCGGCGGTCGTTCATTGTGGGCGATGCCCGGGCAGGACGTGCCGTGATGGACGAGCACATCCAGACCAAGACCGATGTGGCCGCCTATCTCGCCGAGTTGGCGTCCGCCGACGACGTCAGCTCGAATGAGGCCGTCGTGCTGGCGATTGCCGCACGCATGATCGGTCGAACATCCTCTCACCTGTCAAACATCATTTCGGCAGTCGCACTGCCCTTCGACCAGGTCCGCAACGCGCCGTCCTGGGACTCTGACTCCTGATCTATGTCCATAACCACCGACGCATCCACAGGCCTGCCACCCATTGACGACGCCGATCTAGACGGCGACCCGGCGACGCCTGCACACCGCCATCCCGTATGGCTCCGCGTGCTCGCGCTCTTCGCTGTTCTCTGCCTGTTTGTGCTCGCTCTCGAGCTGATGGGGGATGGCATCAAAGCCATAGGCCGAGGCACCTTCGATCTGGAGGGATTCCTCCAGAAGGCGACCAACAGCCCGTTGCTCGGCCTTGTCACCGGCATCCTGGTCACGAGCCTCGTACAGTCGTCTTCTACCACGACTTCGCTCGTCGTGACACTTGTCGCGACCGGCACGTTGTCCTTGAGTAACGCGATTCCCGTGATCATGGGGGCCAATATTGGGACCACGGTCACCAATACGATCGTCTCGATGGGGCACATCA
The DNA here is from genome assembly GCA_039815415.1 of Bacteroidota bacterium. GTDB lineage: Bacteria > Bacteroidota > Rhodothermia > Rhodothermales > Rubricoccaceae > JBCBZH01. The sequence goes on from JBCBZH010000106.1 coordinate 4,966, forward strand.
CCCGCCCTGAGGAGTTCCGCCGCGCGATGGCGGGAGCAACCGTCCACGACTTCTTTAACTGGTTCAGTGTGCTGCTGCTGCTGCCGCTCGAGCTGCTGTTCGGGGTGATCTCTAAGCCCGCCACGTGGCTCGCGAACAGCGTGCCCGGCGTCGGTGGGGATGGGTTGGGCAAGACGCCCTTCGACCAGGCCGCGAAATGGATTGGCGCCAACGTGCTTCAGGAGATTTCCTGGCTGACGGCGCTCGTAGGGTTGGGGCTGCTGTTCCTGGCACTGCGCTACCTCGTGGTGCTCTTGAAAGGGCTCGTTTTGGGCCGTACCGAGGGCGTTCTGGACAAGTATGTGTTCGGGAATCCGGTCATGGCGATGGCCTTCGGGATGGTGCTCACGTTCATGGTGCAGTCCTCGTCGGTGACCACGAGCCTCGTGGTTCCGCTCATCGGTGCGGGCATCATCAGTGTCCGGCGCGTATTCCCCTACATGCTGGGCTCCAATGTGGGAACGACGGCCACAGCAGTGCTGGCGGCTCTTGTGGCGGTTGCCGGGGGCGAGCCTGCCGCTGTGGCCGGGCTAACCGTGGCCTTCTGCCATACGCTCTTTAATGTCTTGGGCATTGCCATCATCTACCCTGTCAACGTCATCCGAGAGATCCCCATTCGGATGGCGGAGTGGGTCGGCGATCTGGCGTTCAAGAACCGCGTCTACGCCATCGTCTACCTCATCGGCTTGTTCTACGCTCTGCCGCTCGTGCTCGAGTTCATCCTGTAGCCATTCGTGGCGTCTCTCGAGCTGGCGGTGCACGCTGTCGCCAGCTCGAGGGTCAATCGATCAGAGCCGGAAGGATGCGCTGCTGGAGCGCAAGCCACGTCGACTTGTCCGGTTGCTCGTGGATGGTCCATCCGTTGAACACCGCCACGATGTCGTGCTCGGGCGAGACGAGCAGGAACTGGCCGCCATAGCCGTTGGCCGCGAAGATGCGTGCGTGCCCGTTCTCGTGGCGAGGCACCCACCACTGGTAGCCATACCCGATGGACTGTGGCCCACGGATGTGGGGAACCACCGGCGCGGTGGACGCCTCGACCCACTCGCGTGAGATCACCTGGGTGCCGTTCCACTCGCCGCCTCGAAGGAACAGATACCCGATCCGCGCCAGGTCCTCGGTACGGAGGTACAGCCCCCCCTCGGTGTCAGCCTCGCCATCCGGCGTGATCTTCCAGTAGATGGCGTCGATGCCGAGGGGCTGAAAGAGTCGGTCACGGGCCCAGTCGTCAGCTCGTTGGCCTGTTGCCTCGCGGAGAATCTTCCCGATCAGGACGCTGGCGCCGTCGTTGTACTGCCACCGGGTGCCGGGCTGCGAGTCGGAGGGCTTGTCGAGCACAAACTGGATCCAGGCGTCACTGGCTTCCAGCTTGATGGTGTCGTGCTCGTCGCTGTCATAGCCGCCGGTGTCTTGCCAGAGCAGTCCGCTTCGCATGGTAAGCAGATCTTCGAGCGTCATCGCCTCCTTGCGCGCGTCTGTCTCGAAAGGACGGTAGGCCTCGAAAAAGGACATCGCAGGTACGTGGACATCCTCAATATGCCCGTCGTCGATGGCGATGCCGAGAGCAGCAGACAGCACACTCTTGGTGACGGATTGGAGCGAGTGCAAGTCGGTGTCCTTGAGGTACGGGTGCCAGTCCGGGTGATCGTAGTTGTACGGGTAATTGGTGGTGTCGTACTGCGCGGCGAGCGTCTCGTAGTCCTGCTCGAAGCGGTAGTCCGCCACCACGCGGCCATGCCGGATCAGCATAAAGGCGTCGATGTACCCGTAGGCACCGGATTCCATGTCCGCTACGATGGCCGCAACGGTGTCGGGATGGATGCCTTCGGCCTCGGGCGTGGACACCTCCCAGGTTTCGCCCGGCCACGAGATCGCGGCCTGGCCCCACGCCAGCGTCGAGCTGGCGACTGCAACGACGGAAGCAAGGAGGATGCGTCGCCAGCTCGAGGCGTGTGGTGAGAAACGGGGCATCGCGCCAAGTGGTTGTCTGGATTCAGGATACGGCGCGGGTATTCCTGGGGACCGCTGAAACGCCTCCAGACAACGACGAGGCCGCGCCCAGCGGACGCGGCCTCGAGATCGGGACTACCGAAGAAGGAGCTACGCTTCTGAGATGGTGATGCTGTCCATCGTATCGCCCTGCTGGATGGCATCCACCACATCCTGGCCTTGAACCACCTGGCCGAAGACTGTGTGGCGGCCATTGAGGTGGGGCTGCGGCGCATGCGTGATGAAGAACTGACTGCCGTTGGTGTTCGGGCCCGCGTTCGCCATCGAGATGACGCCGGTCTCGTGTGTGAGCGGGTTGCCCTGCGTCTCGTCCTCGAAGCGGTAGCCCGGGCCGCCGGAGCCCGTTCCCGTTGGGTCGCCACCCTGGATCATGAAGTTGGAGATCACGCGGTGGAACGTCAACCCGTCGTAGAAGCCGTCCTTCGCCAGCACGACGAAGTTGTTGACCGTCTTGGGGGCGTGTTGCGGGTGGAGGTCAAGGACGATGTCGCCCTTGGGGGTGGAGATGGTCGCCCGGTATGTGGTGTCCGGGTCGATCTGCATCGCGTGCGGGGCGGGGTACTGCTGAGCCATTGGGGAGGAGAGAGGTAGGATGGGGTAGTGCTGAGCCATTGGGAGGAGAGATTGCGACGGACAGCTGGAAAAGTTCCCATTCGCTCGTTGCCGTCAGCGTTGGACGCGCCTCGAGCTGGCGACACGGGGAAGCTTCTGTCTCGGAACTCAAAACACGCCGCTCTGGCCCCACTTGAGCTTGTCGCGAATGGTGGCGAAGTAGTCGCGGTCGGGGAGCGTGAGCAGGCGGACGGTGTGCTCGCTGCGGCGAATGCGGATGATGGTGTCCTCAGCGTCGATCAGTGTGGACACGCCATCCACGGCGAAGGCAACAGGGTGACCGCGTGTGCTGACGTGGAGCCGGAGTTCAGCAGAAGACGGCAGCACAATGGGGCGCGCGGTGAGCGTGTGCGGGGCGATGGGGGAGATGGAGATGCAGTCCGAGCCCGGGGCCAGAATGGGGCCACCTACGGAGAGGGCATAGGCTGTCGAGCCGGTCGGTGTGGAGACGATCAGGCCATCGGCCCAGTACGTGTTGAGGTAGATGTCATCGACGTAGGCCTCGACCGCGATCATGGACGTCGTGCCGCTCTTGTCGACGACCACATCGTTCAGTGCCCAGGTCGCCAGCTCGAGCTGAGGAAGGTCCAGGTCATCCACGCTCACATCGAGCGTCATCCGGTCTTCGATGCCATACTGCCCGTCGGCGATGCGACTGAGGACCTCATGTAGCTCCTGAACTTCCACTTTGGTCAGGAACCCGAGGCGGCCCATATTGACGCCGAGGATGGGCGTTTCGGAATCGCCGCTGGCATGGGCGGCACGCATGAGGGAGCCGTCTCCGCCGAACGAGAGCAGGACATCGGAGCGAGCCGAGAGGGCGTCGGTGGCCGCCTCCTGGCACAGGGTGGCGTCCGTCAGGCCGCGCGTGGCTAGACCGTTGGCAAGTTCATGATGCAGGCAGACGCCATGCCCTTGCTCCGTGAGCCAGCCAATGAGCTGGCCGACGGGGTCCCATAGCTCGGGCTTGGAGGTATTGCCGGTGATGCCAAACGTCAAGGGCGTGCAGTCGGGTGAGGGAGCAGTACGTCTCTCGGTGGCGCTACGTTCTGGGAGGCACGGGCTCAGCCTTCTCGCCGTGCATTCCAACCGTATCCCCTTTGATCCATGCACATCGTCATCCTCGGGAACGGCATCGCGGGCGTGACCGCCGCGCGGCATGTTCGCAAGCTCGATGCGGAGGCTCAGATCACGATGGTCTCAGGAGAGACGCGCGAGCCGTACGCGCGGACGGCGCTCATGTACATCTACATGGGGACGCTCACGCAGCCGCACACGTGGCTCTACGAGGAGGACTTCTGGGCCAAGAACCGCATCGAGCGCGTCTGGGACCACGCGCACGGCCTCGACACGGCGCGCAAGGTGATCGATCTCGACGGCGGCGAGCTGGCGTACGACCGCCTCTTGCTGGCGACGGGATCGGTGCCGTTCATCCCGCCGTGGCCCGGCCACCAGCTCGAGGGCGTGCAGGGGCTCTACCACCTGGGCGACTTGGAACGCTTGGAAGCAGCAACGCCTCAGCTCGAGCATGGCATCGTGGTGGGAGGGGGTCTGATCGGCGTCGAGCTGGCGGAGATGCTGCGGGTTCGGGGCAAGAACGTGACGTTCTTGGTGCGGGAGGAGCGCTACATGCCATTGATTCTGGTGGAGGAGGAGAGCGCGCTGGTGGCTGACGCCATTCGCCAGCACGGCGTAGATCTTCGGCTGGGGACGGAGGTGGAGCGGATCGAGGGAGCGGGTTGTGTGGAGGCCGTCGTGGCGTCGGACGGCGACCGCATCGAGACGACCTGGGTGGGCGTCGGGACCGGCGTGCGGCCCAACGTGGAGTGGCTAGACGGATCGGGCGTCGAGATCGACCGGGGGGTGCTGGTGGACGAAGCGCTTCAGACCAACGTGCCTGGCGTCTACGCAGCGGGCGACTGCGCGCAGCTTCGCCTGCCGCCGGGGGCCGAGCCTCCGACGCGGCCCATCTGGTACACAGCTCGCCTGCAGGGCGCCACGGCTGCTTTCGGATTGGTGGGCCGCCCACGCACGTATGCTCCCGGCGTGTTCTTCAACTCAGCCAAGTTCTTCGACCTCGAGTACCAGACCTACGGCCACGCCACGGGAGAGCCTCGAGCTGGCGAGGCCAACTGGCTGGTGTCCGATGGCCGCCGCTCCGTTCGCATCCAGCACCGCACCGATGCCTCGCAGGCGGTCGTGGGCGTGACCAGCCTGGGCGTGCGCCTCCGCCAGGAGATATGCAGCCAGTGGATCGCCGACGGCGTTTCCTTAGATACCGCTCGTCGCCAGCTCGAGCTGGCGGACTTCGACCCGGAGTTCGCGCGGTCGCTCGCTTCCACATAAAGTCATCTGGTCGCGTCGTAGCATGCTACAACGCGATGCCGATGCTTCCCCGATGCCTGACATCCCGATCTACAACGCTCCCGCCGACCGCAGCCTCGCGCTGTTCGATTCCCCGACGTGGCGCCCGACGTGGGTGCAGCGGGTCGGGCTGGTGCTGGTGGCGGTCGGGCTGGGCGCCGCAGTGGTGGCGTGGGCAAGCGGGCTGGCGGCGAGCCATGCGCTGCTGTTGTCCGTGCTGTCGCTCGGCGGCGTCAGTCTTGGCGGGCTGGTGTACGCGTTCGGCGGGCTGCATGAGCCGAAGGGCGTCCGCACAGAAGGCACCATGTTCGCCAGCTCGATGGCGCGCGGGGCTGTGGGATGGGTACTCGCGCTGGTGTTGACGGGGCTGTACCTCTGCCTCTACATCCAACCGGCACTGCTGGCCGGGCTGATCCCCCTCGGCGATCCACTCAGCCAGCTCCTCCGCAACATGCCCGCGACGCTGGAGAACGGCGGGCAGTGGTTCCTCTACGGGACCATCTACACGCTGGCGGTCTGCGTGATGGGTGTCCGAGCCGCCGTGCGCTACCGTCACAGTCGCTACCACCTGATCCGCACCGCGAGCGTCTCGTTTGTTCAACTCGGGCTGGCGTTTCTGCTGCCGCAACTCCTCGTGCGCCTGGGCGAGCCAGAGATCTACCCGAGCTACTTCTGGCCGCTCGACTGGGACCTCATCTTCCCGTCGTCCGTCAGCGCGTTGCAGGAGGCGGGCGGCGTGGGCGTGTTCATGCTCGTCTGGGGCACGTTCCTGACGCTCATCGCGACGCCCGTCCTGACCTACTTCTTCGGCAAGCGGTGGTACTGCTCGTGGGTCTGCGGCTGCGGCGGGCTTGCGGAGACTGCAGGCGACCCCTTCCGCCACCTTTCCCCGAAGGGCACGCGGGCATGGAAGATCGAGCGATGGATGGTCCACGGCGTGCTGGTGTTCGTCATCCTTGTCACCGCCGTTATGTGGATTGCTGCCGCGGCCAACGTGGCCTGGATCGACGGGCTGGCGGGGGCACTCTCGGGGACCTACGGTTTTTGGATCGGGGCGATGTTTGCAGGCGTGGCGGGCGTCGGGTTCTACCCGGTGCTGGGCAGCCGCATCTGGTGCCGCTATGGGTGCCCGATGGCGGCCATCCTGGGCCTCCAGCAGCGCTTCTTCTCACGCTTCCGCATCACCACCAACGGCGGCCAGTGCATCTCGTGCGGCCAGTGCTCGGCCTACTGCGAGATGGGGATCGACGTGAAGGCGTACGCGCAGCGCGGCCAGAACATCGTCCGGGCGAGCTGCGTGGGCTGCGGCATCTGCGCGACTGTCTGCCCGCGTGGCGTTCTCAAGCTGGAGAACGGCCCGGAGACGAGCGGGGCGGCTCGAGCGGGCGTCCCAGTCAACAACCTGATCGGCGACCTAGAGATTCTGGACCCGGAGTGGGCCGGAGGCTGAGCCACCAGCTCGAGGGAGCGGGGACGCCTCGAGCGGACGAGAGGCCTTGCATGGAACCCGGGAAATCCCGACGTTGCCTGTCCACTCGCCTCGTTGATTATGCGTCTCGCGCTTCCGCTTCTCGTCTTCGCGCTGGTCGTCCTGGTGGCCTACACCCCGTCGCCTCTCACCAGCTCGACGGCCATCGCTTCGGAGGCTCATACAGACTGGGAGAACCTCCAGGTGTTGCCGGACTCGCTCTCGCAAGGTGAGCTGCGGGCCATCATGGACGGCTTCACGGAGGCGTTGGGCGTGCAGTGCAGCTTCTGCCACGTCTGGACCGAGGGCGGCCCGGACTTCCCCGCAGATGCCAAGTCGCAAAAGGAGGCGGCCCGAGGCATGATTCTCATGACATGGCAGATCAACGATGAGATCCTGCCTACCATCGACGGGATCGGGCACCACGGGCCGCCGACGGTGACGTGCGACACCTGTCACCGGGGATCGCCCATGCCGACCATGGAGATGCACCACGAGGACGGAGAGGGGCACGATCACGACGGGTAGCCTTTTCTCGAGCTGGCGTCGGTAGGTTCGGACTCTCGCCACCTCGACGCCCATGCCTACCCGCCTGCCAACCGACCCTCGCCCCCTCACGCCGGTCCGGGCAATCGTCCTGTATGTGGTCTACACCGTGGTGTTCGCCCTCGGGGGCGGGCTGGCGGCTGGGATCATGGCCCTCGTGTTTGATGCCGTCAGCCCCGATGGCTCCGACCCTGCGGTCTATGCGATCACGTTCGGCGTGACGGGCTACATCGCGTATCGGTTGGCGCAGCGCGTGGCAGAAGGTTAGATCTCGCCAGCTCGAGGGTCTAATGGGGAAACCACCCCACCGCCTATGCTGTCCCGCGTCTGGAGCAGTGCCGTCCTCGGCGTCGACGCGCTGCCCATCGAGATCGAAACCCACACGGAGCCCAACATTCCGCGCTGGACCGTGGTTGGACTGCCCGACGGGGCCGTGCGCGAAAGCCGCGACCGTGTCTGGGCGGCGCTGAAAACTTCCGGCCTGCCCGTCCCGCGCGGCGCGGTGACCGTCAATCTCGCGCCTGCGGATGTCCGCAAGGAGGGCTCGGCCTACGACCTGCCCATCGCCCTTGGGCTCATCGCCGCCACTGTGGAGGGGCTTCTTCCCCAGGAGGTTCTCGACGAGCTGGCGATCGTGGGTGAGCTGTCGCTCTGACCTTTTGGCAGAGATCGTTCGGCCTTTGCCGGTTTGTGCCGATGAGAGCTGTCACGACCGCGCGTCGCTGCTCGCCTTGAAGGGCAAGTATGAC
>JBCBZH010000012.1:0-33868 GCA_039815415.1 Bacteroidota bacterium
ACTGCGCTCAGCACAGGCTCCGCGAAGAATCTGGCTGGTCCCAGCGCTCGGCTCCCAAGGAACGAAACGCTGCCACGCGACCAGATCCTTCACTCCGCCACCACTGGCGGGCGGGTTCAGGATGACATGGATGTACGTCTCTACTCTTCCATTCCCATTCCCATTCCTGTCTCCTGTGACCCCCCAGCCGCTCATCGTCCCGTTCGCCAAGATGAACGGGGCGGGCAACGACTTCATCGTTCTCGACAACCGCTTCCTCCACTTCTCGACCGACGAGCTGGCGACGCTCGCCGAGCGGTTCTGCCCCCGCCGAACGGGAATCGGGGCAGACGGCCTGCTGGCTCTGGAAGACGACCCGGAGGCAGACTTTCGGATGCGCTACCGCAACGCCGACGGCTCGCTCGGCACGATGTGTGGCAACGGCGCCCGCTGCCTCGCCCGCTACGCCGCCGATGCCGGACTCGGAACCCGCTCCGGTGGCAGCGTCGAGCTGACGTTTGAGACGGACGGGGGACGCTACCGAGCCGAGGTGCCTGATGCGGGCGACGTCCAGCTCGAGGTGCCGCCCTCGCAAGGCTTCTCGCGGGCCGACACAGACGGGGCGGAGACGGTCTATCGGATCTGGACCGGCACCGAGCACGCGGTCCTGTTCGTGGATGCCGTGGACGGGTTCGAGCTGGCGACCGTCGGGCCGAGGCTGCGCCACGATCCTGCGTTTGCCCCGACGGGCACCAACGTCAACGCCGTGCAGCGGATCGCCGCCGACCGGATCCGGGTGCGGACGTTCGAGAAGGGCGTGGAGGCCGAGACCCTGGCCTGCGGGACGGGCGCGCTGGCGACGGCGCTGGTGCATCGCTTGACCGACGGCGTGGAGCGAACCGGTCGCCAGCGCGTGGCCGTCGAGATGCCGGGGGGGACGCTGACGGTGGGCTTCCGGCTGGTGAACGGCGTGCCGCTGGATCTCACGCTGGCCGGTCCGGCCGAGACGGTCTACACCGGAACGCTAGAGTGGGCGGGGTGAGGCGGAATCGCCAGCTCGAGCTGGCGGGAGATCGCACGAAACGAAATACCTCGCCTTTCAGGGCGAGGTGACGTACTCTTTGTGCGTTATCCAGTCTGACAGTCCGGGGCTACCCGCCTAGCGCTCCCCACTCGCCTAGCATTGCGCCTTCCGTTCTCCATCACCTCCGGGAGCTTCACGGTCAGCCTCAAGGCTGAACGGAGCGCAGAGTGCCTCATTGACGCTTTCGAGGCAGCCGTACGTGACGAACTCAGACGAGGGGAGACTGTCACTCGGTCTGGTGACACAGTCTCGTTTGAGTCAGGCGGAACCAAAGTTGACGTTGTGCTCAGGAGCGAGCCGGAACAGGCAACGGCCTCGTACGACATCGACGGATCGGGGTACCTCCGGCCACTCTTTCTGCTCGGTGTGGTTCTCGGAGTCATGTTCGGTCAGTATCAGCCTTTGATGGGGCTGAGCCTATTCGTGGGCGTCGTCGTGTGGGTCGGATACGGCAACCTGTACCTGACATTCAGGGCAATGAAGTCGCAAGTCGGAGTCTGCCTCCGAAATGCGGCCCGGGCCTGTCCAGACATCGCTACCGGAGAACTATTGTGGGACCGCTACTCACACGGATTGTGGGGGAAATGGAGTCGACCGCTCGGGGAGGAGGGCTGGATTCCTTCTCCCGGTGGGGATCAGGCCAACTAACTCGCCGCAACCATTAACCGAGCGTCACGGGGTGTCGGTGATTCCAGTCGAGAAAGCAGGTTCAATCACCAGCTCGAGCTGGCGACCTACGCCGCGCCCCGGTACAGCGACACGATCCCGAACGTCAGCGGCTTGACCACCGTGCGGCTGTAGCCTGCCTGCCGCATCACGCTCAAGAAGGCCTCGCCCGCCGGGAAGGCTGCCACGGACTCCGGCAGGTACTCGTACGCCTCCGAGTTGCCGGAGACGGCCCGGCCCACGCGGGGCAGGACGTGCTTCGAATACACCTCGTAGCCCTGCTTGATGGGGAAGGCGGTCGGTTGGCTGAACTCGAGCACCACCAGTGGAGCCCCCGGTTTCAACACGCGCCGCATCCCTGCCAGCCCGGCCTCGAGGTCCTCGAAGTTGCGGACGCCAAACGCCACCAGCGCACCGTCGAACGTGTCGTCGTCGAACGGGAGGTCCGCAGCGTCGCCCTGCACCAGCGCGATGCGGTGGTCGAGCTGGCGGTCGGCCAGCTTCTCGCGCCCGAAGGAGAGCATCCCATCAGAGATGTCCACGCCGATCACCTGACGCGGGTTGAGCGAGAGCGCCTCGATGGCGAGATCGGCCGTTCCCGTCGCCATGTCCATGAGGAGGTCGGGCGGGCCTTCGAGTCCGTCGCCCAGCAGGGCCACGGCTCGTTTGCGCCACCACACGTCGATCCCGAACGACAGGACGCGATTCAGGAGGTCGTAGCGCGGAGCGATCTCGTCGAACATCGCTTCGACGTCGTCGCGTTTGCCCGGAGCCTGTCCGATCGGGGGCTTGGTCATAAAAGGATGCGAATGGAGTGAATCGGAGACATGCGGGAGGGCCAACGTACCCGTTGAGGGCACCAGGGTGCCCGAGGAGTGTGGAATGACTCTTGCTTTCACTATTTTCTGAAACATGTGATCCGGCCTCGGGTATGCCCTGATGCCTAGCTTTGGCGTCCCCCGATGTCCTTGTCCCCGCACCCGTTCCGTTCCGCCGCCTCGCGTCTGGCCCACCGCCTGCGTTCCGCCGTGCGGTCGTGGGACTCCCGCTCGACCCTGCGCGTGGAGGTCCCTGTGCCTGCTGTAGATCTTCTGGCATGGGTCGGAGCCCAGGTGCATGGGCCTCAGGTCTACTGGAAAGGGCGAGGGGAGAGAGAAGCCCGCGCAGCGATGGGCCTCGCCTTCGGCATCAACGCCAGCTCGCTCAACGCACTGCCATCCGGGGCACGTCAGCTTCTGGACGGACTCCCTCCGCGTGCACGCCTCTACGGCACCGCCCGCTTTGCGCCAGATCTCGATGTGGCGCCTGAGTGGAGCGACTTCGGTCGCGTGCGGTTCGTGTTGCCCCGCATCGAGCTGGTGTCTGACGGCACCGCAGCCACGCTGGCGGTCCACCTCGCGCCGGGCGAGACCGTGGAAGACGCGCTTGCCGTTCTCGATACCCTGAAGGAGGTTTCGGCAACGAGCACAAACAGCCAGGCGGCCCGGGTGGAGCGCCGCGATGCCCCAGACTTCGACGGATGGGCGGATGCCATCGAGCTGGCGCTGTCGGCGTTTTCCAGGGGAGACTTGCACAAGGTGGTGCTCGCGCGCCGGACCCAGTTCCTGTTCGATGGTCTCGTTGACCCGATCGGTCTGCTCTCGCGCCTGGAAGCGTCCACGCCGCGCTGCTTCCACGCGCTCGTGCGCCCGGTGCCGGGTGGCCCGGCATTCGTGACAGCGACGCCGGAGCGGCTGTTCTCGCTGCAGGGACGTGCCCTCGAAACCGAGGCCGTCGCCGGGACCCGCCCTCGCGCGCTCCACGACTCGGACGATGACCGCCTGCTGGATGAACTCCTCGCCAGCTCGAAGGACCAGCGGGAGCACGCGTTCGTTCGCGAGGCCATCGAAGACGATCTCCAGGCGCTCGCGGAGAACATCGATGTCGATGATCAGGCCTCCGCGATGACGCTTGCCCGCGGGCGCCACCTGTACACCGGCGTCCGGGCGACACTTCGCGCCGACGCGACGCCACTTGATGTGCTGGCAGCGCTTCATCCGACTCCAGCCGTAGGCGGGACGCCTCGGAGCAAGTCCCTCGCCGCTATCGCGATGCTTGAGCCCTTCGACCGCGGGCTCTACGCCGGTCCCATCGGGTGGATTGGGCGGAATGAGGATGGACAAGAGGCCGCCGAGTTTGCCGTGGGCATCCGCTCCGGGCTGGTGACCGGGCGCACGCTGTCGCTGTATTCGGGAGCTGGCATCGTCGAAGGGTCCGAGCCTGCGGCCGAGTGGGCCGAGATCGAGCACAAGATTGGGGACTTTGCCCGCGTGCTCGGGCTGGCGGAACCCTCTGCAGCGTGACGCGCGAGCCTGTGCCGGGACAGGAGCACCCGTACCGAGGAGCCGTGTTCGCGGCGGCCGTCGGCAGCTCCCTCCTTGCCGTCTTTGGAACGGGGTCGGCCCTCCTGCTCGCGGTCGTTTCGCTCTCCTTTGCCTCGGAAGGCTCTGGCTCGGATCTCCCCATCACGATCCTGTTCACCGCCCTGGGGGCGACGGTCATCGCACTGGGGTATTACCTGCTGATCGGGTACTGGCGAATCGTGCTGAGGCGCCTGCCCTCAACGCGCCGGATTCGTGTGTGGATGCTCTCCAGCCTGTACAACGGCGCCGCGTTCCTGTTGGCTCTCGGGCCGATATGGAGCACGACGCTGCGTACCGTAGAGCAGATCGTCGTGGCGACTCTCCTTCTCGGATGGCTCGGGTTTATGGCAGGGCTGAGCATCCAGTGTGCTCGCCTCGCGCATCAGGGCGACCTTGAGAGCTGACCCACCCGCCGTGTTCGTGGACGCCAGCTCGATTCCCAACCTCAACCACCTCTGGGCAAAGCTGCTCGTGGACGAGCTGGTGCGGCAGGGCGTGGGGCTGTTCGTGGTCTGCCCGGGAAGCCGGAGCACGCCGCTCGCCGCGGCGGTGGCAGAAGCGAAGGACGTAGAGGTGGTTGTGCACTGGGACGAACGCGCGGCTGCGTTTGTCGCGCTAGGGTGGGGGCGGGCTACGGGGCGCCCGGCAGCGGTCATCACGACGAGCGGGACAGCGGTGGCGAACCTGCTCCCAGCAGCGGTGGAGGCGGACGCCGACGGAGTGCCGATGCTTCTGCTGACGGCGGACCGTCCGCCCGAGCTGCGCGAGACGGGCGCCAACCAGACCATCCGCCAGCCGCCCATCTTTCAGGATGTATCGCGCTGGTCCCTGGATTGGCCCGTGCCGACGACAGATGTGCCTGCGCGCTGGGTGCTCTCCACAGCCGCTCACGCAGTACATCGGAGTCTCGATCCGCCGGGACCGGTGCATCTCAACCTGCCGTTCCGCGAGCCCCTCGGTCGCCAGCCCGATGGGGTGGATATGTCCGCGTATCTGGCGGAGATTGAACGATGGCGCGAAGGCGACCAGCCGCACAACGAGGCCTCGTCTCTGGTTCGCCAGCCCGATCATGTGGATGCGGATGAGCTGGATCCCGACCTGGTGATCCGCATCGCGCGTGCAGAACGCGGCCTGGTGGTCGCTGGAGCAATGGAAGATGAAAGCCCAGCGCGCCGTCTTGCACGAGAGCTGGGATGGCCGCTCCTTCCGGACGTGCGCTCGGGGCTTCGCTTGAGCGAGTCAGACGGGGGCGTGCTGAACGTCGATCTGGCGCTCACGAGCTCGAGACTCCGCGCAATGGCGCCCGACGCCGTTATTCATCTGGGAGGCGGGTTGGTATCCAAGCGGCTAGGACAGTTCCTCGCAGCGGCGCGCCCCGAGACCTATGTACGTGTTCACGCGACGCCAGCGCGAAGCGATCCCGATTCCATCGTGACGGACTGGCTGCGCGTGGCGCCCTCGGAAGGGGCGGCTGCGCTCGAAGGGGCTGTGGGCCGCGTGGCGTCGAGCTGGCGAGAGCGATGGCAGGCCGCCTCAGAGGCTGTGGAGTCCGCCTTGGTCGATATCGAGGGTGAGCCGGGCGTTGCGCGTGCTTGCTCTCAGTTGATCCCGAAGGGAGGCACCTTGGTCGCCGCCGCCTCCATGCCCATCCGGGATGTAGACGCGTATGCGGTTTCCACCGGGGCCGCTCGTCGCGTGATCGCCAACCGGGGCGCGAGCGGCATCGATGGAACCGTCGCCACCGCACATTGGGTCGCCCGAGGCACCCGCCAGCCCGTTGTGCTGCTCATCGGAGACCTTGCTCTGCTCCACGACCAGACCAGTTTGGCGCTGCTTCGCGAGGGGCCGCCGGTGGTGGTCGTCGTCATCAACAACGACGGCGGCGGCATCTTCCACCGCTTGCCCATTGCGGACGGTCCCGGCGAGCTGGCGCCGGACATCTTCGAGCGGTTCTTCGGGACGCCCCATGGCCTCGGCTTCGAGCACGCCGCTCGGCAGGTCGGGCTTGCGTACCACGCGCCGACCACGCACAGCGCCTTCAAGCTGGCGCTGGATACGGCGCTCCAGTCGGGCGCCTCGGCACTCATCGAAGTCCGCACCGACCGAGAGGAGCAGGCCGCACTGCGTCGCCAGCTCGAGGCGGATGTGGCAGAGGCCGTAGACCGCGCGCTGGCGGATCTCGGCGGGAGCTAAGGGGGTGCGCACGCCCATCCTCGCGCTCCACGGGTTCATGGGCACCGGTGCCGACTGGCAGCCCGTCGCGGAGCGCCTCGCCAGTCCAGTGATCGCGCCGGACCTGCCGGGGCACGGCACGGCGGTCGGGCTGGCGAAGAGCGCGTACACGATGGACGCTGCCTCCGACGCGCTGGTGGCCGCCCTCGACGTTCGCCAGCTCGAGTCGGTCGTGGTGGCGGGCTACTCGATGGGAGGGAGGCTGGCGCTGCACTTCGCGCTCCTCCACCCGGAGCGCGTCGCCGGGCTGGCGCTGATATCCGCGTCGCCCGGGCTTCCGACGGAGGTCGAGCGCGTGGCCCGTCGCCAGCTTGATGTCGAGCGCGCAGAGGCCATCCAGCAGGATCTGCCCGCGTTTCTGGACCAATGGTACCGAGCCGAGCTGTGGGGTGGCCCGCCTAAGGTGGTCCGGCGCCAGCTCGTGGAGCGGCGGATGCCGAACGATCCGGTCGAGCTGGCGAGGTCGCTCCGGGGCATGGGCACCGGCGTGCAGCCGTGGCACGGGGATCGACTCCGCGAGATCGGCGTTCCGGGCGTGGTGGTCGCTGGTGCGCGCGACGCGAAGTACGTCGCGCTGGCGCGCACGATGGCAGCCCGATCCTCTCTCCGTCCGGTCATCGTTCCTGATGCCGGGCACGCCCTGCTCATCGAGGCGCCCGCTGCGGTCGCCGCCTGTCTCTCCGACCTGCTCTCATTCCTCGATGGCTGACACTCCCACTGCTTCCCGTCCGCACCACAACACGCACCGTCCGAAGGTCTCGGGTCCGTTCTCCTGGGACTCCGTCGGCGAGTTCGAGGACATCGTCTATGAGAAGGGCACGCGCGGCACCAACACGGAGGGAATCGCCCGTGTGACCATCAACCGCCCGGAGGTCCGCAATGCGTTCCGCCCGACGACCGTCACGGAGATGATCCGCGCCATCGACGATGCGCGCGACGATCCCTCCATCGGCGTCTTTGTGCTGACGGGTGCGGGCGACAAGGCGTTTTGCTCCGGCGGTGACCAGCGCATCCGGGGCGACCACGGATACCGCGAGATGGAGGGCGGGAGCGAGACAGGAATGCAGCGCCTCAACGTGCTCGACTTCCAGACGCGCATCCGCAAGATGCCGAAGCCCGTGATCGCCAGTGTCAATGGCTGGGCCGTCGGCGGCGGGCACGTGCTGCACGTCGTGTGCGACCTCACCATTGCCTCGGACAATGCCCAGTTCATGCAGACCGGCCCGAAGGTAGGATCCTTCGATGCGGGCTACGGAACGGCGCATCTCGCGCGGATCGTGGGGCAGAAGAAGGCCCGCGAAATCTGGTTTCTGTGCCGCCCCTACTCCGCGCAGGAGGCGCTCGACATGGGCCTCGTCAACACCGTCGTGCCGCTCGATGAGCTGGAGCGCGAGACGGTGCAGTGGTGCCGCGAGATCCTCGCCAACTCGAACATTGCCATCCGCATGATCAAGGCCGCTGCCAACGCGGATGAGGACGGCGGGGCTGGCCTTCAGGAGCTGGCGGGCCACGCTACGATGCTGTTCTACATGACCGAGGAGGGCCAGGAGGGGAAGAACGCGTACCTCAACAAGCGCCCCCCCAACTTCGACGCGGATGGCTACAAGCCGTAGTCGCCAGCCCGCATGACCGCATCGGCAACGTCCCCGCCATCGGCTCTCGCCCTCTGGGTAGAGGCTGCGCGCCCGAAGACGCTGTGGGCAGCGGCGGCACCTGTGCTGCTGGGCGTCGCGATGGCATGGGGCGACGGCGTGTTCCATGCGACGGCGGCGCTCTGCGCGTTCCTGGGCGCGGCGCTCATCCAGGTCGGCACCAACTACGCCAACGACGCTGAGGACTACGTACGTGGTGCAGACACCGAGGCACGCAAGGGACCGCAGCGAGCCACAGCGGCGGGCCTCGTCACGCCTGGCCAGATGCGGGCCGCCGCCGCCATCGCCTTCGGGCTGGCGTTCGCATCTGGCGTCTACCTGATCCTCCGCGGAGGCTGGCCGATTCTTGCCCTCGGACTGGTGAGCATCGCATCCGGATACGCGTACACAGCTGGCCGCTACGCGTTGGCGTACACCGGGCTGGCGGATGTGTTCGTGCTGGTGTTTTTCGGGCCGGTGGCTGTGGCGGGGACCTACTACGTGCAGGCCCTGTTCGTGCCGCCGTATGTCGCCGTGGCCGGGCTTGGGCCGGGCTTCCTGGCGACCGCCATCCTTCTCGCCAACAACGTGCGCGACGTGGAAGAGGACCGGGTGGCGGACAAGCGGACGCTCGTGGTGCGCTTCGGGAGATCGTTTGGCGTCCGGCTGTACGGTGCTTGCATCTCAGGTGCAGTGGCGGTCCCCGCAGCACTGGCCCTCTGGCTCCGTGCGCACCCAGGCATCCTCGCGGCGTCGCTCATTGCCTCCATCGTCGGTCGCCAGCTCGCCATCACGCTGTCGCGCGAGACCTCGCCGGAGGTGTTGAATCCGTTGCTCGGCAAGACGGCGGTTCTGCTGCTCGTCTACGCGTTGGCGTTCGGTGCGGGGTGGATCTGGACGTAGGTCCGACTGACAACGGCAACGAGGCGCGCTCTCCTTACCGACTTACGTGCACATCACCGGCTTCCACATTGTCCCGTATGCACTGCCGCTCACAGAGCCGGTGACATGGGGAGGTGTCGCTCATCGCCAGCGCGAAGGGTGGTTGCTTCGCCTGGACGCTGAAGCCGGAATTTCCGGCTGGGGCGATGCCGCGCCGTTGCCCGGATTCAGCCGGGAATCACGAGACGAATCCCATCACGCTCTCCAGGTCTTGGGCGAGGCACTGAGGGGCCAGGATATCGATCCGGCGCAGGTGCTCTTGCCCTTCGGAGCCATTGCCCAGGGCCTCGATGCGATGGGGCATCCGCCGTCGGCCCGGTTCGCGTTCGACCTCGCGCTGGCGGACCTTGCAGCCCAGGCCTCGGGTCGTACGATCCCGCAGATCCTGCATCCAGACCCCGACGTGTCGCTGCCACTGAACGGGCTCCTGATGGGGGACTCCGAAGCGATTCTTGCGGACGCCGAGCGCCTCGTCGGGGAGGGCTACACAGCCCTGAAGCTGAAGGTCGGGTGGGGCGACCCGGAAGCGGAGGCATACCACGTCCAGGCCCTCCGCCAGCGCGTTGGCGTGGGCGTGGAGCTTCGGCTGGATGCCAACCGGGCGTGGAGTGTCGAGCAGGCGACGGCATTCGCAGGGTCTATCGGGGGAGCAGATGTGTCCTACATCGAGGAGCCGTTGGCCGAGCCGTCGGGCCTGCCTGCACTCTGGCACGATACGGGGCTGGCGGTGGCCGTGGATGAGTCCGTCCAGGAGTCGGGCGAGGAGGCCATTCGGGGGTGGGCTGCAGCGGCCGTTCTCAAGCCGACCTTGCTCGGCGGGCTGTCGAGAACGCTCCGGCTCGCGCTGCACGCGAGGTCGGTCGGGGTGCGCCCGGTCCTCAGCGCAGCCTTCGAGAGTGGTGTGGGGCTGCGTGGCGTGGCCGCATTGGCGGTAGCCACCGGTGCGGAACCGGCGGGCCTCGACACCTACCGCTGGCTGGCGGACGACGTGCTTGCAAACCGCCTACCCCTCAACCGGCCCCGGATCGACATCCCGAGCCTGTTTGCCCAGCCGCTGGATCTGTGACCCTCCCAGACCCAGTCCGCTTCTGGGCCGACCGCCAGCCCGACGCGCCCGCGCTTGTCACGACAGAGCGCGCGTGGACCTGGGCCGATCTGGACGCGAGGGTCAGCGGGACTGTTCGCCGGCTCGCGGGGGCATCCCCACGCATTGGCGTGTGCGCCCCCACTCAGCCTGCGCTCGTCGTTCTGATTCTCGCCGCATTGCGGGCTGGGGGCGTCATCATTCCGCTCTCTCCCCGGTGGCCGCAGCCGATGATCGACCGCGCGCGGGAACGCCTCGAGTTGGCGGCGATCCTCACCGAGAGCGATCTGGGCGCTCTCACTGAGCCAGGAGATGTGAGCGGCGCCCCGCGCGATCTCCAGCTCGATGCGCCGTTCACGCTCGTGCACACCTCGGGATCGACGGGGACCCCCAAGGCCGCGCTGCATACAGTCGGCAATCACGTCGCCAGCGCGAGAGGGCTCATGGAGCGGTTTCCCCTCGGGCCAGGCGACCGCTGGCTGTTGGACCTTCCGCTCTACCACGTCGGCGGCCTGGGTGTAGTGATGCGGTGCGCCCTCGCAGGCGCTGCGATGGTGCTACCCGAGTCGGGAATGAGCACGCACGAAGCCGTCCGATCCCTGCGTCCGACGCACGCCTCATTGGTCTCCACGCAGCTCATTCGGCTCCTGCGAGAGGACCTCGAGCTGGCGTCGTTGAAGCTGGTCTTGCTGGGCGGTAGTGCGTTCCCCCCGAACGTGCTCGACGATGCACTCGCTCGCGGTCTCCCCATCGTGATGAGCTACGGCATGACGGAGATGACGTCCACCATCACCAGCTCGACGCTGCCCGCGGAGCGCGACGCGCTGGCGACGTCCGGGACCATGCTCCCTGAGCGCGAGGTTCGCCTCTCCGCGTCGGGGGAGATCGAGGTGCGCGGGCCGACCCTGTTTGCCGGGTACGTCGATGGCGATCGGCTTCATCGCCCGGTCGATGCCGAGGGGTGGTTTGCCACGGGCGACCGGGGAGAGATGGATGAGGCCGGGCGGCTCATCGTCCACGGGCGCATCGGAAACGGCTTTGTGTCGGGCGGGGAGAACATCCAGCCGGAAGCCATCGAGGCGGTGCTCACGGCCCTTCCCGAGGTTGCCAGCGCCGTGGTGGTGCCTGTGAACGATGCCGAGTTTGGGGCGCGCCCGGTCGCGTTTGTGCAGAGCGCCGGGCCTTTGCTTCAGCCAGACGCGCTGGCGACGGCGCTTCGTGTTCGACTACCGGGCTTCATGATTCCTGTCGCATTCCTGCCATGGGAAGGTCCAACGGGTCTCAAGCCAGACCGCCGGGCGCTCGCTCGGGACGCCAGCTCGAGGGAGAAGCGATAACGAAACCAGGGCACGAGGAATCGCTCCCCGTGCCCTGATTGGTGCGTGTGTGGTGTGGGTTACAGCACGTCGTTGCGGAGGTCTTCCACGTCGGCCTGTTCCCGGAGCGAGCGGATCCAGCCCTGCACGAGGCGCTGGCGCTTGGCTTGCAGGAGCTGTTGGCGAAGCTGCTCGCGTCCGGCGTCGTCCATGGTGTCGGCGTCGGCAAAGCTGACGGGGCTGACGACAAAGGCTGCCTGATCGCCTTCGATGGCGCCGCTGCGCTGGCCGGGCTGCAATCCGAAAATGGCACCCACCGCACGGGGCTCGTTGCCGAAGCCCTGGATGGAGGGACGCCCCTGACTTACGCCGTCAAGGGTCTGGACCGCAGTGCCTGCCGAGCTGGCGATCTGCTCCAGCGAGGCGCCGGGGCGACTGGCTTGCTGGAGGCGCTCAAGCTGGATCTCAGCCTTCTTGTCAAGCCGGACCGCCAGCTCGATCTGGTCGCGGACATCCTCGAAGGGCGCCACGCCTTCCTCCATCGTCTCGATGAGACGGACAATGATGAAGCGATCCCCGGCATCAATCGGATCCGACAGGTCTCCTGGATCGGCTCGCTTGAGGAAGCGGAACAGAGCGCGGCCCGCATCAAGGCCTGGAACGGAGGACTGGTCGGCCTGCACGCGCATCGGCGTGATTTCCATACCCGCCTCCTGCGCAGCCTCCTCAAAGGTGCGATTTTCGCCCTCAACGGAGATGGCAACGAAGTCTTCAGCGGCCTCGCGCGTCCGGTCGTAGTCGCCTTCCACAGCCCGTGAGATCTGGACAATCTCAGCCTCCTGGGTAGCACGGTCCGTGACCTCAATGATGTGAACACCAAACTGGCTCACTACGGGACCGACCACTTGGCCGATGGTCGCCGCAAAAGCCGCTTGCTCGAATGGTGCCACCATCTGGCCCCGACCGAACCATCCGAGGTCACCGCCCAGGTCTGCCGAGCCGTCCTCAGACATCTCGCGGGCAGCCGCGGCGAATGAGATCTCGCCGTTCTCGATCTGGGCTTTCAGGCCGCGTGCTTGCTCCTCACGTCCCTCGGGAAGGAGAATGTGGCGGGCGCGGATCAGGGGCGACTCTGCCTCACGTACATCGGTAATCCGAGCCAGCGTGGCCTGGCCATCTCCAACAACGGGTCCGACGACGCGGCCGATGGTCATGTCGTCATAGATCGCGCTGGCGAGAGCTGCCGGGAGCTGCGAGGGGGGCACGAAGGCTGCCTGTGTCTCCGTGCCGTACGACTGGCTGGCGACATAGGCCTCGGGATCTTCTGCACTCTCGAGGCCTGGGCGGATGACATCCAGCTCGCCGAGAACGCGGGAAGAGTCGTCCGCGCTGGCGACGCTAGTGAACGAGACGTACTCCGCTGTGTAGGTCTCTGGGCGCTCAAAGTCTGCGCGGTTCTCCTGGTAGTATTCCTGGAGGTCATCGTCGGAAACGGTGACCTCGTTCTCGGGCACCTCGGCGTACCGCAGGGCAACCACCTGGGCAGATGCTGTGCGGCCGCGCCGTGCGATCTCGGCATCCACCTCAGCGTCCGAAACCCGCGCGCTGGCGCCGATCAGAGCCGAGAGCTTGGCCTGCCGGCGGTTGCGTCGTACCTGCTCCTCGATGGCCTGAAGCTCGACAGCGTACGCCGGGTCGTTCACGACCTGGTCCAGAAGCGTCCGGTTGATGCCACCGGATCCGTCGGGGAAGTAAGAGGCGAGGACCGGGTCTGGGCGCGGGCCCGTGATGAGGGCAAACACCTCCTCGTCCGTCACCTGGATGCCCAGGCGATCCATCTCGGCCTCCACCAGCGCGTTGTCCACCAGCGCGTCGAAGGTCTGGTTCTCGAGCTGGCCGCGGAGTGTCGGTGTGACCTCGATGCCTTGCTGCTCGTACCGCTGCGTTTCTTGCTGGAGCGCGTTGTTGAACAGCTCCATTGAAATCGGCTCGCCATTCACCTTGGCGACGTTCAGGCCGATGTTGCGCCCAACGGCGTCGAAGGCGCCGGAGTCCTGAAGGACCCAGAGCCCTCCAAAGGCGAAAACGAGGACGCCGATGACGGCTCCTGTGCTTTCGCGCATTTTGGTCATCATTCCCATAATCACACCCCGTGCGTGCGGGTCGGTGGCGAGCAGCGTCGCCTAGCTGTTGGTTGTGGAGCGGGCACAAGGCCCAGCCAGACCCTCAAGGCCCAGACACAAACGAGCCGGTGCCTCGGGGCCCGGCTCGGTCGCGCGAAATATACGGTCAGGCCCCCGGCCCTCCCGGTTTAAACCTCGGGGAAGACCGCGAGCGTTGAGCGGGTGGCGTAAGACCGCCAGCTCGACAAACCCGCCACCGTGCTGAAATAAAGACGGCCGGGACCGAGCCGAAGCCCGAATCCCGACCGTCTCCCTCTCTCCCTCAGAGGGACGAGGTCGCCGTTCTACCTGCGGTCAGGCAGCGGCGACGAGCGGGGTCCGCATCTGCTCGCGCAACTCGCGGAGCGTCTTGGACAAAATCTGTGAGATGCGTGCCTCGGTGAGCTGGAACTCGCCGGAGATCTCGCGGAGGGTCAGGCCCTCGAAGAAGTACAGGTGGACAATGCGCTGCTCGCGTTCCGGAAGGCGCTCTACGAGAGAATCCACGTACGCGTACATGGACTGACGCTCCGTTTCAGCGTCGGTAGGGTCGATGTCGGTGGCCGCGAGGACATCGAGAGGGGTTGGGCGGTTGTCGTCGCCACTGTCGGAAAGCGAAAGGGCGAACCGCTGCTGCGCGTCGCTCCGAAGCCGGTCGTACTCTCGAATCGTGACACCGAGCCGAGAGGCGACCTGAGCGGCGCGCGGTTCATCGCCGAGTTCCTGCTGCAGCGTTTCGGCTGTACGCGATGCCTCGGCCACGCGTCGGCGGCGATCCCGGCTCAGGCAGTCGATGGTGCGGAGGAAGTCCACGAGCGCACCTCGGATGCGTCCGTAGGCGAACGAGGCGAAGGGGGTGCCGCGAGCGGGGTCGTAGGAGTTGAGAGCTTGAAGCATCCCCAGCATGCCTGCGTTCTCGAGGTCTCGGTAGGACGCGAGCGGATGATCTGGGAGAACGACGCGCCGGGAAAGGGACCGGACGAGGGGCAGCGCAGCCACAGCCACAGCGCGCCCGTACTCGGCCACGAGCGGGCCATCAGCGGCGTACTCAGCGCAGTAGCGTTCGACGGATTCCTGGAGTGTGTTCATCAGGGGGCCGGCAGGACGCCGGAAAGGCGTCTTAGAGCGCTCGGGTGCGCGGCGAGGAGGAAACGATCCGTCGAAGCGTCGGAGTGGCTTCAGGAACAGCGTGGTGGCTCGGCCGAATCCACCAGCCCGTAGGCAAGGGCGCTGCCATCGAAGCCGGTGCTCGCCGAACGGCAAGCTGGCTCGAGAGAGCGAACGGGTGGTGGATGAAACGCATGGGGAGGTGGCGAACCTCCAACCCTTCCGCAAGGGGAGTGCCAGACTCTGTTCATCCGGGCCAGCAGCCCTAGCCCTGTGCACTCGGCGGCGTCTCTCAGAATCCCCAATACGCGACCCGTTCAGGAATGCAGGCGTGACACCCCGGGTCGCTTAACCCGGCTCTGCATGGTCTCGACGCCTGAAATCGGTCGAGCTGGCGAAGGCGTTAATCAAGTCTCGACTGCGGTGCAGATCGGTGACACCCCGGTGGGATTTCCCCCCAAAGGGTTACGGATCGTGCCGGGGCCGGTGGCTTTGACTATGTGACGGGTCCGCCCTCGGCAGGGAGATGTGCTGTACGGTAGGCGCCACTCGCCAGCGCGTCGGCAATGGCATCAAAGGCGCGATCCACGTCGTCGATGGAGTTCCACACGAACGGGGCCAGCCGAAGCACCTGGCCTTGCCGACTGTCCGTGTACACGTCCTTCGTTTTGAGCCACGCGCAGAGCCGGTCCGCAGCCTCGGCCTCCAGGATCACCATCGCGCCTCGGCGCCCGGCATCGCGCGGAGATCGCACTGTGAGCCCCAGGGCATCGGCGCGGTCGATGGCGCGGTCGGTCTTGGTGAGCGAGTCGGTGTGGACGGTCGCCAGCCCGGCGCCAAGGATCACGCGGAGGCCTTCCACCGCGTGATACATCGAGGCGACAGCGGTGGTGCCTGCGAGAAAGCGGCGCCGAACGATGGGGTGGTCTGCGGGCGAATCGTTGAAGCCAAACGGGTCAGCATCGGAGAACCAGCCGGCGAGACGCGGGCGCAGGTCAAGGCCTTCGCGGACGTACAGGTAGCTGTTGCCCGTCGAGCCACAGGCTTCTTTCAGCAGGCCGCCGACGTAGACGTCGGTGCCGAGAGACTCTGCTTGGATGGGAAGGGACGCTGTGGCATGGTAGCCATCTACGCAGACGTGTGCGCCGAGCTGGTGGGCCCGGTCGATGATCGACCGGAGGGCCTCGTCGGTCAGCCGCTCCCCCGTGGTAAAGCCGACGTGGCTCACGAAGACCCAGGCTGTTCGGTCGGTGATGGCTGAGATCACGCCCTCAACATCCACGAACCCATCACCGTCTGCAGCGACCTCCACTGGAGTGATGTCCCGGAGCCCAGTCCAACGCTTGACAGAATGCCGGACGGATGGAAACTCGTTCGCGGTCATCACCACCTCGTTGCGACCGCCCGCGAAGGGCTCGTCGCAGGAGAGCAAGGCCTGAACGGTCCAGTGCACGTTGGGCTGCAAGATGCACGTCCCCTGCGGAGCGCCGACGAGGGGGGCGATCCACCGGTCGCCAAGGTCATCCGGGAGAGACCACCAGCTTGAGTCGTGGCCCAGGTCCCAGCGGTCGGGGATGTGGTTCCAGGCGTCCACGCCGCGCTCGGCCCAGTCGGTTGTGAACGCGGCCATGAGATCCGGCACCGTTCGGGGCATCAGCCCATGCGTGAAGGCTCGAAGTTCAATGGCCGGAGCCGGGGGGACGACGAAGTGGTCTCGGAGATCGAGCATGGGCAGAAGGACGAGAAGGCCTCGGCAGGATAGCGAGGGCGGCCTCCAGCTACCGCCTCGCTATTCCAGCACGATCTCTCGTTCGGAAACCACCGTTTCGTCCGCGATGCGATCCGTGATGCGGAGTTGGAGCGTGTAGCCCCCGCTCGGTTGCCCAGTGGTGTCGATGAACAGCGGAACGGCCTCGTCGGCCACGTCTCCAGAGATATCGGTGGCAACGCGGTATGAGGTGCGGCTTCCCCGGCGGGTAATGCGATCCCAGACTCTGCGGAGACCTGGCCGGTTGTCCTCGGGAATCAGAACCGTCTCCACCGAGGCATCTGACCTCCCATCCCGCAGCGTCAGCCCGTAGATCTCGGCGTACACATGGAGCGGGTCGCCGGGGGCATACGAGTTGGTGAGGGTTGGAACGATGGCGTAGCCTCCGCGCTGGAGTGGAGCGATTCCCGCCTCGTCCACTTCGTCAATGGACGAGGCCATCAGCAGATCGCTGACCTCAAACCCGATGGAGCTGAACGGGCGCACGGTGACGCGCTGGCGGCGCACCCCGTACGCATTGGCAGTCTCCAGCTCAATGGCGAGCGTGTAGGCGCCGGGCAACGCATGCACGCTCCCGGCCTCGATCCAGCCGTCCTCCGTCGGGATGGGGGTGGTGTCGTCCACGTCGCTGGCAATTGGGTCCTCGTCGCGAAGCAGGAAGAGGCCCCGGCGCCCTCTGGGAGCGTCGTCGTCGTTGCCAATCACAATCACGACTTCACTCTTGCCCTCTGTGCTGCGGAACGACGACACCAGCCCGTTCAGAGGAATCGTACCGGGTTGAGGGGCCGCGTCTTCAGGGTTCTCGCGCCGCAGACGCCGGTCTGTCTTGATGGCGTCGTCGGATGTTGCCTGCTGGGCGAGGCGTCCGCCGAAGACGTAGGCGTCTGCCGCCGGGCTATAGAGCGTGTATCGACCGCCGAGGTAGAAGTCGTTGAAGACATAGCGGAAGCCTTCGTACTGCCACACATCGTAGCGGGCCGTGTCACCGGGGTCGCCCGGGTAGATGGGGGGCGCGAACGGTCCGAGAGAGACGAACCGCCAGACGGGAGGCTCGCCGTAGCGGACGTAGATCTGACCTCGAGGGGTCTCGGACCCAGGAAGGTCTCCGAAGGCGAACAACAGGTCTGCTGTCACAATCCGGGAGTAGTGCTCCAGCCGGCGCTCGTTGATGGATGTCAGAAAGCGGGTGTCTCGCTTCGCCCAGAACGTGTCAGCCTCTACGGTCGAGTTCTGCGGCGTGAGTCGGGAGATGTCTTGCACCCGGTCTCGTTCGGAGGGCGACATGCGCGACAGGGCAAACTCGAACGCCTCTTCTGCATCCTGGGACCGGTCCAGACGTCGAGCCGCCAGCCCCGTCAGCATCCACGCGTCGGGAGCCTCCGGGCGGGCGGCGCGCGCGACCGCCGCCAGAGCCGCCAGCTCGTCGAACCGGTCCATGGCGACGTAGAGGGTGGCGAGAAGTTGAATCGATTCCCGATCTGAAGGGCCGGTCTGAACAGCCCGGAGGAGGTGGCGCTCCGCGCGTTCTGCAGCCGCGTCGGCAGGTTCACTGGCATCAATCCAACCGATCTCTCGCATGGCGACCCGTAGGTCGAGGCGCCCTGCAGCCTGTCGTCCGGTGGCTTCGGGGAGGAGCCCTCTGAGGTCTTCGGGCAGGCGGTCGAGGCGCCGAGCGTCGGTGTCGCCGAGCTTGATGTAGCGCTGGTACAGCAGCACATCGTTCAAGGCCGCACGCCCCAAGACAGCGTTGGCCCGCACGTGCGTCGAGTCGATGCGGAGCAGAGTGCGTGCTGTCTTTCGCATCCTGCGCTTCTGGAAGAACGGAATGCCTCCGGGCGCCCCCGCGACTTCCAGGTCCAGCCGGAGCGCCAGCGCGGCGGTGTCGCGTGGGGCTTGGCGCAGCCGATCCACGATGAGTCGATACGCCCCATTGCGGTCGCCATCGGCCCAGACCTGCTCGGCCTCCTGCTGGAGCGGCTGCGCCCCGGCAGGCGTCGAGCTGGCGGTCATCGCAAGGACGCAGAGCAGCAGACAGAGGCGTCGCATGGGAGGGGAGGGAAAAAGGCAGAGGGACGTATACGGTAGCGGTATGCAGTCCGTTCGTCCAGTCGGATCGGGATGCCTCACGGTGCCCCTCGCTCTCGGTAGACTCGGCCTGTGTTGATGCGCCTCCTTTTCGTTCTTGCCGCTGTGATCGCGTTTCCCGCTGCGGCACAGCCAGTCCGGGTGCCGGTGGCGCCGTCGCCACACGCCGCGACGTTCGTGGCAACGGTGCTGGACTCAGAGACGGGCGAGCCCCTTCCGGGCGCTACGGCTCAGATCATCGACACCACCCTCGGAACGACTGCAGACCGCGAGGGACGGTTGTCTCTCGAGCTGGCGACACTGCCCACCACGGTCATCGTGCGGTACGTCGGGTATGCCTCAGCGCAGATCACGCTCACCGACGCCGATGTGGAGGATGGCGTCATCGAGCGCGTCGTCCGGCTCTCCGTTGCGCCGTTCATCGGGGGCGAGGTGGTGGTGAGCGCTGAGCCGCCCGGGGAGCGAATCTGGCGCCGCGTGCTGGCGAGAAAAGCGGAGCTGGGGCGGCGTGTCGGGAAGGTCTACGGGGAGGCGTACACGCGGATGATCCTTCGCCGCGATGGCCCGCTGGATGTGCGCCCGGTACCGATCCGCATCGAGGAGTCATTGTCAAACCTCGGGTGGGAGTGGGGCGGGGGGGCTCGCGAAGAGGTCGTGGCGCGGCGTCGTCTCCCGGATGGCGGGCCGTTCCGATGGGCGCGCCTCGATCCCATCCCCGATCTCTACTTCGAGGATGTGATGCTGCTGGATAGGCGACCGGTGATGTCGCCCACACATCCCCAGTCCATCGACCACTACGCGTTTCGTCTGGGCGAGACGGTGGAGGCCGAGGGACGCCGATTCCTGGAGATCGCTGTGATTCCCCGGCGGGGGGGACTGCTGAGGGGGCGCATCCGGATTGTGGACTCGCTGTTCGTGATCGCCAGCGCGGAGCTGCGTGCGGAGCCCGACCGGCGCGGCGGCGTGGATGATTTCCAGGCGGCGTATGAGTGGACGTTCACGCCTGCCGAGGGACATCCTACGCTGGGCGACTCGCTGTGGCTGCCAAGCGAGTATCTCCGCGAAGGCTCGGTGTCGCCGACGACGCGGGTGCCACGGGTCCGCTTCCGCCAGCGGTCCTGGCTCACCCTCCGGGTGCCCGGCGTGCTTCTACCCATCGACACGAGGGCGCGCCGCTACCGGAATCCGGTAGGCGTGTACGGCGGACGCGAGAGCTTCCAGGCAGTTCGGGATGCATTCCCCCTCGATGACCTCGAGGTAGCCGCGGATACGTTGTCGCTGCTGCGGAGTGCGTCGCTCTCGTCGATGCTTCCGCCCCAAGAGGGCATCGGCATCGCCATCGGACCGCCCGGGCTGATGGGTCTCATCCCTGGCCTCCGCCGCATGAGCCGTCCAGATGTGGAAGGAGAGGATGATCCCTGAACCAGCTCAGGGGGCGGATCGCCAGCTCGATAGGATGTCGAGCTGGCGAAAACGACGGTTACCTCGTGAGGGTGATGCGAACAGACCGAGACTCCGCGCCGACAGTAGCGCGAATGAGGTACGTGCCAGCCGAGAGAGAATCGGCTTCGAACGCCAACTCGTGGCGCCCCACACTGTATGGCGCGTCTGCGAGCAAGCCTACCCGACGACCCAGCGCGTCATAGACGGCTACAAGCACATCTGTGGCTTCGGAGGTGCTGAACGAGACCATGGCGCGGTCGCGCAGTGGGTTGGGCGAGACGGTGAGCGCCAGCTCAATGGTAGCAGGATCGTCTTCACCCGCGACTGAGCTACATGGGGTGTCGAGCACAGTTTGCGCCGAGTTACAGGTGCCACTCAGGTCGTTGTCGGAGAAGTACAACGTGCCGGTGATGCCGGAGAAAGCGCCGCCAGAGATAAGACCATTGAGGCCACACGAGCACATAGACAGCGCTTCGTTAAGAAAAATGTAGAGGTCACTTCCGACAGACGTGATGTGGTCTAGCCCGTCGAGTGACGTTAGCGCTGGGCTAATTGCGATCCACAGGTCTCTTCCGACAGACGTGACGGCAGAAAGTCCGCCGAGTGACAGTAGCATGTCGTTGTCTTGGATCTTGAGAGTTCCTCCGACGGATGTGATTGAGCCAAGTCCATCAAGTGATGTAAGGGCATCATTGCCTTGAATCTTGAGTGTCCCTCCAACAGTCGTAATGGCAGCGAGGCCATGGAGCGACGTTAGCGCTGCATTGCCTTGAACTTGGAGGGTTCCTCCAATGGATGGAACGGCTTCCAGCCCATCGATTGATGTCAATAGCGGGTTCTCACGGACATAGAGGTTCCCTCCGACGGAAGTGACAGCGGCAAGACTATCGATGGACGCGAGCACAGAGTTGTTCCGGATGAATAGACCTCCTCCGACGGATGTGAGGGCGCCAAGTCCACGGAGCGACGCGAGCGAGGTGCTATCAATCTGAAGCTGTCCTTCGACGGATATGAGGGGAGCCACCGGGCTCAGGCTCGTGATGTCAGCCCCTTTGATTGTTAGGCTTCCCTCGATTTGGCTACATGCAAACGCATCTACCTGTGTCTGAGAGGAGAGCAAGACGTCGCCTGTGCATACTTGGGCTAGTGCCGTCGAGGCAAGGAAAGCTGTCACCAGTGCGAACAGCGCTATCCGCCCGGAAGGCGAATAGTCCCAAGTTGATAGGAAGCTAGATAAGATCATGCCGTCGGTGAGGTGTGTCAGGGCTATCCGTCTAGATCTACGGTGATTGTCCCTATCCTGCTGGGGTAGCCACGAACCCAGCATGGATCCAGGCGGTAGTGTCATAGCTAGGCTCCAAACCTAGTGGATCAGGAGTCAGCATTTAGTATTGATTCAGGGCATAATCGAGCCCACTCCGTCGAGCTGGCGAGAGTGTTTCCAGTATGGCATCTTTCTGTCGGATCGCAAGCCCGCATCATGTACCTCGATACCCTCCGCACGTACTGCCTCGCCAAGCCGGGCGTCACCGAAGACCTTCCCTTCGGTCCCGACACCCTCGTGTTCAAGGTGCAGGGCAAGCTGTTCGCCCTCACCAACGTGGAATGGGTCGAGTCTGCCGTGAACCTCAAGTGTGACCCCGAGCGGGCCGTTGAGCTGCGGGAGCAGTACGCAGGCATCCGGCCGGGGTACCACATGAACAAGCGCCACTGGAACACGGTCGAGCTGCGGGCCGATGTGCCGGGCGACCTGCTTCGCCAGCTCGTGGATCATTCCTACGACCTCGTGGTGGCGGGCCTTCCGAAGCGCCTCCGCGACGAGCTGACGGCCTAGCTGTGCGTTGGTTGGATGAGGGCGGACCCTGAACGACGTGGGCGTCGTGTACCTCTCTCCATCACCCAACTTGCACCGCAGATGCGCGTTTCTCTGCTTTTCAGTCTTGTCCTCGCCATCGGGCTGGCGGCTTGTCAGTCCGAGGCTCCCGAGCTGACGGCCGAGGACCCTTCTTCAGACCCGCCCGCCGTTGAAGAGGTCGCCGATGAGTACGCGGTGGCTGAGATCACGGGGTTGAACGACTCCGGCGTGTCCGGGACCGTCACATTTCTCGCTCTCGGAAGTGATGGCGTCCAGATTCGCTACGACCTTGCAGGCCTGGAGGGGGAGGCACATGGCTTCCACCTCCACGAAAACGGCTCGTGCGCGCCGGGCGACGACGGAACCCCCGGAGGTGCAGCCGGCGGCCACTTCAACCCGATGGAAAGCCCGCACGGCGCGCCGAGTGCGTCGCCCGCCAATCGGCATGCCGGGGATCTCGGGAACGTCCGAGTGTCGGCCGAAGCCAGTGGCATTGCACGCGGTTCCCTCGCTGATTCCGTGCTAACCTTTGGAGGTCCAACGGATGTAGTCGGCAAGGCCGTGATTGTGCACGCGGGCGCCGATGATCTCACCAGCCAGCCAAGCGGTGACGCAGGAGCTCGCGTGGGCTGTGGCGTGATCGTGCTGGCGGAGCAGCCTGCCTCACCGAGTGCCGAGACCTCTGTGTAGCGCATCCCCCTCCCCCCGGAATCGCGCCCGCTGCCAGACGTGTGGCAGTGGGCGCGGCTAGTTTGAGGGGTCCCCCTGGTGACCTGCCGAGAGCTGTGGCCGAGCAAAACGACCTGTTCCTGTCCAAGAAAGAGCGCAAGCGTCAGAAGCAGACGCCGCTCATGCGGCAGTACTGGAAGATCAAGGACCGCCACCCTGGCGCCATCCTGCTCTTTCGCATGGGCGACTTCTACGAGACCTTCGAGGATGACGCGGTTACGGTCTCCGAGATTCTCGGCATCACACTTACCAAGAGGGGCAACGGTGCCGCTGAGGACACGCCTCTGGCAGGGTTTCCGCACCACGCGCTGGACCAGCACCTCCCGAAACTTGTGCAAGCCGGGCACCGTGTGGCTGTGTGCGAGCAGCTCGAGGACCCCAAGCACGCGCGCAAAATCGTCAAGCGCGGCGTGGTGGAGGTGGTCACTCCCGGTGTGGCCTTCCGCGAGCAGCTCCTCGCGCCCAAGCAAGCCCACTTCCTGGCTGCCGTCACGTGGGGCAAGAGTGGTCGCACCGAGATGGCCGGGCTAGCGTTCGCCGACGCCTCCACCGGCGAGTTCTACGTGGCCGAGGTGTCGCCAGCTCGACTCGGCGCATTGCTGCAAACGGTGGCTCCGGCGGAAGTGTTGGTGGACAAGCGCGACAAGGAGCGCTTGACCAAGAC
The DNA here is from genome assembly GCA_039815415.1 of Bacteroidota bacterium. GTDB lineage: Bacteria > Bacteroidota > Rhodothermia > Rhodothermales > Rubricoccaceae > JBCBZH01. Next base: position 23,150 of record JBCBZH010000012.1, read on the forward strand.
GATGGCCGCTGTGCAGCCCGGTCCGTTGCCGTTTGCCGTCACGCCCCAGGAAGACTGGGTCTTCGGAGAGGACTTCGCCACCGAGACACTGCTCCGCCACTTCCGGACGCACAGCCTCAAGGGCTACGGTGTGGATGACCTGACGGTCGGACTAGCGGCGGCGGGAGGGGCGCTCTACTACCTCGGCGAGACCCAGAAGGGGCGCCTGCCGCATGTCAGCCGCATCCAGCGCTACCGTGCCGACGACCACATCGCCCTCGACCCAGCCACCAAACGCAACCTCGAGCTGGTGTCGTCGATGCAGGACGGCCGCCGGGACGGCTCGCTGATCGGCGTGCTGGACGCCACGCAGACGCCGATGGGGGGGCGGCGGCTGCGCCAGTGGCTCGTCCGACCTCTGCGCGACGTGGAGCGCATCACCGCCCGATTGGATGCCGTGGAGGTGCTGCACACCAGCTCGAGGCTGCGCCGGTCGCTCCGCGAAGAGCTGCGCCACGTGGGCGACCTCGAGCGGCTCGCCGGGCGCGTCTGCACCGGACGCGCCACACCGCGCGACCTCGTCACACTCCGGCTAACGCTCCAGCAGGTGCCGCTCGTCAAGACCCTGCTGGCCAATGAGGGCGGGCTGCTGGGACGCCTGTGCGACCGGCTTACACTGTGTCAGGACACCGTGGACCGTATCCAAGCGGCGCTAGTGGACGAGCCGCCTGCCGCGCTCAAAAACGGCGGCTTCATCCGCCCCGGCTTCAACGCTGACCTCGACGAGCTGAGGGATATCGCGGGCTCTGGAAAGGAGTACCTGACCAAGCTCCAGGCGTCGGAGTCCAAGCGGACCGAGATCCCGAGCCTCAAAATCGGCTACAACAAGGTCTTTGGGTACTACCTCGAGGTCACCAACACGCACAAGGACAAGGTGCCTGCCGAGTGGGTTCGCAAGCAGACCCTCGTCAACGCCGAGCGCTACGTGACCGCCGAGCTGAAGGAGTACGAGGAGAAAATCCTGACGGCGCAGGAGAAGATCAGCGAGCTGGAGATGAGCCTCTTCCAGACGCTCCGGCTGGCCGTGGCGGAGGCCGTGGAGCCCGTGCAGCGCAACGCCAGCGCGCTGGCGGCCCTCGACGTGCTGGTAGCCTTCGCTGAAGTGGCTGAGCGCAATCGCTATGTGCGCCCCACGGTCGATGAGTCTGCCGTGCTGGACATCGTGGACGGGCGGCACCCGGTCGTGGAAACCGCACTTCCAGCGGGCGAGGCATTCATCCCTAACTCGGTCCGGCTGGCAGCGCCCGTCGACGGCGACCTCGAGCTGGCGAGCGAGCATGGTCAGATCCTTGTCATCACCGGCCCCAACATGGCGGGCAAGAGCGTGGTGCTGCGGCAGACGGGCCTGATCGTGCTGCTGGCGCAGGTGGGGTGCTTCGTCCCGGCCGCTCAAGCCCGCATCGGTGCGGTGGATGCGTTGTTCACACGCGTCGGGGCGAGCGACAACCTTGCTGCGGGCGAGTCCACGTTCCTGGTGGAGATGAACGAGACCGCGGCGATCCTCAACAATGCCACCGACCGCTCCCTCATCCTGCTCGACGAGGTTGGGCGCGGCACGTCCACCTTCGATGGTCTCAGCATTGCGTGGGCCATTGTGGAGCATCTGCACGAGACGCCTGCCGTGGCGGCCCGCACCCTCTTCGCGACGCACTACCACGAGCTGAACGCACTGGCGGAGCGTCTCGAGCGCGTGCGACCGTACCGAATCCAAGTGCAGGAGCACGACGGGCGGGTGGTGTTTCTCCGCACCCTCGTGCCCGGCGGGGCCGACCACAGCTACGGCATCGAGGTGGCGCGCATGGCTGGGCTGCCGCGAGAGGTGGTGGCGCGCGCCAAACAGGTCCTCCGCCATCTCGAGGCGCACGACGTGGCCGCCGAAGTCGGCGTTCTCGTCAGCTCGAGCGACTCCGGTTCGCCGGCCGAGGCCAGCGGAGATGGGATGCCGACCGTCTCGCGTGGAGCGGTGCAAGCCGTTCCGGCGCCCTCCGAGATGCCCGTCGCGCTGGCGGCGCCAGACCCCATTGCGACCGACGTGCTGGACGCGCTGGCGCGGATCGATCCGAACCGCATGACGCCCATCGAGGCGCTGATGGCTCTTGCGGATATGAAGCAGAGGGCGGAGGGGTAGCCGCCTCGAGCTGGAGATGCCGGGCGCGGGCGAGGCCCGCGTCGCCGTGTTCGACGTGATGGGGCGGGAGGTCGCGCGGCTTCTGGATGCGCGAGTCCAGGGTGGGCGTCGTCAGCTCGAGTGGGATGCCTCGGACGCTGCCGCTCGGATCTACTTGGTCCCCCTGGCGCGAAGTGAGGTTCAGGCGCTCAACGTGAGCGTTGGGTGGTGAGGGGCCTTGAAGTGATAGACATGTGTCGAACACATGCTCGAGCAATAATCCAGAGTTCGGTGGTTTAGTGGACGGTGGCTTCGCGCCACTTCACCCACACTCACCCAACCGCAAACACCCATGCGTGCATTCATTCTTGCTCTCGCTCTTGCCCTCCCGCTGAGCCTCGCTGCGTGCCAATCCGAACAGGCCGAGGCCGTCGAGGACGCCTACGACGCAGAGGCCGGAGATCTCCAGGAACAGGCTGACGCTCTCGAAGATGAGGCTGATGCGATGGAGGCAGCTGGCGACGAAGCCGCTGAAGCCGTCGACGAAGCCATCGAGGACGGAGAAGCCATGGACGAGGAGGGCGAGCCCGAGATGTAGAGTCCTGCTCTCATCAAGAGTCGCCTAGACAACGGCGCTCCTCGGATTGATTCCGGGGGGCGTCGTATGCGTTTGGGCGAAGGGACGGTCAGGCTGAGTTGCCCGCCAGCGCGCTGCCGGCATGGCGAAGCAGGGATCCCAACCGAGCGAGGCTTCTACGCAATTCGTCGGTAGAGTCCTCTGGCGTTGGGCTCGGGACTGTGTCGGCTACAGCTTCCGTTTGCTCCCCAAGTTGGACGAGTAGCGTTCCCACCGTGTGGCCATTCACGCCTTCGCCCGTCAGCGCGCGGTGGAGGTCGGCCAGCCCGTCGGCGATGGGGCGGAGGTCGTCGCGTTCCGTCGTCAGGAGTGTGCGCCGCCAACCGTCAACGGTATTGACCGCCTTGGAGAGGGGAAACGCCGCCAGCCCGCCTTCGAGGGCGTCGATCGTGGCTTTGGCCTCTGCCGCGTGGGTCTCATTGGGAATCGGGTCCATAAGACCTCAGGCCTCGGAGGGGGCGGGCGGGGACACGACGCCTTCTGGCAATCCATCCCCACTGGAAGGTGGGAACGACGGTTCTTTGGGCTCCTCAATCCCGCCAAAGAAGGTGTCGCGGGCCGCACGACTGACCTGCGTGGTGACGTATCCATCCGACACGGCGCCAATCACGCCGCCGATCACGGGTACGCCTCGAATCAGCCGCCGCTTGATCTGGCCTTCCACGACTTTCTTGGTTCCCCATGACATCAGCTGGCCGACGTTTGAGATGACGAAGTTGAGGCCCTTCTCAGCCACCTTCAGCGCGGTTCGGTCGATGGTCTCCTGCTCAATGTCGCGTCCCTCTTCCTCCGGATTGACGCCGACGAGGCACCCGATCACGCGTTCGCGGTTGACGGGAAGGGTGGGGTCATGGCCTGCGAGGGCCGCGATGGACGCGGCCATATGCAGCTGAAGCGTCGCGACCCCCACCAGGTTGGTCGGCAGGGTCACGGGGAGCGTCAACCAGCCACCGAGGCCAGTGACGAAACCGGTCGCCGATGACAGCGCGATGTGACGGCGCACGAGGCGTTCCACCTGTTCGTCTGGGGAGCCCCCGCCTTCGCGGATGCTGGCGGCAAGCTCTTGAGGCGTACCGAGCGCAGGAAGCCCATCGAGAACCTTCGGGTAGAGCGTGTCGAGGAGGAAGCGTTTCATGGGGGGAGGTCAGGCAGGCAGAGGGGCTAAACGGTCGAGTTCACGTACGATTTCCCGGTGCAGGGCCCGGCGAAAGGGGCGCGCCACCAGTCCGAGTGAAGCTGTCACCCGGACCACCGTTGGCTGGGCCTCGAGAGCCCCTTTCACGCCACGACCTTCAACGCGGAGGATGTCACCGGTCCAGGACGTTCGGACGCCGAACTCGGCGACGAGGCGAGCCGCCACGGCTTCAGCCGCCTGGCGGGCTCCGTCCAGGCCAAGAGAATGGGCACGCAAGATGTTGATGTGGGCCACAGGCAAAAGGGATGTGTAGCGATGCAACGCGGTCGGTCACGCGAGAGTTCACCGCTGTGCCTCAACGAGGCCTCGAGCTGGCGAATCCGGTGCGACCAACACCGCTCATACGGGGCACGCACCCACCAGGGTTGCGTGAGCCTCGCCAGCCCGACACCTTCTCGCCTCCACACTCTCTGCTCTTATGGTTGGCCCTTTTCTCTCTTGCAGTCCTGAGCTCGGCCATGAGGTCTACGTCGCTGACACGGCTGCGGTCATCGGGGATGTCACGCTCCACGATGGCGCGAGCGTGTGGTACGGAGCCTCGCTGCGCGGCGATGTGCATTGGATCGAGGTCGGTGCAGGGTCCAATGTGCAGGACAACGCGACCGTCCACGTCTCGCGCGGGACGCATCCTTGTTGGATCGGAGCCGGGGTGACCATCGGACACAACGCGGTGGTTCACGGCTGCACCATCGAAGACAATGTGCTGATCGGGATGGGGGCGATTGTGCTCGATGGCGCGGTCATTGGGGCGGGCAGCCTCGTGGGGGCCCACGCGCTGGTGACCGGAAACACCGTCATTCCACCGGGATCGTTGGTTCTGGGCAGTCCCGCCACGGTCGTTCGTGCCCTGCACAAGGAAGAAATCGACCGGAACCGGGCTAACGCAGCCCACTACGTGCGCATGGCACGGATGTATTCAGGCCGCGAGCGACCCGATGTGAATCCGTTTTATATGGATGAGCGGGAATAACAAGGGTCTGGCGCGATTCTTGGAAGGGCTTCCAGGACACTCTCACCCTGGATGCCATGTCACCAGCTCGTCTCAGCCTGATGGCCGCGCTCGGCCTCGCGTGCATCGCCTCGTCCGTGTTCTTGCACCGCAAGGCACCAGTTCGGATCGACGACGTTCTCGACCGCACCTACCGATAAGGCGCATCGCCTCACGATGGAGGCTCACCGCCTGCGGTTCTGTGCAGTGCGGACAGCGGCGGAATGCGCCAGCTCGGTCTGGCCTAGCGTCACGTCGAGGTCGTTCACGGTTCGGCGGAGGTGCGCCTGCGCATCCCGGAGGGCCTGGTTGTAGACACTCGGGCCGATCTCATCCAGGATGAACTCGAGCAGCAGCGACGCTCTCAGTTCGCCGATCTCCTCGTCGCGCTCATCGCGGAAGTAGACCTGGATGGACTCGACGAGCTGGCGGGTGGTGTCGTCGGGAAGGGAAAGAGGCATTGGGCTGGCGAATCAGGAGACGTAGGGGCCGCTGCGAAGCGTGGCGAGGGCGCGCTTGTACTTCGCGATCCGCTCATGGTCTCTGGCCGTCGGGTTGGCGATCCGGCTCAGGTCCATGTTGTCGATCAGGTCGGCGGCCTTGACGCGTGCCGCGACTGGATCCTCGCCAGCCCGTTGGACGAACGCCGCATAGGTCTCGCCATCGCGGCGGGTGAGGTGATCGATGGCACGGACGACCTCCTCAGAGAAGCCTTCTCCACGCAGGGCGTCGAGTGTCCACTCTGAGTCCTCTACAACATCGTGTAGCACGGCGGCGATCTGCTCGGCCTCCGTGGTCATGCTGAGCATGACGCGGAGCGGGTGGAGGATATAGTGTGCCCCACCCTTGTCCCGTTCGCCTGCGTGGGCTTCGGTGGCGATGACGATGGCGCGTTCAAGGGTACTCATGTGGTGATATCCAGTCGTCTCTCCTCTGCGATTACTCGAAGAACAGCATGAGCCAGAACGCAACTACCGTCAGAAGTGATATGAGGATTGCAATGGGGTAATTCATTCTGAACAGAAGGTATTTCCTGTCGTGCTTGAATCGGTCGCTGACAAACGTGTCGATTGCCCAGTGGACAAGAATGGGTAGTGCAATCAGGAAAAGGGCAAGGGGTATGTTTATCTGATCCAGAGGTGTGTTCATCTCACCGATTGATTTGATCTTGCGCCGGAATGAGAAGCTTCTAGGACACAACTCTCTTCTCCTATCCGGGCAGATAAGGACGCGCCAGCTCGAGCTGGCGATTACTCACCGGCGTACGGAATGCCCTCGGTGATCCACGCAGGTGCTGGGTTGCCCTTGAGAGTGTGGTCGAAGAACGCCTTCATGCGCAAGGCCCAGTCGAGCTTGTTGGGGTACGTCTGCGGGTGGTGGTCCTCGCCCCGGTACTGGAGCAGCCACGCGGGGCGCTCGAGGCGTCGCAGGGCGAGATACAGCTCCACGCTTTGCTCCCACGGCACCGCGCCGTCGGCATCGCCGTGGAGAATGAGAAGGGGCGTCCGCACGCGGTCCGCAAAGAACACGGGGGAGTTGTCGATGTACTCGTCGCGCGCCTCCCACAAGCTGCCGCTGATGCGGCTCTGGCCTTGCTCGTACTGGAACTGCCGAGCCAGCCCGCTGCCGTGCCGGATGCCGCTGTACGCGCTCGTCATGTTGGACACAGGCGCTCCCGTGATGGCCGACGCGAACAGATCGGTCTGCGTTACGATGAACGCGGTCTGGTAGCCGCTCCACGAGTGGCCGTGGAGGCCGACGGCATCCGGGTCCGCAATGCCAAGGTCGATGAGCCGCTGCACGCCGGGCACGACGCTCTTGGTAGCGGAGAATCCGGGCCGACCCACCTCGAAGCGCACGTCCGGGAGGAAGATCACGTAGTCGTCCGAGGCATAGAGCGGGAAGACTGGGCGGTGGTTGATGGCGGGCTGCGTGAACTCATGCAGGCGCTGCGAGAAGAAGCGGTAGAAGTAGACCAGCACCGGGTAGCGTCGGCTCGGGTCGTAGTCGTTCGGCTTGATGACCACGCCCTGCATGGGCGTGCCGTCCAGGCTGCTCCATTCCACCAACTCGGAGGTGCCCCAGGCGATCTCGCGCATCTGCGGGTTCACGTCGGTGAGTTTCGTCGGGCTGGCGAGGTCCGAGGTGGTGGCCCAGAGGTCTGGGAACTCGTCGTAGTCCTCGCGGGAGAGAATCACCACATCGGCGTCCTCGGCTTTCCCAATCACGCGAAACCGTTTGTCCTCAACGGCCAGCGGCGCCAGCTCGTCGCGCCCGACGGTGGCGCGGTAAAACCCGTCGGATTTCTCGAGGTCGTGATAGCCGAGCAGAAGGAGAGAGGCCCCGTCGGGAATTGCCTCTTCGTCAGGGTCGAGGTCGATCACGCGGTAGATGCGTTTCTCATCCCGTCCCGCTCCGCCCGTGAGGCGGAACGGTGTACCCCGGTCAGTAGGCACCTGCCAGACGTCGTACTTGTCGTAGATGAGCAGGGCAGCGTCGCCCTCGATCCATCCTCCTAGTCCGTAGCCTGGCGCCGCGTTCGGGTAGTCGTGGTCCTCGTTGGCAAACGGCACGCCGAGGTCCGCGGTGAGATTGCGCGTGCTCTGGGAACGGACGTCGTACAGATGCCAGTCGCCCGCATCGTAGTAGGCAACGTAGCGGCCTTCTGGCGACAGGCTGCGAGCTGAAGATGCCAGCCGCTCGGCGATGCGGGTTCGGGAGCCGTCGTTGAGGTCGATGACATAGAGGTCGTGGAAGCGACCGGCCCACGTCCGCTCCTTGAAGTAGGGATCCGGAGACGCGCCTAGCGTGATGTGTGGGTTCTCTGGAGCCCCGATGGTGCGGATCTCCTCCGTCCCCAGCGCGACGATCTCACCTGAGCGCCGGTGGAGCACGGCCTGATGCGTGCGTCGTTGCTCACTCTGCCACTCGCGCTTCTGGTGCGGCTGAATCAGCGGATCGTCCCAGTGCCAGACATCAACGGTTCGGTCGTCCAGGATCGCGTCGAGGTCGTAGAGATCGACGGCTGAGGAATCATCGTCTGCGTCATCAGTGTCCGCCAACTCGTCCGGGCGGAGGCCGAAGAACAGGCGGTCGCCGTCGTCGGTCCACTCCAGGCGGTTGTGCTCAGAGGGAATGATCCAGCCGTTGGGCAACGGGCTGGTGTCCGTGGTGGCGTCCGCCTCTCGGCCATCCCACACCCACAGGCTGGCGGGGCTTCGTTCGCCCGTGGTGTCGGTCTCAGCCACCAGGAAGGCAAAGTCGGAAGCGTCCTCGCGCCACGTGAGATGCGAGTACGTCCCATGAGGTCGCTGGTCGAGCGCCACTTCCTGTTGAGGGGTCGCCAGCTCGCGGAGGTAGAGTCCGTCGCGGAGGCTGTCCGGCGCCGCCACGCTGTACGAGATGTGATTTCCGAGGTCATCGAAGGCGAAGGCCGACACGTAGGCGATGTGGAGGGTGTCGCCGGTTGCGAGCTGGTGGAGGACGAGATCGGTAGTCGCCGTATGAGGAGGCGTCGCGCTGGCGGAGTCGGCAGCGGTGGTGTCTTCGGGCTGGGGAATCCGATACGCCAGCCATGCGCCGTCGCCGGAGAAGGCGAACTGCCCCACGCGCGGCACCTGCAGCGTGTCCCCGGTGGATGTGGCGAGGAGCACCAGCCCAGGTTTGAGCGGATCCTCGTCGGTGTCCTTGTTGGCTTCTACCTCTGCGAGAGGTGGGTTCAGGCGAAAGGCGGCATAGTCGCCAGCTCGAGTGAGGATCGGATGGCTGGCGAACGGGATGCTGTAGTGGCGTTCGCCGGAGGTAGCCCGCACGATGCCCTCTGGATCGCCTCGGTCTGGTTCTGCCGTGAACGCGACAAAGGAGCCGGTCTCCGCGATGGTCACGTGCTCCACATCACGAAATTGCATCACGTCGGCCCAGGTCATCGGGCGCTGCTGGGCCTGAGGCGCCAGCGCGAGGCCAAAGGCACAGGCAAGAACGACGAGGGCGTGTGCGAGTCGGGTCATTGAGATGGGGAGGGGAGAAGCAGCGAGTCAGACCATCACCGAGCGAGCTGCGAAGAACGGAGCCACCAGGGTGTCGTCACCGCTGATGTGTGCGCGGGTGCGGGCCTCGCTCGGGGTGAGGGCATGATAGAACGAGCGCCACACCGTGTCGGGGTCGAGGCGTAGGGTCGCAGATGGAGCCGGGCCTTGGCCGACGAAGAGTCGCCAGCTCGATTCGCCCCGGACGAGGGACCATACGCCACCGTGGTCACCGGTGACCACGAAGGAAACGTCTACGCCAGCGTCTGCATCCACTTGGCGGTACGCATGGGGCAACGCGCGCATGGAAAGGTCAAGCAGGGGGGCGAGCCACTTCCCGTCCAGCAAGAGAGGAACTCCTACAGCATCGCGGATCTGCATCTGGTGATGCCACCGCTCCGTGTACTCACGTCCAACGTGCATCCAGTTCTCGGAGGCTGACTCACCCGCCCAATCCACGGAAAAGGGCGCCGGGTCGTGGGGTGGAAGGGCTGCGAACGTACGAGCCACATCGGGACCCGTCACCCTGAGGAGATCCAGCAGCACATGTGGGCTCAGGCGTTTGGAGGCTGTAACCCATTCCGCATTGAGCCGGTTGAGGAAGCCTACCAGCTCACGGTAGTTCCGGATGGGCTCCGTGGGTGGATGATTGTGTCCGTCCCGGAGAAACGACAGCACCCGGAGATCGCCATCGAGCAGGTGCGCCGCCACATCCCGAACACGCCAGTCTCCGGCTACGGTCGGTTGTTCCCAATCGCTCTCATCAAGCGTCTCGAGCTGGTGAATCAGCAGCTCGTGAAGTGGGAGAAACAGGTCCGACGTGTCGAGCCAGTGGAGGGGCTGGAGACCGGGGTGCAGAGTCATGCCGCTGTTCGCATGGCCTCGCTTCGCCGGTGTCGGGCTTGGGCGGTGAGGGTGAGGAGCATTGTGCCCATCAACCCCATGAGGACGACGCCCGGCCAGACTGGCTGGAGGGGCAAGACGCGAACGGGTGAGGAGGCTGGGCCGATGATGCGGGCGCCCTCCGTCTGCATCTCTGCTCCCGAGGTGCGGACAAACCCTCGAACAACGGTGAACGGCCATCCAACTTTCAGGATCTGTTCGGAGTGCCGCACGGGCGCATCGGACACCAGAGTCCCTTCGATGTAGGCCCGGCGGAGCAGCCAGCCGTGGGACACGCGTCCTGTGGCCTCGGCCCACGCTTCCGAAGACGCGGAGGCATTGGGAAACGCAAACGCGAGGGCTTCGGCAGCCGCGTCGGAGCCGAGGGGTGCCGATTCGCCGCCTGGCGTCACCGCCAGCCCGACGAGGCTGAAAGCGACATACGCGACGCTCGCGCTGGTGAGAAACTGGAAGGATAGAGCTCTCATGGGATCGGTGGCTGCACGGCTGCGAGCCGCAGGAGGCTCTGGCCTACGGTTGGCTCCGTAGGTCGCTGGTTCGAGCTGGCGACTCTGCGGGCATACTGAGGGGCACGTCGGTCACAAGGCTATCGAATTCCCGGGCGGTACCAGCGCAGCGGGTACACGATCCGGAAGGTCGCGGAGGTCAGGCCTTCAGGTCCTGCGCCCAGCACCATGCCCACAATGGGTTGCTCGCGGTCGATGAAGTGCACATTCATCCCAACGGCTGCCGATGGGCGCAGCGGCACCCGCTCTGCCGGATCTGCAGACCGAGGGTCGAAGCTGATTCGGGGGGTGAAGTCCGTCGAGATGTCATCGTAGGCCG
>JBCBZH010000264.1:0-6094 GCA_039815415.1 Bacteroidota bacterium
GTAGGTGCCTCCCCAGTCGGGGTCAGCCCAGAATCCGGCGATCGCATTCTCAAGGGGAGATGATCCTTGATTGCGGATCTCATAGCGGACAAACACGGCATCCTGGCGCTCGTGTACGAACACGGCAGCGTTGACTCTCAGGTCCTCGATAGGACTGGAAAAGTTGTCGTATCCATTCGAGGGCGGAGTCATCTTCGAGCACATCGATGCCCACAGCATCTCCGTTCCATAGGCTTTCGGAGAGCCATCCGCGTTCACGGGAGCCCCGTGTTCTGCAGGCCACCCGTCACTTGAGTAGGTGGTGTCCGCAAAGACGTGAAACACGCCGCGCTGGGAGTCTTCCTCGCACGGCCCGTAGCTGGATTTGGGGTGCGAGTCAGTTCCCAGCGTATACGGCTGCGTGTGGGGGAAGCTGACGTAGCGGACCAGATTCAGGCGAGAGGATCCATTCTGGTCAGCACCAATCCACATCCCTCCTGCGCTGAGTGCGAAGAGATCGGAAGGGTTGAACGGATCGCTGCGACCAAAGGCACCCAGGCTCTTCACAGCCCCGAGCGTGTTGAGGGTTAGGCGGAACGAACGAGGCGCCAGCTCGCCCTGCGCCGACCGTGTCACCTCAGGAAGCGGATTGGGGTCGGGAGTGGTGTCTTGCGGCGTGACCAGGTCGTCCTGCGTATCGCAGGCAACAAGGGTGAGCGAGAGGGTAAACAGAAGAGCGACGAGTTGGCGCATGGTGATCACGGAGAGCACAGCAACAGACAGTGTGCGACGTGCATGGAACAACACAACCAAGTGTAGACAGGGTGGGTGAGAGCCGTGTCAGGGAAAGCCGGTCGCTGCCGTGGGCTCAATCGCCGACGTTGGGCGGGGCGTTCATGCCCTGCGTGGCACTGAACAGTATGATCATTAGGCCCCTCGAATGCGCTCTAATGCGCTGAACGGTCCTCAGCACCTTGCCAACCGTCCGCAAGCAACCTGAGTGGTTCTCGCCGGCTGGATAACGCCGAGCCACGCCACGGTTCAGGAGCGTGCTCTAGTTTCCGTCCAGTGAAGGCTGCGCAAGACGTGGAGGGCAAGCAGTCTGCCCAACCCAGCCAGTCGAGAGCGTGGGGACGTTTGCCTGGACCTGGATCTACGGAACGTGCTTACGCAGCCTCCGCGGTCGCTTCTGCCCCCACCAGCTCGAGAGCAGCCTGCTCAATCCCGTCTGGCCCGATGCCCACCTCGTCGTGGAGCTGGCGTTGCGTGCCGTGCTCGATGTAGTGATCGGGCAAGCCCAGGCGCACCACCTGCGTGCCCGCCAGCACGTCATTGTCGGCCGCCCATTCCAGGACAGCGGACCCGGCCCCGCCATCGCGGACGCCGTCCTCAATGGTGATGACGCGGGAGTGCGTCGCAAATACCTCGGAGAGCAGATGGGGGTCCAGCGGCTTGACGAACCTGAGGTCGTAGTGCGCCGCAGAGACGCCCTTCTGCGCCAGGCGCTCGCGTGCTTCCGGGACGTAGTTGCCGATGGCGCCGTAGGTCACGAACGCGAGGTCCTCGCCGTCGGCGAGCTTCCGCCCGGTGCCGATCTCGAGCTGGTGGAACTCCCGACGGAGCGCCATGCCCGTGGCTGCGCCACGCGGGTAGCGAATGGCGAACGGGCCATCGTGCTGGAGCGAGGTGTACAGCAGGTCGCGGAGGTCCTGTTCGTCCAGCGGAGCGGCACAGACGAGACCCTGCACGGCGCGCATGTAGGCGATGTCGAGGGCGCCGTGGTGCGTCGGGCCGTCGGCACCGGCTACGCCCGCGCGGTCCATGCAGAAGACGACGGGCAGATTCTGGAGCGCCACATCATGCACCACGCCATCGTAGGCGCGTTGCAAGAAGGTGGAGTAGATGGCCGCGAATGGGCGCATGCCCTGGGTCGCCAGCCCAGCGGCGAACACCACGGCGTGCATCTCAGCGATGCCCACGTCGAAGGCGCGATCCGGCATCACCGCCATCATCTTGCCGAGGCTGGTGCCCGAGGGCATGGCGGCGGTCACGCCGCACACGCGCGGGTCCTCATTCGCCAGCTCAATGATGGCGTCGCCGAAGACGTCCTGCCACTTGGGCGGCTTGGTACCCGCGGGGGTCGGGCTGGCGAGGCTCTTGCCCGTGAGCTTGTCGAAGGGGCTGGACTGCGCGTGCCACTTGACCTGGTCCTCCTCGGCGGGCGCGAAGCCCTTGCCCTTGACAGTCAGCGTGTGGAGCAGGATCGGGCCAGGCAGGTCGCGCAGTTCATGGAGCCGCTTTGCGAGCGTGACCACGTCGTGGCCGTCCGTTGGGCCGATGTAGCGGAAGCCGAGGGCCTCGAAGAGCATCCCTGGCGTGAGGACCGCCTTCACGCCGTCCTCGAGACGCGAGGCGAGGCGCTGGAGCGTGCCGCCGCCCATGCCCTTGAGCTTATCGAGCGCGTCCCAGACTTCGGTCTTGAGCGCGTTCCAGCCGCCCGATGCCGAGAGTCCGGCGAGGTACTCGTGGAGCGCGCCCACGTTCGGGTCAATGGAGATCCGGTTGTCGTTCAGGACCACCAGCAGGTCCGTCTCGGTGGCGCCTGCGTTGTTGAGGCCCTCAAACGCCAGCCCGCCGGTCATGGAGCCGTCGCCGATGACGGCCACCACGCGCTTGTCGCCGCCCTCCATGCCGTGGGCCCGGGCGATGTCGCGGGCAACGGCCATCCCGTGCGCCGCAGAAATCGACGTACTGGCGTGGCCCACGCCGAAGGTGTCGTACTCGGACTCGCTCCGCTTCGGGAAGCCGCTCAGGCCGCCGTACTTGCGGTTGGTGGGGAAGGCCTCGCGGCGGCCCGTGAGGATCTTGTGCCCGTAGGCCTGGTGTCCCACGTCCCACACGAGCTGGTCGTGTGGCGTGTCGTACGCCCAGTGCAGCGCCACCGTCAGCTCAACGACGCCCAGGCTGGCTCCGAAGTGGCCGCCGTGGACCGAGACGATGTCGACGATGAAGTCGCGCAGCTCGTTGCAGAGCTGGGGGAGCTGGTCTACCTCGAGCTGGCGAACATCCGCCGGGGAGCTGATCGTCGCCAGCAGGGGGCCGGGCACGGGGCCGGATTCAGGGGCGACGGTCGGGGAGTCGAGAGGGGCGGGCATAGGCGCGAGCCTGGGGAGGGCTGCCAAGATAGGCGGGCTCTGCAAACGCATTGGGGCGTATGCGAGGTTTCAATCCCGATTGAAAACAGCCATCGGGTGGCCTCCACGTAGTTTCAGATCCCCCTCTTTCTGCGATTCTGTGTCCGATTCCTCGCCGTCACGCTCCATTCGAGTGCTGTTCGTCTGCCTTGGTAACATTTGTCGAAGCCCGCTCGCCGAAGGACTGTTTCAAGAGAAGGTGGTCGCGGCCGGGCTGGCGGGCTACTTCGAGATCGACTCGGCAGGCACTGGCGGGTGGCACGTCGGTGCGCCGCCGGACCGGCGCATGACTGCGACCGCCGCTCGCCATGGCACCGACCTGTCGCGACTACGTGGTCGCCAGCTCGAGCGCTCGGACCTGGATCACTACGATCACGTGTTTGTGATGGACAAGAGCAACCTCCACGACACGCTCTACCTCGATCCCGACGGTGACCATGGGACGCGCGTCCGGCTCTTCCGTGAGTTCGACCCCGAGCCTGGCGACTATCAGGTGCCGGACCCCTACTACGGCGGCGACGCAGGCTTCGAGAACGTCTACCAGATCGCGAACCGGACGACGGACGCCATCCTGGATCGGCTTCGCTCTGCCTACGGGCTCTAACCTGCCCCTGGCTGTGAAGCAAGGTCCTTCATAGGGCCCGTTTCATGTTACGTCTCTCGCCCTGCAACCCCGATGGCTGCGTCCGTTCTTGTGCTCGACCTCGACGGCCCCCTCGTCGATACCACTGCGATGCACGCTGAGGCGTTTTGGCATGCGGCAGAGGCTTTTGGCATCTCCCTCCCCCCCGACCGCTTCGTCCCTGAGATCGGGAAGGGCACCGAGTCCATCGTGCGCGACGTGTTCGGATCCGCCTTCGAGGCCGCGCATGGAAAGGCCTACCGAGATCAGGCCAACCGGTACGTCCGCCAACTCGTAGCGGAGCCGCTCCGGGTGGTGGACGGTGCCCGCCGCCTCATCGACGCGGGGCGAGCCGCTGGGCTCACCGTCGCCTTGGCATCATCGGCCTCAGAGGACATCCTCGACATGGTGGTCACGAGCGTTGGGTGGGATGTCCGCGATCTCTTCGATTTCGTGGCCATAGTCTCGAATGCAGAGGCGCGCCCCTCGGAGCCAGACCTCGTGCGTCTCGTGGCCGAGCACTTCGAGGTGCCGCCGGTCGGATGTGTCCTCGTGGGGGCGACCATTCATAGCGCTCGCGTTGCGAGGCGCGGCGGCGCATCCTTCGTGGGTGTGGCGACTGGGGCATGGAGCGAGTCCGAGCTGGCGAGTGCCGGGGCACGAGTCACCTATTCCTCAACATCCGCGCTCGTTGAGGGCTTCCGTGACTCTCTCGGCGCAGCTGCACCAGGCTCCTCCTCTCTGACGGTCGCGACTGCGGAGGCCCTGATGGAGGCCGCCTTCGCTGAGGCGCGTGCCGCAGCCGCTGCTGGCGATGCCCCCATCGGCGCGGTGATTGCCCAGCTCGACGGCCACGTGCTGGCACGTGGGCGAAACGCTTCCAGCACAGGCGGCGACCGCCTCCTTCACGCCGAGATGCAGGCGTTGCACGCGCTCAACGATGCGTCGCGCGAGGGGCTGGTGCTGGCGACCACCCTCGAGCCGTGCGCCATGTGCTTGGGGGCGGCCACGGAGATGGGCGTGCACGCCGTCCTGTACGGGATCGAGGCTCCGCCCAACGGCGCCGTTCGCCAGCTCGACCCGCTTCCCGGGCGAACGCTGCCGCTCTGCGCTCAGTGGGGCGACCGCGAGCAGGCTCGCGACGTGCTCCGCTTGGGCGCCAGCAAGGACTTTGTATCCCGCTTGCTCGCGTCGCTCGATGCATAGCCTCCCACCCCACGTCCGAGCCGTCATCGAGGACAAGCTCGGAGCCGCACGGTCTGTTCGGGCCGTCGGCGGAGGCGACGTGTCGAGCGCTGCCCGCATCGAGACCCTTGCTGGGCGGGTGTTTGCCAAGTGGGGGAGGGGCGCTGCCGGACAGACCTACGCCGCTGAGGCCGACGGTCTGGCGGCGCTCCGCGCGCTGGCGAGCGATGAGCTGGTGGTGCCCGAGCCGATCGCGGTCGCCAACTCGACGGGGGAGATGCCGGGGTGGCTGGTGCTGGAATGGATCGAGCCGGGCCATGCTACCGAGGCGGACTGGAAGCGGTTTGGCCGGGCGCTGGCCCAGCTTCATCAGCGTGAGGCGCCAGGGGAGGGCGCCTACGGGTGGGCCGAGGACAACTGGATTGGCAGCAAGCCGCAGCGCAACGGGTGGGTGGCCGACTGGCCGACGTTTTTCGGGCAGCAGAGACTCCTGGCGCAGGCTGAGACCGTTCGCCAGCGCGGCGCCTGGAACGCGGCGTGGGACCGCCCGCTCAACGCGCTTATGAATCGCCTTCCTGACATTCTCCCAGCCCACCCGCACCCGGCGCTCCTCCACGGCGACCTCTGGGCAGGCAACGCGCTGGCGACCGCCGACGGACGGTTCGCGTTGATCGACCCGGCGGTGCACGTCGGCCATGCGGAGAGCGACATCGCCATGACGGAGCTGTTTGGAGGGTTCGCCAGCGCGTTCTATGCGGGCTACCGGGAGGTTGCTGGACCGCGCGATGCGGATCAGATTGAGATCTATCAGCTCTTTCACCTCATTAACCACCTCACGCACGGTCCGGGCTACGCTGGGGCCGTCGCGAGAAGCCTGAGCCGATGGCCCTGATGTTGCTGTTGCGCGCCACGTGGTTTGGCATTGGCGGTCACGTGGTTTGGTATCACGCGACAGATGTTCACCAGTACGGCTCGAGCCGAGGGTGCCCGGTCCACGAGAAAGCGAGAATGGAGTGCTGGATCGCATCTCTCACCGCCGCTAGCGTTTCTGCGCGCACTGCGACCTCGCAGTACTTCCCGTCCGGGTAAACCGTGAACGCGTATCGATCATCGA
>JBCBZH010000109.1:0-12339 GCA_039815415.1 Bacteroidota bacterium
CACTCATCCTGCTCCTCGTCGCCTTCGCTCACGCACCCACCTCCGACGCCCAGATGTCGGAAAGCGAACTCCAGACCTACTACACGGGTCTGCTCGAAGCCGAAGGACTCACGTCCTTTATCGACTCCGACGGAGATGTTCAGTTCACGTACAACGACCGGAATCTGTTTATCGAGGTCGACGATGTCGACACCGAGTTCTTCCGCGTGGTCATGTTCAACATCTGGCCCATTGAGTCCCAAGCGGAAGAGGTGCAAGTATTGGGTGCTGCAAACGCCGTGAGCAAAGAACTCAAGGTGGTCAAAGCCTACACCCTGGATGACAACGTCTGGCTAGCGTGCGAGCTGTTTCTCCCAGGACCGGAAGACCTCCCATCCGTGCTGGGCCGCTGCCTGAGCGTGCTCGATGATGCTGTGGACGTGTTTGTTCGCGAGAGGTAGGCGCTGCGCGTTGAGCTGGTGGTCAAGCCGCTTCCTCCTCGGCCTCGGGCTCTTCCTCCACCTCGTCTGAGTCGGGCTCGCTCCCGTCACTCGCCAGCGCGTCGAGGTCGAGCTGGCGAACGTTGAGCCCGGTGTCCTCGTGCGCACGATCCAGTTCCTCTTTGAGGAAGGGACCGGTGGCGGAATCCTCGAGTTGGGTGAGGCCCTCGGGTGGACCGGAGTAGAGGATGCGCCCCCCTTCTCCCCCGCCGCCGGGGCCGAGGTCCACAATCCAGTCGGCCTGCTTCGCCACGTCCATGTTGTGCTCGATCACCAGGACCGTGTTGCCCTTGTCCACGAGCGCCTGGAGCACCACGAGCAGGTGCCGCACATCCTCGAAGTGGAGACCGGTGGTGGGCTCATCGAGGATGTAGAGCGTGCGGCCGGTTCCGGGGCGTGAGAGTTCTTTCGAGAGCTTGACGCGTTGGGCCTCTCCACCGGAGAGCGTGGTCGCCTGCTGGCCGAGGCGGATGTACCCGAGGCCCACGGCATCCAGCGTGCGCAGCTTGCGCGCGATGCGCGGGACGGCCTCGAAGAACTCGAGCGCCTCCGAGACCGGCATCTCGAGGACCTCAGCGATGGACTTGCCCTTGTACTTGACCGCCAGCGTCTCGGCGTTGTAGCGCTTGCCCCGGCACGTCTCGCACTCCACGTACACGTCCGGCAGGAAGTTCATCTCGAGCTTCATCAGCCCGGCGCCCTTGCACGTCTCGCAGCGCCCACCCTTGACATTGAACGAGAACCGCCCCGGCTTGTAGCCCCGGATCTCCGATTCGGGGAGCCGGGCAAAGAGATCCCGGATCAAGCCAAACAGCCCTGTGTAGGTCGCCGGGTTGGAGCGCGGCGTGCGGCCAATCGGCGACTGGTCGATGGCGATCACCTTGTCCACATGGTCCAGCCCCTCGATGTCCTTGTACGGGAGCGGCACGCGCTGGGCGTTGTGGAAGTGCTGCGCGAGGATCGGGTGGAGCGTCTGGTTGATAAGCGACGACTTGCCACTGCCAGAGACGCCCGTCACCACCGTGAGTGTCCCAAGCGGGATCTCCAGATCCACGTGCTGGAGGTTGTGGCCGCGCGCCCCGAGCAGGCGCAGCGTCTCGCCGTTGCCTGGGCGCCGTTCCTCAGCTCGAGGTGTGGGGACCGACCGGATGCCTGCGAGGTAGGCGGTTGTCAACGAATCCGGTGGCGCGCCGTCGCCCTCGAACGAGGAGATGGTCTCGGGAGGCCCCGCCGCCAGCAGCCTGCCCCCATACTCGCCCGCGCCAGGGCCGAGATCCACCACGAAGTCCGCCGCCTCGATCATCTCGCGGTCGTGCTCCACCACGAGGACGGAGTTGCCGAGATCGCGAAGGTCCGTCAGCGAGCCGATCAGCTTGGTGTTGTCGCGCGGGTGGAGCCCGATGCTGGGTTCGTCGAGCACGTAGAGCACACCCGTGAGCTGGGTCCCGATCTGCGTTGCCAGCCGGATGCGCTGAGATTCGCCGCCCGAGAGCGTCCGCGCGGAGCGGTCGAGCGTGAGGTAGTCCAGCCCCACGTTGAGCAAGAAATCTAGCCGCTCGCAGATCTCCTTGACGATCGGCCCGCCGATGGTGGCCTGCCGCCCCGTCAGCTCGAGCTGGTCGAACCATGCACGCAGTGCACGCAGATCCATCTGGACCAGATCGGCAATGGAGGCGTCGCCCTCGTACGTGTGCGTGTTGCCGACGCGGTAGCTGAGCGACTCCGGCTTGAGGCGCCCGCCGTTGCAGGATTTGCAGGCGCGCACCCGCATGAACGCCTCGGCCCACTTGCGCTGCCCTGCCGAGCCGGTGTTGTCCAGCGTATGCTGGATGTGCCCGTGGACGCCCCCGAAGCGGTGCTGGTACGTCACCGACCGTCCCTTGTAGGTGTAGACGATGTCGAACTGCTCGTCGCCTGCGCCCTCGAGGATCACCTCGCGCTGGCGATCCGTGAGGTCCTCGAACGGCGTCTCGAAGTCGAAGCCGTACACGTCGGCCACAGCGTTGAGCTGGCTGAACACCCACACATCGCGGGGCTTGCCGAGGGGCGCCAGCCCGCCCTGGGCGATGCTCTTGGCGGGATTGGGGACCACCAGATCGGGGTCGATCTCCTTCCGGACGCCCAGGCCGTTGCAGGCCGGGCACGCGCCGTAGGGGCTGTTGAAGGAGAAGGTGTTGGGGCTGGGGTCGTCGTAACTGAGGCCGTCTTGCGGGGCCGTCAGGTGACGCGAGAAGAGGCGGTCGCCGGTCGCCAGCGCGTCCTCGTCGGGCGATTTCAGGACGTTGGCGATGAGCGTACCGCCTCCCATGCCGAGGGCGATCTCAGCAGCCTGCGCCACACGCGGACGAATGCCCTCCTTGACGACCAGCCGGTCGATCACCACCTCGATGTCGTGAACCTTGTAGCGGTCGAGTTGCATCCCCTTCGTGATCTCGCGCATCTCACCGTCGGTGCGGACGCGCTCGAAGCCCTGCTTGGCGATCTGCTCGAAGAGGTCTCGGTAGTGGCCCTTGCGCCCGCGCACGACGGGCGCAAGGATGACGACGCGCGTTCCTTCGGGGAAGTCCGTGATCGCGTCGATGATCTCATCGTCCGACTGGCGGCGCATGGGAGCGCCTGAGAGGTACGAGTAGGCGTCCGAGGCGCGGGCGTAGAGCAACCGCAGGAAGTCGTAGATCTCCGTGACGGTGCCCACCGTCGAGCGCGGGTTGCGGGACACCGTCTTTTGCTCGATGGCAATGACCGGGCTCAGGCCATCGATGTAGTCCACGTCGGGCCGCTCCATGACGCCGAGGAACTGGCGCGCGTAGGCGCTCAAGCTCTCCATGTAGCGCCGCTGCCCTTCGGCGTAGATGGTATCGAAGGCGAGGCTGGACTTGCCGCTTCCGCTCAGGCCGGTGACCACCACCAGCTCGTTGCGCGGAATGTCGACGTCGACGTTCTGGAGGTTGTGCTCGCGGGCACCGCGGATCATGATGCGGTCGTCCATTCGGGGAAGGGCCGGGCGTTGGGGAGCCGAACCGGATGTACCGGTGGCCCGACGCCGCCGTTCCGCCAGCTCGAGCTGGCGAATCCGGGCGCACCGGGCACAGCCCGGAGGGTCGCTCCCCGTAGTGCCCACGGTGTGTCACCCCTCGCCAGCTCGAGGGACTGCCTCGAGCTGACGAGGCCAGCTAGCGGACCACGGTCAGGCGCTGTGTGATCACCTCCCCAGAAGCGTCCAAGCGAACCACGTAGGCGCCCGCTGGGAGACCAGACGTCTGGATCGCCAGCTCGTGGAGACCTGCCGAACGCTCCTCATCAATTAGAACCGCCACCTGTCGGCCCAATGCATCGTACAGCACCACGCGCTGGTGGCCTGACCTAGGTGCCTCGACGGCAAGCCGCGTAATCGCGGAGGCAGGGTTCGGATACACTGATAGCATCAGCGCGCTGGCGAGTTCTTCCGATGGCACGTCCTCGCTAGATGTGACCACTGACGAGATGTAGAACCGCGTGGTGTCACTCCACACGCTTTCCCCGGATCGGTCTCGCCCTCGAGCTCGCCAGAAGTACTCCGCCTCCCGTGCGATCCCTGCTGTGGCCAGGTCGATGTCGAACGACCCGTCTTGGATTTCAGCGCCTGAGAGCGTCTCCGAGGCAACGATGTCTGTAAAGCCCGGGTCGCGGGCAACCTCGACATCCACTTCTGTCACAGGCTGAAAAGCCGCCCATGAAAGCCGGACAGCGGTACCGAAACTGACGGTATCCACCGGAGCAACCGTGTACAGTGCGGGGGGTACGCTCTCCCCTTCACCGATCACACGCAGTTCTGCACCGGCAGGGTGGTCATAGGCGAGAGGAGATGCGAGCTCGGCGGTCTGGCCGGAGGTGAGATCGCCAATAACAGACAACACACGCACAACCTCCGCGATCTCAGGGTCGTCAGGCGAGAGTACGATGAGCGCGTTGGCGGTGAGCGAGTCTGGCATCGCAATCAGTGAATCGGGACGGGCGACGCGAGTGCGCAACATAGACGGCCTCGCCCCATTGCCCGGCTCGCCGCCCGAGGCGACCAGTAGGTGAGGGCGCGCCTCCTCTGCGGTCACTGTCGAGGAGCCCCCAGCCGTGGCAATAGCCGTGCTTCCACTCGAGACGATATCGACGAACGATGGGGCAGCACTTCGGTCGTGAAGCTCAAATAGCCAGAGGAGCGGCTCATAATCCTTGTCGATGAGTGCCGTGTGACTCCACATTCTGAAGTAGAGCGCTCGGGTCTTTACCGGAAACGATTGCCCCGACTGCCTCGCGAGGTACGACACCTCAAACAATGAGAAGGGAGCCGCTCCTGGCTGAAGATCACCGTTACTGTCAAGTTGTCCCTGAAGAGCGGTGCTCAATTCGTCAATCGTCTGGGACGAGACCCCAAAGAATGGCGGTGTACTCTGGAACGAGGAGGTTGCTAGCCCGACGTCGGGGAGTTGTGTAGACTCAAAGAACCACGCCATCTGAGGCATCTGTGTTGCCCCCTTTGCTAGGGGCAGGAGCTCCAGTAGGGGAAGCTCGTTGACGTTCTTACATACCTCATCGATGAACTCCGTTGGGATCTTCTCCTTGAACACGAAAGATCTCTTCTTCGCTGAGTCAAAGGCGCTCTTGACTCCTGCACAGAGTTTGCTCGGCAGTTCCGCTCGCTGGAACCCTACTTGGATCGCCGTCGCCGATCCGAGATCTTCCGCCTGCTGCTGATTGATCGGAATGGGTGTGTTATAGAGAATGTTAGGCTCAATGACGATGGCCTGTTCAGCAGTCCCGGCCATGCCTTGGTACGCACCAGACTGACTCGGGTTGACCACGACCGTTGCCACCACATTCGTCTCGCCGATCACGCCAGGAACCGCGAGGTATCCCTCGATGCGGCCTTCGTCATCTGTCGTCAGAGTGATTTCGCGACCACATGTTTCCTCGACGCGGTCACAGAAAAAGCCCCCGCCCTGGCCAGGAGTCACAACAGTCGCTCCATCGATCACAGGATGACTCAAGTCGAGCTTGAGCCCGGCGAGCGGGGCTCCGGTATCCGGGTCGGTCGCGGTGACCTCGAAGTCAATGCACCCAGCGCGGCACCGCTTCTCATCATCGACACTCTGGAAGTGAGCCACTCGCCGGGTTGGACTGCCCAAGAACACTGGAAATCGAGCGTCTGGTCCCACCAACAGTCCCGAGGTCACAGTGGCGGTTTCCACCGGAACGGCCTCTGGGATTGTGAACGTAAGCAACTCGAGAGCTGCCCGGCGAGGCTGAACAAGCGTCTCGGCACAGGCTGGGTCCGCTCCTTCGCATGTCTGGCGGACCGGAACGGAATCGATCTCGGGCGTCTCTCCTTCGACCCCCACAACCCCCATCCAATCCAGGATGAAGTCCTCCGGCGTGTAGGAGGCTGCTTGAGGGGCTCGATAGGTTCCTGCCTCCTCGACGGCATATCTCCGGGTGATCAGTATCGACTCACCCGGTGCAAGGCTCGACCGGGTCTCGACGAGGTCCTCGCCATCTGGGACCGGAAGGACCGTAAGCGTAGGAGACCGAATCCGGCTACCGGGCTGGTTCAGTGAGTCCTCGGCAATCCGGTAGGTGTAGAAGAAATCGCGCTGGACTCGGACACCAAACACGGTTTCTGTACTGGCGTTCGTGACGCGGCCTTGCACGAGAATCGTATCTCCTGGCGCGATGACCTCTTCGGTTGCCATCTCCACTTCAACCTCCAGGACAACACCATCGACGGTCACCGTCTCGGTCCTGGATGCCGTTTCGCCATCATCATCTGTGACCGTCAAGGTCACCTCATACTCACCCGGATCCGCATACTCGTGGGACGGTTTGGCCCCCGTGCCGGACTCGCCATCTCCGAAGTCCCAGGCATAGCTCGAGACCGGCACTTTCTTGGCGGGCGCGGTCACGTCGATCTCCCGCGACTGATCGCTCTCGAAGCTGGCGTCGAAGTCGATACCCAGTCCGTCGCCCGGCTCCCACTCGAAGAGAGCGATCGGTGTCCCGTCGGGGACCGTGAACGTCGCGTACCACTTGTAAATCCGGAACGGCTGACCATTGAGGACGTCCCAGGCTCCACTGGCGAGTGACTCTGTTGAAGCGTAGACCTGACCACAGGGAGACTCCAGATCGGGCCTGTAGCCGATCGAACCACCGATACGTGGGTTCAACCCGACATCCCCCCCCCGCGACAATCAGATTCGGAGAATCGCCCGTCTTGGCTTCCAGTATTCCCCGTGGGGTTGTCCCCCCATCTACAAACACACGACCGTAGTCAGCGTACCTATACGTCCGATCTGGCGTGCCGAGGATGTCCTGGAGCACATTGGGCCACACGGCATACACTCCGGCACCACATCGCCGCGTGATGTCGGTTTCGGGTTGGTCATACTTGTAGACCTTGATCTCCATCTGGACGCTGTCGCGGACGGACTGTGCCGACGTTGGAACGGACAGACTGAAAACAAGGACAGCCAGGGAAAGGGCAGGTATCCGGTTCATATGCGGCGTGGAGGCAGGGTGCGCTTCCTAAACCGAGATCCTCCACGGAATTGGCTCATGCCCTCGGGCTTTTTTCCGAGCATCGCCTCCGCACAGGGCAGAGTGGCCGTGCGTCTTGAAGCCCTCCAACCCCAAGACCGCATCCCGTCTGGAGATCGTCAGCTCGAGAGCGACCCTCGAGCTGGCGAATCCGGGTGCGCTACCGCAACACCGTCAGGCGACGAACGTCCACGGCTTCTTGTGCCTCGGCCCGGATCAGGTACACCCCTGTCGCCAGCGCCGAGGTGTCGAGACCAAGAGCATGCACCCCGGCGACCTGGTGGCCGTCGTACAACATGGCTACCTCACGGCCGAGCAAGTCGAGCACTGCTACCCGTACCGGTCCAGCCGTGGACGTTGCAACCTCCACGGTCAGTGCACCGCGCGTCGGATTCGGGATGGCCCGAACCGTGAGTTGCGGTCCCTCGATAGAGGACACGGGAGACTCGGCAGACACCAGCGAGACAACACGCACGAGGACATGGTCCGCATTGACCTCGGCCTCCATCCCATCCGGAAGGTCCAGCGTGGAGAACTCGCCCGAAACCGTCGTGGCCTCCATCACGCGGAACGTGGTTCCCACGGCTGGGGAATACGGAGAGGTCAGCCTGACGGACAGGCGGCCGTTGACATGTGCGTCCCCGGTAACCACCAACTGATCGTACTCGCCAGGGCTGGCCCCTCCAATCTCGATGTCGAGTGAAGCCGTTGCCTCCGGCTGGTACGCCCCATCCCAGGTCAGAATCCCTGGCGAAGCCCCAGGGGACACGCCTCCCGCGAGGGTAAAGGTGGGCCCTGGAAAGAACGTGCCCTCCCCCTGAATCACGGCTCCATCCATATGGGTGAAGGGCAGCGTGTTGCGAAGCTCGCCCTCATGGACCGTGATCGTGCCTGCATTCTCGACGGCAAGGTCTCCGCTCGTGATCTGCGTCACGCCGTCGCCATCGCGCCGCAGAGTGCCGGTGTTGCGGAAGGTGTTACCGTCGTTGCGTGAGCGCAGGTTGACGTCACCGGTGAGCACCCAGGTGCCGGCATTGGTCACCGTCGCGCCGTCGGAGATATAGAAAGAGCCGCCGCCGGTAAGTTCAACCGTGCCGTCGTTGGTGAGCGTGGTCCCAGGGCCGCGCACGCCGCGCAGGTTCGAGGTGCCTGACAGTTGCACAAGCCCAGTGTTGCGAAGGCCCCCCTCTTCGAGGTAGCCGTCGAGCCAGGTGATCCCCGTGCCGCCGAGAGCCCACACGGCCCCGTCGCCGGCGGTGATGTGGGTGTCGATCCGGAGAGTGCCAGCTGGGTCTCCAGTCGTGGTCCCCTCAAAACGGGCCCCGTTGACTTGGAGCCGAAGAAGTGCACCGGACGCAACCGCGAAGGCCGTATTGGTGTAGGTCGAAGGCACTTGTATGCGGAGTTCCCCCTCCTGGACATCGATCAGGCCCGTGTTTTCGAAGAAGAGCCCATCGTCGGTGATCTGTGTCTTGGCCTCGCCAGCTCGTCGCAGGGTGCCGGTGTTGCGGAAGGTGTTGCCCTCGTTGCGCGCGCGCAGGTTGACGTCGCCGCTGAGTACCCAGGTGCCGGCATTGGTCACCGTCGCGCCGTCGGAGATGTAAAAGGAGCCGGAGCCGATGAGTTCGACCGTGCCGTCGCTGGTGAGCGTGGTCCCAGAGCCGCGCACGCCGCGCGCATTGGAAGGCCCCGGCAAACGGATGATCCCGGAACTGGTGATGCTTCCGCTGTTGAAATAGCCTGTGGTCCAGTCCAGGACAGCCGTGGCGCCGAACTGAGCGGTCTGGTTGACGGAGATGTCGCGGGAGAGTTGGAGGGTTTGGGTTCCGCTCGTCCCGCCGA
Source organism: Bacteroidota bacterium (assembly GCA_039815415.1). Lineage (GTDB taxonomy): Bacteria > Bacteroidota > Rhodothermia > Rhodothermales > Rubricoccaceae > JBCBZH01. The sequence goes on from JBCBZH010000109.1 coordinate 8,886, forward strand.
CGATGAGTGCTGACACCGCGAGGTCCGCGGACGTGGTGGTGACGGTATAGGTCCCATCAGCGGTGATGCATGCCGTGTCTCCTCCGTCTGGGACTCGGCCAGCCGACCAGTTGGTATGGGTATTCCAGTCGCCTCCGGCAATCGCAGTCCACGAAATCGTGCAATTCTGCGCATAGGAGGGCGCGGCGATGACGCAGGCCAGTGACGCGAGAAGGGCGTAGCGGATTGACATTGGGCAGTGGGTTCGGGTACGGAGCGGGTTCAGTCCACCCTCACCATCGGATTTCTCTCCCGAACCATCTCATCGGCCCACGTCTACTGCGTCCACGCACTCGATCGACCTCTTGCGGACTCGAGGTCTAGGCCTGCGGAACGGCTGCGCGCTGGCTGAGAACGTGCTCAGCTACACAACGAAGGCCGCGAAGAGCACATCGGACAGGGAAGCGGGTACGGCAGCCCCCACATCCGCAAGTCCTTGACAAACTGTATCCTTAGGCCCCTGCACGACCGACGCGGAGGCACCGGACACCGCGCCGACGGCCCGATCGCATGCGCCAGCCACCTGCCCCTGACTCCCCTCCCCCTGAGATCACACACCTGCTGGGGCAGGCCCGCTCAGGTGATGCGGATGCGCTGGGACGCCTGATCCCGATGCTCTACGGCGAGCTTCGAGGCCTCGCGCACCGCCAACGCAAGCGGCGTGGTGCAAACGACACCTTGAACACAACGGCGCTCGTCCATGAGGCCTATGAGAAGCTGGCCATCTACCACGGGGACTACGCAGATCGTCATCACTTCTTCCGGGTAGCCGCGCGGGTCATGCGAATGGTCATCATCGACCACGTCCGCGCACAGCGAGCACAGAAGCGAGGAGGCGGTGCACGCCCCTTGCCTCTCGACGAGGTCCACCTCGTCCTCGCCGATCCCCCTGAACACGTCCTTGCGCTGGATGAGGCTCTCCAGCAGCTCTCCAGGCTGGACGAACGCCAGGCAGAAATCGTGCAACTGCGCTACTTCGCTGGGCTCAGCATCCCGGAAACGGCCGACGCGATGCAGCTCTCCATCGCCACCGTCAACCGAAGCTGGGCGATGGCGCGCGCATGGCTCCACCGCACGCTGGCGGATGCGGAATGACGCCCCCCGACCACCATGCTCGCCTCACGGCTCTCTTTGTGGCCGCGCTGGACCAGCCCGCCGAGAGCCGAACGCGTTGGCTGACATCAGCATGTGACGATTCCGCTCTACAGGCAGAGGTCCGCGCTCTGCTCGCAGCCCACGAGAGTCCAGAAGAAGGCCTGCTCGATGGGCCTGCGCTCATGGCATCGGAGACGGATCCGCTGATCGGGCGACATGTGGGTCCGTGGAAGGTCGTGGGCCTGCTCGGACGCGGTGGCATGGGATCGGTGTACCACGCCGAGCGCACCGACGAGACGTTCGACCAGCACGCAGCCCTCAAGCTGGTTCGGCCCGGATTCGAGAGCGACTTCCGCGCACGCTTCCTCCGCGAGCGTGCGGTCCTGGCAGCCCTCGACCACCCTGGCATTGCGCGTCTCCTAGACGGTGGGATGACCTCTCATGGTACCCCCTACCTGGCGATGGAGTTGGTGGTAGGCGATCCAATCACTACGCACGTCGAGGCCCATGGGCATGGCATCCACGCCTCCCTCAGGTTGTTCCTAGAGGCGTGCCGGGCAGTGGCCTACGCACATCGGCGCCTCGTCGTCCACCGCGACCTCAAGCCAGACCATGTGATTGTCGCCAGTGGCTTGGAAGACACAAGGCAGGGGGCGCAGGACAGAGCGAAGCCCACCTCTCTCTCCGTCAAGCTCCTTGACTTCGGTGTGGCCAAACTGCTCGACGACGAGAGCACGTCGGTGACCCGGACCGGCATGGGTCCACTCACGCCCGCCTACGCAGCCCCGGAGCAGCTCCTGGGACACCCCGTCACCACTGCGACGGATGTGTACGCGCTGGGCGTGATCCTCTACGAGCTCATGACAGGGCAGCGTCCGTACGACCTTCGTGGAGCAACGGCTGCGGAGGCCGAACGACTGGTGACGGGCATACCACCTCGGCGCCCCTCAGAGGCAGCCGCTCCTGGACGGGCGCGTCAACTGCGAGGTGACCTCGACGCGATCCTTCTCAAAGCCCTGGAGAAGGAGCCGGAGCGCCGATACGAAAGCGCTGGGACTCTGGCCGACGACATCGAACAGTTTCTCCAGGGCCTCCCGGTGCGGGCACGCCCGGCAACCGCGACGTACCGGGTCGGGCGGTTTGTACGGCGCCATCGGGTAGGCACCGGGCTGACCCTTGGAGTGGTGGCGGGGCTCAGTCTCCTCGTGGCCGCGTTCACCTTTCGATTGGCCGACGAACGCAACGAAGCCCGAGAGCAGGCCCAACGAGCCGAAGCCGTCGCCGCGTTTCTGGAGCAGATTCTCCGCGCGCCCAACACGCGCTGGTACAACGAGAACGAAGCTACGGGCCCCGCGACGCCCATCCGCGCGGTCCTGGATGAGGCAGCCCTTCGCATCGACCGTGACTTTCAGGACCAGCCCGACCTGCGTGCCGATCTCCACCACGTCATCGGCGACACGTACGTCTCGCTGGGTCTTATCGCCGAGGCCAAACCTCATCACCTCACGGTTCTGGCGTTGAGGGAGAGCCTCTACACGCCGCCACACCCGAAAATTGCCGAAGCGCTCTACTATGCCAACGGCTATCTCGCGGACGGGGACCGCCGCCGTGCCCTTCAGATCAGCGAGCGTACACTCGCCATGATGCGGGATGTGGGTGGGGGCAACAACTTTCCCTTCCTGGCCCATGGGCTGGGACGGAGCTATCGGGAGGCCGGTCAGCTCGATCAGGCGGAGGCCGTGCTCAGGGAGGGCTTCGGCTATGCAGAGCACGCCTTTGTGCCCGACCACGAGGGGTATCGCTACCGCAGCACCTCGATGCTGGCGCTGTCCCGTAGTCTAGCTGAGGTGTTGTTGGACCAAGGGCAGCCCCAGGAAGCAGGACGCTGGATCACAATCGCGGACTCGCTCCTGGCTCATCTGCCTCGCCGGGCCGCCTACCATGGCCCATGGCAGAAGCAGATGTGTGTTCAAGGCCGGTGGCTGCGCATGCAGAACCGGTACCCCGAGGCCGAGCAAGCCCTTCTCTCCTGCATCGGGGACGGCCCGCCTCGCGGGCTCGCCTCCCCCTTCCCACAACGGGACGGGGCAGAGCCTGTAGCGATCTCCGGAGAGGCCTATGTCGACCTGGTGGCCCTGTACGAGGCGTGGGGCCGCCCCGAGGACGCGGCTCCCTACCGCGCGTCCGCTACGCGCTTCACCGTCACGCGCGACTCCCTCCGGCAGGTGTACGCGGGCGCAGAGTAGCGAATCGGCCGCACCGGGCCAGTTATCGAGCAGGCGGGGCAGGGGACCCCCCCACGGGAAGGAGCGGTATACCC
>JBCBZH010000391.1:0-2628 GCA_039815415.1 Bacteroidota bacterium
CAAGCGCATCGAGAGTGGAGCAGATGAATCGTGCGCTGAGACTACACCCAGTGGTACGCTCGTTGCGACGGGTACAGGGATTTTCCCTTGCTGGCCTTTCCGCCTGCCAATAGCTTCTCGCCCATCGTGGCTCCACGGCAGACGCTGTCCGCGCCCGCCTGCCTCTCTTCCCGCACCGCATCGACGCTTCGCTACGCCCTGCCGTCTCCCCGAGCCCGCTTCCGGGCCTGCGCGGCTTCTCTTCGTAGCCCGGTTCCGTCACTTTGCGCGTGTCTGCGCCCGTTCGTCACCTGCTCGCTGGTGCCAGCTTTTTCCTGGCCGGGCTGAGCCTCCTCGCCCTTCGAGCGGGGGCTGTGGAAGCCGAGCCCGGCGCCTTCGGGCTTCCGAGCGGTCAGCTCGCCGCTCTTGCTGATACGGACACGGTTGCCGTTTTCGGAGGCCAGAATCCTCCCGCCAGCTCGCTGGACTCCGCTCTCGCAGACGTTCTCGACCTGGTCAACGACTCGATGCTGACTGACGAGGACGAGCTGGCGATGGCTGACACGGTGGAGGCGGACACGCTGCTCCGGTCGCGCACGTTCTTCCCATCGGTCCGGCGCGACGGCTACGGCGTGGCGCTTCAGCCTCGGCGCCTGCCCCGAATCCGGGGTGTGCTGGGGCCATACTGGCAGCGCAATGTGCGGTTGGACTCCACGGCCTATCAGTATGCCATCCGGGAGACCATCGGCAACACGGATGTGCGAACGCCTGCGGTGCTCTCACTGGACAGCTTCCTCGTGGCCCGGCGCCAGACCACCGTGCGCGATGGCTTCCGTGAGCTTGCCAGCCGCCGCAACAATCGAGGCCAACGGCGCTCGGGCCTCGGTATTACGGTGGATGTGCCCGGCGGTCAGAACAGCACGTTCAGCACCATCTTCGGCAAGAACGAAGTGGACCTGCGCGTCAATGGCACGTCTACGGTAGACGTGGGAGCAGGCTACGACACCAACGAGCTGCAGCAAGCCCAGAGCGGGCGAAGCGGCTCGTTCTCCCCGGACTTCGGCCAGGAGTTGAACCTGAACGTTGCAGGCACCATCGGGGACAAGCTCCGCATCAACGTCAACTACGACACTCAGAGCCAGTTCGACTTTGAGAACCGAGTCTCGCTCGTCTATACCGGCTACGAGGATGACATCATCCAGCGCGTGGAGGCGGGGAACGTGTTCTTGCAGACCCCTTCGGAGCTGATCCGCAGCGGTCAGCGCCTCTTCGGCATCCGAACCGACCTCCAGTTCGGCCCCCTTGCGCTGACGGCAGTCGCCAGCCAGCAAGATGCACAATCCAACGAGGTTGTGATTGATGGCGGCAGCCAGGCGACGCCGTTCGACCTGGATCCCTTCCAGTACGAAAGCGACACCCACTTCTTCATTGGGTTTGCCTTTCACAACTGGTGGGATGCGGCTCACCGGCGCCCCGGCCTCCAGGTGCTGCACCCGAACCTTCAGCTTATCGAAGACATCGAGGTTTGGAAGCACGACCAATCCCTCAACAACGCTACGGAGATCCGCGACGAGACCACGTGGGCCGTCGCGCTGGCGGACCTCGGGGAGCCTGCTGAGGTGGCCATTCGACAAGGTCCAGAGGATGAGATTGGCGGCAAGGCCTACCTGGGCGAACCGACAGAGAATGGAGGCTATGCCAACGAAGTGGCTCCGCTTCCGAGCGATGCCCTTCACCGCTACGATGACGCCACGCTCGACGCCCTCCGCGCCAACACAGACGCCACGGTGTACTCCGACGTTGCCGACAATCTGGGAACTGGGTTTGCCAACCGGCGCTTCCGCAAGCTCGTGGAAGGCACGGACTACTCGTTCGACCCTCAGCTCGGCTGGATTTCCCTGACCTCGGCGCTCACGGACAATGAGGTGCTGGCCGTCTCCTACCGCTACCGAACGTCGGCGGGTGACATCGTGACGGTCGGCGACTTTGGCGATGCCACACGCGAGAACTCGCAGACGGGTCCTCGCATTCTGCTCAAGCTGCTGCGGAACGACTCGCCCATCCAGACGGACCCGCTATGGGACCTGACGATGCGAAACATCTACCGCGTGGGAGGGCGGTCGCTCAGCGCAGCCACCTTCGACTTCAAGCTGGAGTACGATCCGCCCGGTGCCTCTCCCCAGGAAGAGTTTCCAGACATCACCTTCGGAGAGAATCTGACCCTGCTCACGCTTCTCGGGCTGGATCGGGTCAACGCACAGGGCCAGGCCACACCAGACAATGAATTCGACTTTCAGCCGGGGCTGACCATCGACCCCGTTCGTGGCCGCGTCATCTTCCCGATGCGGCAGCCCTTCGGAGACTTCATCGAACGTCTGATCCTCGAAGGCCTCACCGATGGACAAACCCAGACCCTCAGTGGCACCCCAATTCTGGTCACGAACACGGGTTCTCGCTCTCCGGCTGAGGCTGCGGCGGAGTATTCGTTTCCGGAGTTGTACGACCTCGCTCAATCAGCTATCCGCAACCGGGCTCAGAAAATCTCGCGGTACGACATCACGAATCGGGCGTGTACCTGCTGCTTCTAGTCGCCATTTTAACCAATCAGGAGAAGGCTCAATTTTTACTCCTTCAATTACCGTACCGATA
>JBCBZH010000227.1:0-7419 GCA_039815415.1 Bacteroidota bacterium
CGACCTCCATGAAGCCGGTTCGTGCGGAGGCTTGGAACGATTGCATCCGCGTCTTGCCGAGGCGCTCAGACCAGTACGGAGCCAAGAAGGTGTGCGTCGCGCCCGTCACGGGGTCCTCCTGGGTTCCGCTCCAGGGCCAGAAGTACCGCGAGTGAAAGTCAAAGCCGTCGGAGCTGCCCGGGGCCGTCACCAGCACGCCGTTGATGCCATCATGTGACTGAACGAGGGCTGCGAAGTCCGGCGCCAGTTTGGCGAGCGTGCTCGAGCTGGCGATCTCGAGGAGCAGGATCTCAGTCTCCTCGTTGTACACCGAGTTCTCGATGGCGTCGAGTCCGAGGGCGTCGAGCAGGGCAGGGGGCGCGCTGGCCGGATGGGTCTCGTAGACCGGGAACGCCATCTCGATCTGCGGGCCATCCGACCCAATCGTCAGCTCGACGCCATGTCCCGTTGTGAAGTGGATCTCGGAGAGGCCTTCGGTGGCGATCAGCACCTTCGCCGACGCCAGTGTGGCATGACCGCAGAGCGGAATCTCCATCTTCGGAGAGAAGTACCGGATCGCATGCGCGCCCGGCGTCTCGAGCTGGTGAAGGAAGGCCGTCTCGGAAAGGTTCAGCTCCTGCGCGATGTGCAGCATCGTCTCTTCGGGCAGTGGGGCTTCCGAGAGGCACACGCCAGCAGGATTGCCCGTAAAGGGCTCATCTGTGAAGGCATCGACGATGAAGGTGCGCATGGGCCGAGCTGGCGAGGGGCGGGGGCTAGTTGTAGCGTTCCAGGCGGACTTCCTCCACGATGGACTCGCCGGAGCTGTGGTCACCACTGGTCCACTGCCAGCGCTCGTGAAGGCGAATGCGTCCATCCGAAAGGACCTCGGGTGTGGACTGGCACGTGCCCGTCCTCAGGTCGCCGTCCGCATTGACGTGCGCGTAGCGCATGTCGAGGTGTCCTGCGTCGCCAACGGTGGCGATGAGTGTCCCCAGACGAATGCCGCCGCCCTCGTACGTGCCCCACACGGTCTCGCCCTGCTGGCGATAGTGAAACAGGGTGTCGCCGCGTACCTCCCCGTTTTCGGCGGTATGGATGGCGCGAAACCTCCGGTCGTGGTAGTGGATTGGCTTCATGCCCTACCGCCAGTTCTGGATCTCGAGCAGGTTTCCCTCGGGATCGGCCATGTAGATAAACGTGAGCGTCCCAACGCCCTCGACTGTGGTCTCTGAGATCTGCCCGATGTTGCGTCCCCCATGGGCTAGGACCTGCGCTTGGATCTCCGCGACATCATCCACTGTGAAGGCAAGATGGCCGAGGCCTTGCCGGTTTGGAGCGGGCGAGGGCTTCGACTCCATGTGTGCATACTGGTAGATCTCAAGCGTGGGTCCAGAGTCCCCGCCTCCTGGAAGCCGAAGATGGATGCCTTGAATCGACGCGTTCTGGACACCCGTTCCCCGGTCCAGCCACGCTCCAGACTGCTGCCGCCGGGGAGGCACCGGCGTGCAGTTGAACACCTCTTGGTAAAACTGGGCCAGCGTCTGCCAGTCCGCGGCAATGATGTTGGTGTGGGCGTACGTCACCGAGGCGTCCAGGGGAGAGACACGATGAGGCTCGTCACGAGGAGAAGCGCTCGGGAGTTCCCCAGCTCGAGGCGGCCCATCGAGCTGGGGACGTTGTCTCTCTGAACGCGCTGTTGTGGCAGGGTGCGGCTACTCGGGGGCCTCCCACTCCAAGGGCGGCAGCTCGACGCGCTCCGGGAGCTGGCTCCAGTCGCCGGTGGCGTACCAGCGCAACAGCGCATCGCTAAACCCATCGATGGCCTGCGAGGCTTCTCGGACGGCGCCATGCGATCCACCCTCGATGGCGACGAAGTGGTGGTTCTGGAATACCGGTCGCAGGTCCTGTGCGTTCGTAAAGGGCGTGTTCATGTCCCACGTGCCGTGAAGCAGCACAGTCGGCACATCGATGTCTGTGCCCGCTCGAAAGCCCTCGCCGAGATCCACACCCCAGGCCGCGCAGTCCGTTTCGTGCTCATGCCAGGTGTTCCCGACCATATCGATGGCCGTGGACTGACCATACAGAGCACGTCGCTCGCGACTGATTCCGGAGGCGCAGTCGTAGGCGTATCCGGCGGCAGCATCAAGGCCAGTAGAGGTGTTGAGACGGAAGATGCGCCGAGCAGCGGATTCGTAGTCGCCGTTGAGTATGGCGAGGAGATCCAGAGGCCATGCGGGCATGATGAACCGGAACTTGAGGCCGCGTGTGACACCCCCGGATAGTTCGCGGAAGTCGTCTCCATCGAGCCGGAGAGTGATGGGCTCATCGGTGTCCGGGTGGCGGGTTTCCACAATGATGGGCGATGCGTCAGCGCGATGTATCAGGTTCTGGTAGGCCTCGAGAAGACCTTCCGGTGGGATGAGAGCACGCAGAGCGGGAGAGGCCTCGGCTGCAGCGGCGATGGCGGTCAGTCCATTCAGTAATCCATCGGGTGAGTCAACCGTATGGTCCGGCCCCTCCAGAGCGCCGAGTGTGGCGCGTGCCACCAGCTCCGGGTGGTTCTGGAGAATGGCGATCCCGTGATGGGAGCCGAAGCTCATGCCGTAGAGCTGGACCTGACTGTACCCGAGCGCTCGCACCGCGTCCGCGACATCCGCAGCGGCCTCGACCACGTTGATACCATCGAGATCCCGGCCTGCAGCCTCCCACGTCTGGCGGCAGCGTTCCAGGCCGCGCTGCCAGGCCTGCTCCCGCAGCGTGTCATCGAACGATTCCGAGAGGGAGAGGGGCTCGCGGTCGTCGCAGGGCATCGCGCTAGGGCCGAACCCTCTCTGGCCCACCAGAATCACGTCCGTAAGACCGAGCAACGGCTGAAGGGTTCGGGTGTAGAAGCGCGAGTCGTCCAGGAACTCATAGATGGAGCCGTAGCCGGGGCCGCCCTGCAGGTAGACCACCGGGGGGATGCCTCGCGGCGCGTTTGCATCGCGAGTGAATCGCACGACCTCGACGGGGATCGTCGCCGCGGATCGTGTTCGACGGTTGGCTGGAAGATTGAAGAGGCCTCGGTCGAACGTCACCTCGATGCCGTCATCCCAGGAGACGGTTTCCTGTGTCATGTCGAGCTGGCGTGGTGGGGTGCTCTGACTGATGGCGCGAGGCGAGCAGGCCGTGAACAGCAGGAGGGCGGCTGCCAGCCCGATCTGGAGAGTGGAGGAGTGCATGAGAGGATGAGGGTGTGGCGTCGAGATGCGGGAGGCTACTTCGATCCAGTGAGAATGGTGACCGTTGTGCATATTTTGCACGTCAAGATGCATCGTGTGCATGAGCCATATGGAGATTCGCCAGCTCGAATGTTTCGTCGCCGTGGCCGAAGAACAGCACTTCGGGCGAGCGGCGACACGCGTACACCTGTCGCAGTCGGCGCTGTCCCGGCAGATCCAGCGTCTCGAGGCAGATCTGGGTGTTCAGCTTCTCGACCGGACCCAGCGCCAGGCGCAACTGACAGCTGCAGGCCGCGCCTTCCTGCGCGATGCGCGCGAGGTGCTCCGCTGGACGGTTCGCGCACGCAACGCAGCGAAAGCTGCAGCCGAAGGGAAGGCCGGAACGCTTCGGCTCGGGTTCGTCAGCTCGGCGGCGGTGGACCTCTTGCCTCGCCTGCTCAGTGCCTTCCGCGCCGACGCGACAGACGCGACGGTGCATCTGGTGGAGCGCTTCCCCGATGAGATTCTGGACGCGCTGCGGGCCCGCGAGATCGACTTCGGCATTTCGCGCGGCCCCTTCGCGCACACGGATGGTCTGGTGGTGGAAGATCTCGAGGCGGAGCCGCTGGTCGTGGTGATGCCCCTCGGCCATCGGCTGGCCTCACACACTTCGATTCCGCTTCTCGAGCTGGCGACAGAGCCCTTCGTGTTGCCTCTGAGGGAAAACGCGCGGGGCTACCTCGAGTCGATCTATGCCCTGTGCGCGTCGGCAGGCTTTGTCCCATCCATCGCCGAAGAAGCCGAGCCAATGGCCACTCTGATCGCGCTGGTGGCAGCGGGCCTGGGGATCACCCTGGCGCCGGCGTCTGTGGGGCAGCACGCCCGCGGCGTGGTGGCTCGGCCGCTGGCAGACCTCTCGCCCGGGCAGACGGCCACGACCGCGCTGAGCCTCGTCTGGCGCGCGGAGGACCTGCCACCCGTGGCCGAGCGGTTTCGCCGGGAGGCGCAGGCGACTGTGCGCTAGCGCACACCTGCGGGCGCCAGCGCACGCTCGGGGCGTCCCCTGATGCAATCCATGGCAGGGGAGGGGCCCGGCACGTCTCTTGGAGTTCGAGCGTGTGTCCCCCCATCGCCAGCTCGACGCCTGTGTCTGACACCCCGCTTCTTCACGTCCGCGACCTCACGCAAACCATCGGCTCTCGCTTCCGCCGAGAAACCGTGCTCCACGGTATCGACCTGGATGTGCGGGCCGGCGAGTTCGTCACGCTCGTCGGCCCATCTGGGTCAGGCAAGTCCACGCTGCTTCACGTGCTGGGGCTCTTGGATCTCCCGACATCCGGGACGTACATCCTCAATGGGAACGACACCACCCGGCTCTCGGCCAAGCAGCGCACCACGCTGGCTCGCGACACCATCGCGTTCGTGTTTCAGGCGTATCACCTGATCGACGACCTAACGGTGGCCGAAAACATCGAGGAGCCACTGCGCTACAAGGGACTCAAGACCGATGAGCGCCGCCAGCGCGTATCGCAGGTGTTGGAGCGCTTCGAGCTGGCGGCCAAGGCCGATCGCTACCCGACGGAACTGTCGGGCGGACAGCAGCAACTCGTCGGGGTTTCGCGGGCGCTTGCGATGCGTCCGCGCTTGCTTCTGGCCGATGAGCCGACCGGCAACCTCCACTCCTCGCAGGGCGAGCGCGTGATGGACGCGCTGGCGGAGGTTCACGCCGAGGGCGTGACCATCCTCCACGTCACGCATTCCGAACGGTGGGCTGAGCGCGGCCACCGCACGGTGGAGCTGCTCGACGGCCGCATTGTCTCCGATACGCCGATCTCGTCATGATGCGTCGCACAACGTTGGTCCTCGTCCTTGGCCTCGGCCTCGCCAGCTCGAGCGAGGCGCAAACCGTCGTTCCCTTGGCTGAGGCCCTTCAGCAGGCGCGTGCCGAGTCGCTTCCGGTATTGAGCGCATCGGCACAGGTGGCCTCTGCAAATGCTACACTCGCTGCCGTGGAGGACAGTCGCTGGCCAAGCCTGTCGCTCTCGATGGGTGGAGGCCAGCGCTACGGGCTGGCGTTCGACCAGACGACAGGCGGGCTCACTCAGGCGACGGTCGAGTCGGTAGACGCGGGGCTGTTCGCTCGCTACATCGTGTTCGACGGATTCGAGCGCCGGGCGCAGCGTCGGTCCGCTGAGGCGTCGTTGCGCGCCGCCGAGTTGACGCGCGTCCGGGCTGGGCAAGATGCCGCGCAAGCGGTTCTCGCAGGCTACCTCGCCGTCGCTGAAGCGGAGGCCCTCCAATCCATCGCGGAGGCGAACGAGGAGGCAGAGCGCCAACTCCTCACCGAAGTGGAAGCTCAGGTGGAGTACGGCGCACGCCCCGCCTTTGAGATCGAACAGCAGCGCGAGCGCGTGGCGGCGGCTCAAGGGGCGGGTCTGCAGGCCGCGCGCCAGCGCGACCGGGCCGCCGCGCAGCTCATCCAGATTCTGGGGCTCTCGCCCATGGAGAGCTATGCGTTCCCATTGCCAGAAACGGGTGCGGATGAGGCCGTGTCCCCTGTGGACGAGCTGGTGACCCGTGCACTGGCCTCCCGACCCGATGTGCAAGCCGCCGAGGCAGCGCAGCTCGCCGTCCGAGCAGATCGGAGAGCGGCACGGTCGGGGCGACTTCCTCAGGTGACGCTCACCGGCGGCATGGGGACCAGCTACACAAGTGCCAACACCGACACGGGCATTCCCGGCCAGCTCGGCGACAACCGCAGCGGGTCGCTGGGGCTGTCGGTCTCGCTGCCGCTGATGGACCGGGGCGCTACACGTAGCCGCATCCGCCAGGCCGAGGCGCGCGCGACGCGCGTGGATGTGGAGGCAGAGACGGTGCGCCGTACCATCGTGTTCGAGATTCAAGACACGGTGACGGACCTCGAATCGCTTGCCGCGCAAGCCGAGGTTGCGGCCGTTCGTCAGCGCGCCGCCGCGGCGGCTCTAGACGCCGAGCTGGCGAGGTTTGCGGCGGGAGCCACCACGCTCCAGACGGTGGCCCAACTGCGGTCCCGGGCCGTGGAAGCCCAGGTGGAGCTGGAGCGACTTCGCATCCAGCGGCAGGTGCAAGCTCAGATCCTCGAGCTGGTGATCGGGCATCCGGAATAAGTGGTTGCAGCCCTAGCGTTTCTGGAGGCGATTTTGCTTGTGTGACGATTGGGGGAACGCTTGCGCTTTCGCACGGGTGTTCGGATGTTAGGGACCTCCCTACTTCCTCTCTCCCCATGCGTTTCTCGCTTACGCTCCTCGCTGCTGTCCTCATCGCTCCTGTCGCGCTGGCTGAGGACACCCCGAACGTGGTTCAGGACGTGCCCACATGGGCTACGCCGTCGTCGTCCAACCCGTACGAATCCAATGGCCCGGCTGTGGAAGCTGTGGATGGCCCAGGGCTCCCTGGCACGCCGACACCGGTTCCCCTCGACGGTGGACTTGGCCTCCTCGCGCTGGCGGGTGCTGGCTACGCCGCGAAGAAGCTTCGCGACCGCCGCGAAGACTAGATCGCTTGGACGCTCTGCCCTTCTATTGAGGGCTCTCTCTCCCTACGACTCTCCCCACCCATGACCCGTTTGTTTCTCGCCAGCGCGCTGGCGTTGCTGATCTTTCCATCTGCCCAAGCCCAGTCTGACGTTATCATCACAGGGGTAATCGATGCAGACCTTGGCGGCGGATTGCCGAAAGCTGTAGAGCTCTACATCGTCTCCAATGGTACCGACCTAAGTACGTACGCGCTTGGCGTCGCCAACAACGGTGGGGGTACAGACGACGTCGAGCAGTTGCTGACAGGCACCTATGACGCTGGTGACTTTGTCTACGTCGCTGACGATGGAACGGTGACCAATGACGGCCAGGTTCGCTTCATGGAGTTCTTCGGCTTCGATGCCGATATCTATGGCGATTTCGCTGTTAACGGGGATGACGCTGTCGAGCTTTTTTATGATGCCACCGGGGCCTTTTCTGGGGCTGAAGTCGTCGTTGATGTCTTCGGTGAGATCTCTGTAGATGGCACGAACGAGCCTTGGGAGTACACCAATGGTTGGGCGTACCGCGTCAGTGGCACAGGACAGGATGGCACCACGTTCGTCTTGGGGAATTGGGCATTCAGCGGTCCCGATGGACTCGAGAACGACCTGACGAATGCCGCTGCTGCAACGCCTTTCCCGATTGGCACTTATGTCAACTCCGGCGCTGAGATCTTCGAC
>JBCBZH010000015.1:0-32033 GCA_039815415.1 Bacteroidota bacterium
CACGGACGCGGCGCTGATCCTGGGCACAGGCAAGATCTGGGTGAAGGTGCCAGAGACGATGCGGTTCGTGTTCGAAGGCGAGCTGCCACCCTACCTGGTGGCGAAAGACCTGATCCTGGCCGTCATCGGGGACATTGGCACCGACGGCGCGACCTACCGCGCGATGGAGTTCGACGGGCAAGCCGTCTACGACCTCTCGGTCGAGGAGCGGATGACCCTCTGCAACATGGCGATTGAGGCCGGCGGCAAGAATGGCATTATTCAGCCCGACGAGCTGACGATGGAGTACACGCGTGCCCGCACCGATCGCGACTTCACGCCGGTCTACTCGGCCCCCGACGCCCGCTACCACTCTGAGCGCGTGTACGACGTCAGCGTGATGGAGCCCGTGGTGGCGAAGCCGCACGCGCCGGACAACAAGGCGCCCGTGAGCGAGGTGGCAGGCACGAAGCTGGACCGTGCCTACATCGGGTCCTGCACGGGCGGTAAGCTGGAAGATTTTGTCGCCGCCGCACGCATCCTGCGCGGCCACGAAGTGCGCGTGGAGACCTACATCGTCCCGGCCACCACGGACGTGCGCAAGGCGCTCTGGACGGAGACGGTCGAGGGCGACACGCTGGCCGACATCTTCGAGCGCTCCGGCTGCAAGGTGGGGCTCTCTTCGTGTGCGGCTTGTCTCGGCGGGCCGGTCGATACGTTCGGTCGCACGCACGGCGATGAGGTCGTGATCTCGACCACCAACCGCAACTACCCCGGTCGGATGGGCTCCAAGCAGTCGTCCGTCTATCTCGCCAGCGCGCTCACCACCGCCGCCAGCGCGCTCTCCGGCGTCATCACCGATCCACGCGACGTGATGGTGGAGGGATAGAGGCATTGAGGGATGAGCAGATCTCTCCCAGATGGCCTCCGCATTCCCGTACCCCATTCATCCCTGCATTCCCCATCCCTCCATGAAGCCAATCCTCCGCGGCCTCGCCTACGTGCTGGGCGACCACATCGACACCGACCAGATCATCCCGGCGCAGCACCTCGTCTACAGCCTGACGGATCCTGAGGAGCGCAAGCTGTATGGGAAATACGCGCTGTCGTCCGTGCCACCTGAGCAGGCTGGCTTGCCTGAGGGGAACGTGCCGTTCGTGGAGGAGGGCGAGTTCGCCAGCCCGTACACGGTCATCGTGGGCGGGGGCAACTTCGGGTGCGGGTCCTCGCGCGAGCACGCGCCGTTCGCGCTGAGGGAGGCGGGTATCGAAGCCGTGGTGGCCGAGAGCTACGCGCGCATCTTCTACCGCAATGCCGTCGATGGAGGCTTCCTGGCACCCTTCGAGACGGCGGAAACGCTGAACGACAAGGTCAAGACCGGCGACGAGGTCGAGATCGACACGCGGGCAGGGACCTTCACCAACCACGCCACGGGCGAGAGCTGGGCGCTCCAGCCGCTGGGCGATGTGGCGGGAATTCTGGAGGCCGGCGGGGTGTTCGCGTACGCTCGTCAGCAGGGGCTCATTCCCACCTAATCGCCAGCTCGACAGACGATGTACAAGACTGGCAACGATCCCTCAGCAGACCTGCGGACGCTGTTTATCGTGGAGGAGCGCTTTCAGATCTCCGGTCGAGGCCTCGCGTTGGTGCCAGATCTTCGACTTCTCGACGGCTTCCAGTCGTTCGAGGCATCTGTCAGGATCGTCTGCCCCGATGGACGCCAGTTCGACCAGAGGGCTCAGTTCCGAGCTCAGCAGATTCGACTTGCTGACGGCAAGCGCCTGCAGCGTCTTGTTCTCCTGCTAGCCGATGCCGAACGAGCACACGTACCGGTTGGTAGCGAAGTGAGGTGTGCCGCTACCACGTGTCGTCGTCTCGGAATGGATGTCGGCTAGCCACACCGTGGGAGGTTGCACGTCGAGCTGGCGAACGAGACCGGCATCACTCTGCCGCGCGCCGACGCCGTGTACTCGCAGATGCAGATCGGGATCATGACGAACGGAAGCCAGACGGCTACGAACGAGGCCTTCGTGGATGACGTGTCGCTCTGGACGAGCGACCCTGGATGGGAGTGAGGTCGGAACCGCTTCCTCATCAGCTCAAGGGATTCCGTAGGCCGATTTGGAAGCGCTTCGATGTTAAGAAGTTGTGGTGCAAGCGCTTTCAGTTGGAATTAGTACGGACGAAACAGAGGCCTGGACGTTGAAGGGCGCCTCGGGACACCGATATCCCGAGCCCCCTCGAATCAGCCGGAGAGATTGTCTCTCCTCCCACACCTATGGCGCTCCGAGTAACCCCTCCTCCACCGTACGGCATGATGACCCCTGGGCCGCGTCGAGTTCGCTCGGCGCCCACTTCATCCGTGTTCAGAACACCCCCGATGCAGGACAAGCCGGTGCGCGTCGCCGTCGTGGCCGCGCTCGCCTCCGTGGCGGCAGTAGCCTCAGTTGTCCTTCTGTCAGGTGCGCTGTGAAACGACCTGACACGACTGACCCGTGGGGCGGGAGCTGAGAGCGGCTCCCGCCCTTATCTCTTGAGGGGCGATCCCGCATCGAGACCGGTTGCACTCGGGCAGGACCGTCCGCACCTTTCGGCGTCGCCCCTCGCCAGCTCGATGATCCTCGCCCCCTCCGTCCTCGCCGCCGACTTCGGTCGTCTCGAAGCCCACACCCGCGAAGCGCTCGACGCCGGGGCCGACTGGCTCCACATCGATGTGATGGACGGCCACTTCGTGCCCAACATCTCGTTTGGCGCGCCCGTGATGCGCGGCCTCCGCGAGCTGGCGAACGAGACCGGCGCTCCGCTTGATGTGCACCTGATGATCGAGAACCCAGACCGCTATCTCGAGGACTTCGCTGAGGCGGGTGCGGCGCTCATTACGGTCCACCAGGAGGCGTGCCCGCACCTGCACCGGACCGTCCAGGCCATCCAGGCGCTCGGCTGTCGGGCTGGCGTTGCCCTGAACCCCGCCACGCCCATCGTGACGCTGGAGGAGATAGCGCCGGACCTGGACCTCGTGCTCATCATGTCCGTGAATCCCGGCTTCGGCGGCCAGTCGTTCATCGCCAGCTCGACGTACAAGGTTCGCCGCACGAAGTCGTTGCTGCAGGGCCTCCGCAGCCCGGCGCTCATTGAGGTCGACGGCGGCGTAACCCCTGCCAATGCCGATGAGCTGGTGGCCGCCGGGGCGGATGTGCTGGTGGCGGGCAGCGCCGTCTTCCGGGGCGATGTCGCCGCCAACGTCCAGGCCCTTCGTTCGACCGCTCCTCGCTTCGCCTGAGTCCATGCCTCGTCTTGTCTTTCTGACCGCTCTTGCCCTCACGCTTGCCGCCTGCGCCGGATCGCCGCCTGCATACCAGGATGTCGATCCCGACCCCATCCAGGGACCCATCGGCGGGCTGACGACCGATCAGGTTCGCCAGCTCGACCAACTCGGCGCGACGGTTCTGGTGCCGCGCCGGGTGGAGGATTTCACGGTGGATCGGTTCCAGGCCAGCCGGACCGAGTACGGAGCGGGGTATTCGATTTCCTACCGTCGGCCGGACGGCTCTTGCTTTGAGGTCAACGGTACCACGGACGGTATCGGCGGTCCGGGGTACCCCATCGTTCAGATGGACGTAACCATTGGCGCCATCGGCCAGCCCTCGCGCATCTACAAGGCGTCCGACGACCCGGATGCGACGAGTGCGCAGAATTGGGGCGCAGGCACAGTCATCTCGGAGTTTGTGGACGTAGACGGGATGTTCGTGTCGTTCGTGAGCGCAACGGTCGGAAGCTGCCGCCCGATGTCATTGGAAGAGGCGGGGCCGATCTTCGCCTCGCTCGCGCCGGTGGGCAGCGGCTCGGGCAGCGCCAGCTCGTCGTCCAGCGTCATCTCCTGGGCCGACGCCACCGACGTGCTCGACGTGATTGGCGGCGTGGCGGGAGAGGACCCTGAAACGGCGGCCTTCGCCGCGTTCTCGACAGAAGATGAGGGCACGCAGGTGATCGTTGAGGTCCTCAGTCAGTCGGGCTCTACCGCGACCGTTCTGGTGACCATGCTCGGGCTGGCGGACGACTCGGTGCGTGATGAGCGCTTCCGCCTCGAGTACGCCGAGGGCGAGCAGGGCTACTGGAGCGCCGTCGCGGCGCAGCGGCAGACGCGCTGCTGGCCCGGACGGGGTCACCAAGAATGGGGGCCGGGCGTCTGTGTCTGAGATGAGGGATTGAGAGATGTGAGGCATGGAGGGATGCGCAGACTCTGACTGGTCCTGCATTCCTCGTTCATCCCGTACCCTTTCAGATCCCTCTCTTCTGAATGCTCCCGCTCGTCCTGGTCGCCCCGCTCACCCTTGTGGAGGGCGTCTAGCGGAAGCTCTCGCTCGACAAGGTCCGCCAGCTCGTTCGGGTACCGCTTCGCCCACGCCTGCACGTCTGCCAGCCGACGCCAACCGGGAATACACGAGGGCCCTATGACTCAGTGAGGGCTTACTCCGCGAAGGCCTCCCGTACCTCCTCTGGCGCCGACTCCAGACGCCGCTGCATCTGATTGTCCGGGATCACCTTCAGGAGGAACCGGGCACGCTCCATCTGCCCGTCGTCGAGGTGTTCGTCGAGTGCCTCTAGCGTGGTGTCCGCGTGGGTCTGCATCCGGCCGCGGAACTCAACTGCGTTGGAGATCGCGGCCTCGAACGCGTCCGAGAGGATGGGCCGGATGGCCTCGCGCTGTGCCTCTGTGGGGTTCACTGCCTCGAAGAAGACGGCCTCGAAGCCCTCTTCCTGGAACATGGACTGAACCGTCAGCAGGCGGTGCCGGACGAAGAGGCCGGTTAGCAGCGCGCCGAGGACCATGCCGAGGAGCACCGAGCCGATCACGATCACGACCGGCCGGCGGTACCACCGTCGGCGAGGACTCACGGGAGGGAGAGCATCGGTCATTGGGCGGTGGGGATGTCCGCCTCGGCAGGGCCGAGGGGCGGGGCGTCCAGCAAGAAGAGCGTCTCCACGCGGGTAGGTGGAAGCCCCAGCGCCGACGCCACGAACGATTCTCCGTACGGTGCCGCCTCGCGCTCCGCCACAAACGACAGTACCGCGATGGCGCCCAAACACGCCACGGCGACCCGCAGGAAGACGCTCCGCAGCGCATCCGCGAACGAGGCCTCAGTGCTGTCGTGTGTGGGCGCTTCCACGCGGGCCAAGACTCGGTCCGCGAAGTATGGACCGAACGAGGGTGCACGGCTGGCGGCCACACGGTCGCCAAAGGCCGAGATCCGCTCGTACTCGGCGCGGAGCGCGGGGTCCGCGTCCAACTGGCGGCGGAGGGCATCGGCCTCGTCGGGCGGCAGCTCGCCGCGCGAGAGGCTGTAGAGACGGTCGAGGGGGACAGACATGAGCGGGGGAATCAACGGGTCACGAGGCAGGCGGGGCGAGGGTGGCCAGCGGACCGCGGAGGGACGCCAGCGCGCGGGACAATCGCGACATCACCGTGCCCGGCGGCACCCCGAGTACCTCGGCGGTCTCGTTCGTCGAGAGCTCGCGGAGCATACGGAGCACCACAACCGACCGGTGCTTGGCGGGTAGTGCTTGCACCGCGCGCTGCACGAGCGCGTCGCGGTCTCGCTCGCTGAGGTCGGGCGCGTTGGGATCGGGCCGGTCGGGAAGCGGGGCCGCCAATTGGCTCTCGCCGACGAACCGTCGCATCCACGACTGCTTCCGGCGAAGGTGCTTCAAACATTGGTTGATGGCGATGCGCGTGAGGTACGTGCCGAGGGCCGCGTCGCCGCGAAAGCGGCCGAGCGACTCGTAGAGCCGCACGAACGTCTCCTGACCCACGTCCTCAGCATCCGCGCCCGGTCCTAGCATCCCGATGACGGTCGCGGCCACCTGCCCCTCGTAGCGCTCAACGAGCGTACGAAAGGCCGCGGCATCCCCGGCGAGGGTCCGAATCACGAGCGCCTCGTCCGAAGGCGAGGCCGAGGCGGGAGGCATGGGGGACAGGCGGCGGCCGGAGGAACGGCGGCGAGAGACGGGCGGGGAACGAACGGTCACGACGGTTTGACCCGCCAGCCGCTCACTTCATTCCGTCGCGCAGAAAAAAAGGTCGCGATGGAATGAGGCGGCGCGCAGGGGGATCGAACCCCTCGTACCGTCTCCGCTCGCATGTCTCTCCGTTCCCTTCTCGTCCTCGCGCTCGCCTCCCTGGCTGTGCCCGCCTCGGCGCAGGTCAGCGGCACCGTCCGCGATGGCGACACCGACGAGCCCCTCATCGGCGCAACCGTCTCCACGGCCGTGGACGGGCGCCTCCTCGGCGCCGCCACCGACCTCGACGGCGCCTTCCAGTTTGACCTCCCCGATGGCGAGCACACGCTGACCGTCCGCTTCGTGGGCTACCGCACCGATTCCCTCCTCGTCACCGCGCCGTCGTCGGACATCGAGATCGGGTTGGAGCCTGACACCGAGGCCATCGGGGAGATCGTGGTGCAGGGCGACGAGATCGACCGCGTCGACGACGTGGAGATGGGCGTCTCGCGGATCGACGCGGCGGACATCCAGCGGCTCCCGCTCGTGCTTGGCGAGGCCGATCCCGTCCGCGCGCTCCAACTGCTGCCCGGCGTGAGCCAGGGTTCGGAATCCAGCTCCGGCTTCTTCGTGCGCGGCGGCGGGGCCGACCAGAATCTCGTGCTGCTGGACGGCACGCCGCTCCACAACCCGTCCCACGTCTTCGGCTTCTTCTCCGTCTTCAACCCGGATGTGGTCTCCTCCGCGACGCTCTACAAGGGCGGCCTGCCGTCGCGCTATGGCGGGCGGCTCTCGTCCGTTCTTGAGGTGGACCAGCGGACAGGCGAGACGGACCGGGTCCGCGGGCGCGGTGGCATTGGACTGCTCTCTAGCCGAGGCGTGCTGGACGGGCCGCTGCCCGGCGGCGCAGGCACGTTCCTCGTCGGCGCGAGGCGCTCCTACGCCGACGCCTTCCTCGCGCTCTCGCCGGACTCCTCGCTCAACCAGAACATTGCCTATTTCTACGATCTCAACGGCCGCACGGACCTCCGACTGAACGACCGGAACCGGATCACGCTCTCCGGCTACTCCGGCCGCGACCGGCTCCGCATCGGCGACACGTTCGGGACACGATGGGGCAACACAGCGGGCTCCGCGCGATGGACCCGCACCACCGACCGGCTGGCGACCTCCGTGGGCGTTTCGACCTCGGACTACACCTTCACGCTGGAGGTGCTGGAGGAAACCCAGACCTTCGATTGGACCTCCAACATCCGCTCGGATCAGTTCGAGGCCTCCGCGATCTACGACATCGACCCCGGCGGGAGCCGATCTCCCATCGAAGTGGGATTCGTCGGGACGCAATACTCGGTCAATCCCGGGACGGTCGATCCTGGGGAGGGCGGGTTTCTCCTCCCACTTCAGCTCTCGGAGCAGACCGGCACCGAGGCTGCTGTCTTCTTCGGAGGCGAGCGCGCCGTCACCGACCGGCTCTCTATCCGCCTCGGCAACCGGCTCTCCGGATTCGTGCGGACTGGCCCGTCCACTGTCTATCTCTACGAAGACGACGCGCCGGTCGTCTACGATGCGCTGACGGGCCGCTACGAGCCTGGCACCGTCGTGGACAGCACCACCTACAATTCCGGTGACCGGATTGCCTCGTTCGGCGGGCTGGAGCCCCGGGTGGCCGTGCGCTACCGCCTCGCGGACCGGACGTCCCTCAAGCTCGGTTTCGAGCGGACGCGCCAGAACCTCCAGCTCGTCACCAACTCCACATCCCCAACACCCCTCGACGTCTGGGAACTGGCAGGCGAATACGTGGAGGCCCAGACGGCCAACCAGATCGCCATCGGCGGGGCCCACCGATTCGGCAGCGGGACCGGCGCCGTGGAACTGTCTGTGGAGGCGTACGCCCGAAGCCTAGATGGACTCGTGGACTACGTGGACGGCGCCGACCTGACCCTCAACGACCGCCTGGAGACAGAGCTTCTGCCGGGCGAGGGCCGCGCCTACGGCGTGGAGATGCTGCTCGAAAAGACGGCCGGGCGATTCTCGGGCTTCGGGAGCTACACGTGGTCGCGCTCCGAGCGGCGCGTGGCGGGTCTCGGCCTCGGCGACCCCGGAATCAACAATGGGGAGTGGTACCCCGCCCCTCAGGATCGCCCCCATAACCTCTCACTCACGGGCGTCTACCAGCTCTCGCCTCGGCTCTCGCTCTCAGGCAACTTTGTCCTTACAAGCGGCAGCCCGACGACCTACCCCGTGGCGCGCTACACCTACGAGGGCGCCGTGGTGGCGGAGTACGGCGAGCGCAACGCCGCCCGGCTGCCCCTCTACCACCGGCTCGACGTAGCGGCGGCATGGCAGGTTGGCCGCGGCGAACTGGTGATGAGCGTCTACAACCTCTACAACCGGAAAAACGCCTCCTCGGTCACCTTCCGCCAGTCCGAGGTGGACCCACTCCAGACCGAGGCCATCCGCACCTCCATCTTCGGCATCGTGCCGGGGATCGCCTACAACCTCTCGTTCTAGCCATGCCCTTCGCACGCATTCTCTCCCTGGCGCTCGCCGCACTCGCGCTCACTGGCTGCGAGGACGTCATCGTGGTTGATCTCGACGATGGCCTGCCGCCCCGGGTCGTCGTGGAGGGCGGCGTCGTTCACAGTGCGACGGTTCAGACCGTGCGCCTGACCACCACCAGCGACTACTTCGCGGGCGCGGAGCCCCCGCCCGTGCAGGGCGCGACGGTGACGATCTCTGACGATCTCGGCACCAGGGTGTCCCTCGTGGAGGCCACGCCCGGCCTCTACCGCACCGAGGCCCTCGCGACGTCCATTGGCCGAACGTACACGCTGGACATCGAGGCGGACGGCGTGCGCTACCGGGCCACAGAAACCCTCCGCGAGGTCGCGGAGATTGACTCGCTCTACCTCATCTTTCAGGAAGGCCAGGGCCCTGACGCAGAGGACGGCTTCCGCGTCCGCCTGGACTTCCGCGATCCCGCCGGAGCGGGCGATGGCTACCGCTGGCAAACCTTCGTGGACGGCGACTCTCGGCTGCCGGAGCAGGTCCGCCGCATCCCCACACTGATTTCCGATGACGACCTCTTCGATGGCCAGACCGTCACGGGCTACAGCCCGAACCCAGAGGTTGCCTTCCAGCCCGGTGAGACGGTGGTCGTCCGCCAGTCCTCTGCGACACCGCAGGCGCTCGCCTTCTTCGACCTGCTCCTCCAGCAGGCCGCGGGCAGCCCCGGCGCCTTCGATGTGCCTCCGGCCGACATCCGCGGCAACGTCGGCAACCTCTCGGATCTCTCGCGACCGGCCTACGGCTACTTCTGGGTGCGCGACGAGTTCGAGGTCACCATCACGGTCCCGTAGCAGGCGGGCCCGCCCGCAGGGCCCGGGTAGGGACGGCCTCGACGACGGGCTCGGCATCTGATCCGCAGGCGCCACACCCGACGCCTCTGCTCGGGGCGGACGTTCCAGACGGCCCCCGGCCGCATGCCGTGCAGTACTTCCGGGCGTTCGCAGGATGTCCAGTCCGTCAACGTGGCTCGGCCGTACGCGTCGGGACATCCACTCGGGCGCCCATCCGTCCGCTCTCGCCAATTCGTTCGGGTACCGTTCCGCCCACGCTTGCACGTCCGCCAGCCGAAGCAGCAGAGGCTTTCCCGAGCGCAGGCACTGCGGCCTCTTGCTCCGCACGTACTCCATCACCGCCTCGGGCCGCAGACACGCCAGCTCGCGTTGGCGTCTCGGTAGCTTGGCGCCATGCCCGCGCTCGCCCAGGTTGTCCCGCTTACCCCTGTCGAGGGCGTCTACACGTACCGCGTGCCGGACGAGCTGGCGAGCGAGGCCGTACCCGGCGCCCGCGTGCTGGTGTCGTTCGGGCGCCGCGCGCTGACCGGCGTCATCGTGGAGCGCACCGACGGCGAGTCTTCGCCAGCTCGAACGCTGAAGCCGCTTCTGGATGTGCTTGACGCTCGTCCCGCGCTCACGCCGGAGTTGCTCGAGCTGACGCGCTGGGTGGCCGACTACACGCTCTGCGCCTGGGGCGAAGCCATCAAGGCAGCGCTGCCGAGTGGCACCGAGGTGGAGACACGGCGTGTGGTCCATGGGCTGGCGGGAGCAGAGAGCTGGACTGGAGACCCGAGGGGCGCCACCATCCTCGACGCACTGGCGGAGGTCAACGGTTCTGGAATGCCAGTGGCGAAAATCGCCACTGTACTCGGTCGCAAGACGGTCCCGCAGGCGCTCCTTCGCCAGCTCGAGGCGGCGGGCGCGCTTCGCATCGACGATGAGGTTCAGGACGGGACGGCGCGCGTCAAGACGGAGCGGCACCTGCGATTGGCCGACGATGCCTTGGACCGCCCCGAGTACGAGGCCGTCCGAGGCGCCCGCCAGCTCGCGCTGCTGGATGTGCTTCGGCAGGCCGACGAACCCGTTCGTCAGGCGGATGCGCTGCGCGACTCGGGCGCGTCCTCGTCCACCGTCAAGAGCCTCATTGGGCGCGGGCTGGTGGAGGCCTTCGACGCTGAGGTGGAGCGCCGTGTGGATGACTTCGACGAGATCCCGACGGAGCCGCCGCCGGACCTCGCATTGCACCCGTTCCAGGTCCACGCGCTTGACGCGATCACCGACGCCATCACGGCGCAGCGACGCGAGACGTTCTTGCTCCAGGGCGTGACTGGAAGTGGAAAGACGGAGGTGTACCTCCGCGCGCTGCGGGCCGCGCTGGACCGAGGCCAGTCGGCCATCGTCCTGGTGCCCGAGATCGCGCTGACGCCGCAGACCGTCCGCCGTTTCCGCGCTCACTTTGGCGATCGCGTGGCGGTCCTCCACAGCCGCATGAGCCCCGGCGAGCGTCTCGACGCGTGGAACCGCATCCGCGACGGTGTCTATTCCATCGTCATTGGCCCGCGCAGTGCCATCTTCGCGCCGGTCCAGGATCTCGGTCTCGTGGTTGTCGATGAGGAGCACGAGGCCAGCTACAAGCAGTTCGATCCGGCCCCGCGTTACCACGCCCGCGATGTGGCTGTCCTCCGAGCGCATCGGGCTGGTGCGGTCTGTGTGCTGGGCAGTGCGACCCCCTCGCTCGAGTCGGTCGCCAACGCGACGGCAGGCAAGTACACGCGCCTCGAGATGCCCGACCGTGTGCCAGTCAAGGGCCGACCTGCCGCGCCGCTGCCGCCGGTTCGGATCGTCGATCTGGCGAGAGAGCGTGAGATCCAACGCCTCAAGGGCGCGCTGGCACATGATCTCCGCGAAGCGATGGCCGAGCGCCTGAAACGCAATGAGCAGACCATCCTGCTCCAGAACCGACGCGGCTACGCACCGGTGCTGACGTGCGAGGACTGCGGTTGGACACCCATGTGCCGCAATTGCGCCGTTTCGCTCACCGTCCACAAGCCGACGCGCAACCTCCGGTGCCACTACTGTGGACTCTCCGAGCGCCAGCCGGCCAAGTGTCCCTCGTGTGGGTCCTTCAACCTTCGCCAACTCGGCGCTGGAACCCAGCGCGTGGAGGAGGAGATCGCCGAGGTCTTTCCTGGGGCACGCGTACTGAGAATGGACCTGGATACGACCACCCGAAAAGGAGCCCACCGCCGCATCCTAGACGCCTTCGGCCGAGGCGAGGCCGACATTCTGCTCGGCACCCAGATGGTCGCGAAAGGGCTCGACTTCCCCCGCGTCACGCTCGTGGGCGTCGTCAATGCCGACACCGGAATGCTGCTGCCCGACTTCCGCGCCGCCGAGCGAACTTTTCAGCTTCTCGCACAGGTAGCGGGCCGCGCCGGACGCCACGACCTTCCGGGCGAGGTCATTCTCCAGACGCGCAACCCGGAGCATCCCGCCCTCCAGTTCGCCCTCGCCCACGACTTTGAAGGCTTCGCTCTCCACGAGCTGGCGGAGCGCGCGGCGCTTGGATATCCGCCCTACGGCCGGCTCATCGGCCTCGAGTTCAAAGGGCCGACCGAAGGGGGCACGATGACACTCGCCCGTCGCTTTACCGACGCGCTCCACTCCGCCAGCTCGCATCTCGCCGGAGTGCAGGTGCTCGGGCCAGTGCCTGCGCTTATTCATCGCATCAAGCGGTTCTGGCGGGTCCACACACTCCTGAAGGCTCCTCGAACCCTCCCTGCCAGCGCGCTGGCAAAGGCCGTCCGCGCAGCAGAGGCACGGACAAAGGTGGCTTCCGGCCACCGCGTCAACATCGATGTGGACCCGGTTGGCCTTTACTGAGCCAGGCGCTCTACTCGGGCATCCAGTGTGGCGGGGATGGTTTCTACACGCGTCGGAGCGTCCCACAGAGCCGCCAGTCGGGCTGGCGACTCCGGCGTCTCTCCAATCGCCAGCTCGACGGACTCGGGAAACTTGGCGGGGTGAGCGGTGGACAGGACGATCAGCGGAGCGGTTTCGCCGTGCTGTCGGAGGCGCTGCGCTGCCGTCAGTCCAACAGCCGTGTGCGGGTCAGCAACGTAGCCTGTGTGTTCGTGGACCGTCCGCATGGTGGCAAGCGTCGTGGCGTCATCGATGGAGTCGCCGGATATGTGAGTCGCCAATTCGCTGCCGAGGAGGTGCGTCAGGCGCTCGGCGTTGCTGGGCGTGCCCACGTCCATCGCGTTGGAGAGCGTACGGACGGAGATGCCTTCCGGCGGTGGACCACCCGTGAGAAAGCGCGGGAAGCCATCATTGGCGTTGTGAGCGGCCACGAAGTGGCGAATAGGGAGCCCTGAGAGCTGCATCAAGACGCCCGCCGTCAGGTTCCCCAGGTTGCCACTCGGGACAATCACGATGGGGGATTCGTCTGATTCCAGCTGTCGGAGGGCCCAGGCATAGTAGGTCATCTGCGGAAGCAGTCGCCCGATGTTGATCGAGTTGGCCGATGACAGCCGCACTCCCTTCGGCGGGCTCTGGAACGCCGCCTTGACGAGCCGCTGACAGTCGTCGAAGGTGCCCTCGACGGCCAGCGTCTGCACGCCGGAGCGTTCTACGACGAGCTGGCGTTCTTGCACGGCGCTCACCTGGCCCTTCGGATAGAGCAAGACCACGCGAACACCCTCCACGCCTGCGAAGCCGTCGGCCACGGCGCTGCCGGTGTCACCCGAGGTGGCCGCCAGAATTGTGATTGGCTCGTCGAGGACTTCCGCCATGAGCCGAGCCATCGTGCGGGCGCCTACGTCCTTGAACGAGAGCGTCGGGCCGTGGAACAGCTCCAGCACCGAGATCTGATCCCACCCGTCTTCCGCCAGCCCGACGAGCGGAATCGGGAACGAGAGCGCATCGGCTACGATGGCATCGAGCCGGTCGGTACCGAAGTCGTTCGCCAGCCAGGGGCGGAGAACATGCGCGCCGATCTCGGCCATCGAGCTGGCGTGCTCCCAGCCGGATGCGAGCGGTGGGATGTGCGTTGGGACGTAGAGGCCGCCGTCGGGCGCCAGCCCATCGAGGAGCGCCGTGGCGAAGGGCACCGTTGGGCTGGCGCCGCGCGTGCTGATGAAGAGGGAAGAGGGCATAGCGGTTTCTACAACGTCCCCTCTCCTTGGGGGAGAGGGGCGGGGTGAGGGGACTCCAGGGCTCGGACGCCCTCGACATCGACAGACGCCACCCACCCGTCCGCGTCCACGCCGCCAGTTCGAGAGGCTGCCAGCATGGCATCCAGCACCTCCTTCGCGCTCGCAGAGGCGCCGGGAAGCGCAAACATCGCCGGGCCGGAGCCGGTGAGCGCGCAGCCCCAGCTCCCGGCGTCGAGTGCGGCTTGGCGGATGGTCTGGTAGACCGGGACGAGGCGAGCACGATGCGGCTCGGCGAGACGGTCGCGCATGAGATGGCGCCCCACAGACTCCCAGTCACCATCTCGAAGCGCGGTGAGCAGGAACGCCAACTCGGCGGCCTGCGCCGAGGCGTCGCCGTGCAGGACAGTCGCTGGGAGCACGGCGCGAGCCTGACGTGTCAGCACCTCCACACGCGGGAGCACGATCACGATCTCGGGTGGATCCGCCAGAACGAGCGGACGGAAGTCAGTCGGGTCCGAGGGCGACACCAGGACGAGACCACCGAACAGTGCCGGGAGCACGTTGTCGCCGTGGTAGTGGTGCGAGGCGGCATGCTCGCCCTCCAGCACAGAGCCGACGAGCTGGCGCTTCGTGAACGGTCGGCCCAGCACCTCGTTGGCGGCCCATGCCGCGGCGACGGCGCTCGCCGCAGACCCACCGATGCCAGACCCGAGCGGGATGCCCTTGTGGATCGTCAGCTCGAGGCCGATTGTGGCATCGGCGCGGCGGAGCACGTCGAGGGCTGCCCGCCCGGCGGTGTTCTTTGCAGGATCGGTCGGGATCGAGCTGGCGGAGTGGATCGTGACGCCCGACGTATCTGAGACCCGTGCCTCGATGTGGTCGCCGGGGCCAGTGATACACAGGCCAAGGGCGTCGAACCCGGGTCCGAGGTTGGACAGGGACGCGGGGCCGAAGACGGTGATGCGGTCAGAGGTCACAGGTTGATCGAGAAACGCTTGGAGGTAGGCTACACCCTCTGGTCATGTCTTCTTGAGCGGAGGACGTGGCGGCAGTCGAGGGATCTCAGGATTGCATGAGGGATCCAGCCTCGAGCTGGCGCTGTGCTCAGCAGAGATCCTTCGGCTCCATTCGCTATGGCTCCATTCGCTCAGGATGACAAGGGTGAAAGCTGAGGTCAAGGCATCAGCTCGGCGGCGTTGATGAGGTCGGCGAGGAGCCCTGCGGCGGTCACATCGGGACCAGCGCCGGGGCCCTGGACGACCAGCGGTGTCTCGGTGTAGCGGTCGGACCGGATCAAGATCACGTTGTCCGTTCCCTTGGAGCCACCAAAGGGTGAGGCGACCGCTACCGACTTCACGCCAACTCGTAGCCCCTCGTCGTCGATCTGGCCGACGTAGGCGAGGCGCTCGCCGCGCTGGTGCGCCTCGGCCACACACGTGGCCCACTCTGCATCGAGGTCTGGAAGGGCCTCCATGAACGCGCTGGCGGAGGCCTCCTGGAGTTCTGGTGGCACGAGGGATTCGACCACCAGCTCGTCGCGTTCCACGGAGCGCCCGGTCTCGCGGGCAAGGATGAGCAGCTTGCGTGCCACGTCTTCGCCCATCAGGTCGTCGCGCGGATCGGGCTCGGTGAAGCCCCGCGCCTTCGCCTCGCGGACAGCCTCGGAGAAGGAGGCTCCGGCATCGAGCTGGTTGAAGAGGAAGGCCAGCGTGCCCGAGAACACGCCCTCGATGTGACGGATGCGGTCCCCTGAGCGAAGCAGGTCGCGAAGGGTGAACACCACCGGAAGCCCGGCCATCACCGTGGTTTCGTAGCGGTAGCTGACTTCGCGGCGGCCCGCAGCGGCGCGGAGCTGACGGTAGAAGTCCATATCCACCGTGTTGGCCTTTTTGTTGGGCGTCACCACGCCCACGCCGGCCTCCAGCCAGCGCACGTAGCGCCGCGCCACGTCTTCCGAAGCGGTCGCGTCCACTACGATGCGGCGCTCCAGGCCGGGCGCCAGTAGGCGTGACTCGAGTTGATCGAGATCCGCAGTCTCGCCCTTGTTTTCCAGGTCTGGAATCGCATTCTCGAGCCGGAGGCCGCTCGTGTCCCACGTCATCTTGCGCGAGTTCGCTAGCCCGACGAGTCGGAGGTGGATGCGGTCGTCGGCCATAAGGGTCGGCGCGTGCTCGGCCAGCATCTCAATCATCCGGCGTCCTACCAGCCCGGTGCCGATCACGACGACATGGACGCGCGTGCGGCGCATCGGGAACGCCTCGTGGAGCGCGCTGAGAGCAGCGGCAACGTCTGCTCCTCGCACGACGGTCGAGATGTTGGTTTCGGCAGCGCCCTGGGCAATCGCCAGCACGTTGACGCCTGCGCGTCCGAGCGTGGCGAAGAGGCGTCCGGCCAAGCCGGGTTGGTGCCGCATGCCCTCGCCCACGGCGGAGACGACGGCACAGTCCGGGATGGCGTAGACGCGCCGGACGTCGCCGCGCGCTAGCTCGCGCTCGAACGCCAGCTCGAGGGCGGTCACGGCCGCGTTCGCATCGGCAGCATCCACTACGATGCAGATGCTCTGCTCGCTCGACGCCTGGCTCACCATCCGGACGTTGATGCCCTGCGCCGAGAGCGCGCCGAACAGCCTCGAGCTGACGCCCACAGCGGCTTTCATCCCGGCACCCTCCACCATCACCACGGCCACGTCGCGCACGGACGAGATGCCCTTGACGCGAAGGTCAAGGGCGTCGGTCTCGTCGGAGATGCGCGTGCCCGGCAGGTCCGGGGCGAGCGTGCTCTTGATGAGGATGGGAATGCCCGCGCGCTCGGCGGGAAGCATGGTGCGTGGGTGGAGCACCTTCGCGCCGAAGTGCGCCAGCTCAGCGGCCTCGCGGTAGCTCAGGCAAGCCAGCGGGACGGCCTCCGGCACGAGTCGTGGGTCAGCGGTGAACACGCCCGCCACGTCGGTCCAGATGATGCACGCACTCGCGCCCAGGGCCTCGGCGAGAATCGTGGCCGTGTAATCCGAACCCGACCGACCCAAGGTGGTCGTGACGCCGCTCTCGGTCGAGCCGATAAATCCGGTCACGACGGCAATCTGCTCCTTGGGCATCGCCGCAAACGTCTCGCGGACGAGTTGACCGGTTGTCTCGAAGTCCACGCTCGCGTCGCCGAATCGGTCGTCGGTGCGGATAAACGCGGTCGCCTCCAGCCCGAGGGCGTCGCGCCCGGCAGCGCGGAAGGCGGCCGCCACGAGCGGCACCGACATCCGCTCGCCCATTCCGATCACCGCGTCGCGCGTGCGGGGCGTGACCTCGCGCAGCAGCGAGACGCCGTCGAGCAGCTCCGCCAGCTCGTCGACTCGTGCCTCGAGCTGACGACGGACGGCCTCCCGATCGGAGTCGTCCACCAGATCCGCCAGCGCGTCGGCGTGGCGCTGCCGGATGGCCTTGACGTGCTCGGCGTGGCCCGTGCGGTCGAGGGCGGCATCGAGGGCGTCCAGCAGATCGTCAGTGACGCCGGCAAGGGCAGAGACGACCACCACGCGACGGCCCTCTGTCGGGCTGGCGATGACGAGGTCCACCACGCGGCGGATGCGCTCAGGGGTGGCGACAGACGTGCCGCCGAATTTGGCGACGAGAGGAGAAGAGGGCATGGCAACCAAAAAACCGCCCGCTCACCGGATGGGAGCGGGCGGTCCAGATCGGGAGCGCGGGGCGCTCAGGTCAGGTGGGTCGCACGCTCGGCGTTGGGCCGAGGGTTCGGGTGGTAGTCCGGGTCCAGCGTGCGATCATGACCAGGAAGCTAGCGGCCCAGGACGCGGACGGCAATGCACGTCGCCATTCGAAGCGCTTCCAATCTCCTGCTCCTGTCAGCGCCGAACGAAGGAGCGGCTCTCGGCCCTGCCATCTCGGTGCATCGTGACCACGTAGAGTCCTGGCGCCAGCCCGTCGAGATCGATGTCCAGTGTATGATCGCCTGCGGGATGCACGGCGGCTCCGAGCGACCGGACGCGTCGCCCCAGGGAGTCGTGCAGCGCCATCTCGAGGTACTCTGGGGCGTCGAGCTGAAAGCGGATCTGTGTCGAGCTGGTGGCGGGGTTGGGCGATGGCGCCAGCAGCGCGCCGGTTTGGAGCGGACCCTCCTCGGCGGAAGTGACCGTCTGGATCACGATTCGGCGGATGGCACGCGTCCGCGAGTCTGATACGTAGAGCGTGTCGCCAGCGACGTTCGAGACAATTCCGTTGGGCTTGTTGAACTGCGCCGTGCTGGCGGGGCCGTCGACCAGCCCAGCAGTGCCTGTTCCTGCGAGCGTCGTCACCTCGCCGCTCGGAGAGATCTGGTAGATGAGGTGGGTGTTGATGCCCGTCGCGTAGAACTGCCCGCCGCCATAGGCGAGGAAGCCGACCTGGGTTCTGAGATCGGCCAGGAGGGTGAGCCCGGAGCCTGTGAATCGGAAGATTCGGCCGTTGTCGAAGTTGGCGATGTGGAGGCGGTTCTGGTCATCGAAGGCCAAGCCCGCGGGGCCTTCCAGCCCGCCCAGTTCGATCTCGGTGGCTTCGCCTGACGTAGAGAGGCGCCGGATCCAGTCCCCGTCGTAGCTGGCGATGTAGATCACGTCATTCTGGAGATCGTAGGCGACGCCACTGAGTGTGGTGCCCGAGGCCTGGTAGAAGACGCTTGATGCCCCTCCGGGCAAGACCTTTCGGATCTGTCCACGACCGTAGTTGGCAGCATAGAGAGAACCGTCGGGTCCGAATGAGAGACCGTTGGCGCGCGAGAAACCGGTTGCATAGGTGGAGGTGACTCCGGTCTCGAGGTTGACCCGGGTGACGGTCTGGCCCGTGCCGCCGAAGCGGGAGCCATAGAGGGCGCCGTCAGGGCCAATCGCCAGCGCGTCGTCGATGGCAGAGCCTTCAGGGACGATCGTTTCGACGGTGACGGTCTGTGCTGACGCGAGCGGCGTCAGCGCGAGAAGGAGGGCGAGGGTCGCAAGGCGAGACATACGCAGGGGGGAATGAGTGTCTCGCCCAACCTCCCCGCCGTACCGTCCCTCACCGCCTCAATTCCCTCGCAATGGGCCTCACTGCGCGCGATGAGACCCTCGCTAGGACTCGACGAGCTTGCGTACAGGCTTGGAGGCTCCGTCTCCGCTGGCCGGCGACAGAGGCGCCACGGCGAGTGTCGGCACCCTCGAGCTGGCGCTCTGGCGGTACGCCGAGGGCGTGGTTCCAGTCTGCGCCTTGAACACCCGGTTGAACGACGCCTTGCTGCTGAACCCGGCGTCCAGCCCGATGGCGAGGACCGTCTGGTGGGCCAGTGCCGGGTCGGCCAGCCGCGCCTTGGCCTCGTCCACGCGGTAGCCGTTTACCACGTCGTAGAAGCTGCCCCCCAGGCCGTCGGCGAGGACCTGGGAGAGCAGGCGCTCCGAGAGACCGAGGCGTTTCGCGAGTCCCGCCAGGCGAATCTCAGGGTCGAGGTACGGGCGCTCGGTCTCCATCAGCTCCCGGAGAGCCTGTGCATGGGGCGTCAGGTCCGGCGAGCTGGCGGGTTCAGGTTCTGGACCGGGTCGCTCGGGAAGCGTAAGTGAGGGCAACACCAGACCCGGCTGACGCAGCATCGTGTAGCCGATCATCGACACGATGGCTGCCAGCGCGAGCGGCACGAAGTAGTCCAGCCATTGCAGCACCGATCCTCGTGCCAAGACCAGGATCATGTTTACGGTCATCATGCCTGCGTAGACGGCAAACAGCCACGTCAGGCGGTTCAGTCCCTCGAGCTGGTCGTCCGCCGACCCCGCGACCTCCTGCCGGTACCGCGCGTTGTAGCCGCGCACCAGCCAGACCGTCGCCAGCGCGTAGGTCACGGTCTGAAGGAAGTAGAGACTGGTGAAGCTGAAGCTGAGGAGTTTCCCGCCAGCTTCCAGAGTGGTGGAATCGACGACCGGGCTCCACAGGATGGCCGCGACCACGAAGAGCTGGAGGACCCATGGGAGCGCGTGCACGAGGTCCTCGGGCTCCCACGCGGCACGCTCCGGGATGAGGCACCGCACGTACCCGTAGTAGAGCGGCCCAATGGCGAACCAGAGGCTTCCCACGAGGCCCATCGCCGCAACCGAGGTGAGCGGCATGCCGGAGAACTGAAAGGCCATGTCGGTGAGCAACACGGCCATCACGGCCAGCAGCCCGACCAGAAAGCCGCGCGCCTTTCGGGGCTCGCCCGAGCGCCGCCCCAGCAGAATCGCCAGCCCGACGCTGTGCAGCGCGGCGATCAGGAGGACGACAGACGGAAGCGTGAGTGACGGCATCGGGTATAGGGGAGACCGCAGAGGCTAGATGCGCGTCGAGCTGGCGTCAAGGGGAGAGGAAGTCCCTGGCCCAACGGGCTGGCGAACGCGATGCCATGAGCAACCCGTAGACTGGAGTCTGCCCACGAGTTGACTGCTCGTTTCGAGATGTCCTCCCCTGAATCGGCACCGTCCGTCTTTCCGTTCTTGTCTCGTCTGTCGCCCAGCGAGTGGGAGGCCTTTGTGCACGGCGCGCGGCCTGTCGCGCTCGATCCGGGGGCGGTCATCTGCATGGAGGGAGACCGTTGTCAGGCGCTTCCCTTGGTGTTGTCAGGAGAAGCGCGGGTCTACCGGGCGCACGCCACCGGGCGAGCGCTGACACTGTATCGCATCGAGCCGGGCGAGAGCTGCATCCTCACAGCCTCGTGTCTCCTGAGTGGGCTCCCGTTTCCAGCCTATGCCGAGGCGGTCACGCCCCTGGAAGCCCTGATGGTTCCGACGGACCTCTTCCGCGCGTCCTTCGTGCACAGCGCCCCCTGGCGCGATCACATCTTCGAGCTGCTGGCGCGACGCCTCGCCAGCGTCATCGAGCTGGTGGACGCGGTGGCGTTTCAGCGGGTGGACGAGCGGCTGGCGACGGTTCTCGTGGATCAGGCCGATGCGGAGGGCCGCGTGGCGCAGACGCACGAGATGTTGGCCGAGGCCCTGGGGACCTCCCGCGAGGTTGTCAGCCGAGCGCTCAAGGAGTTCGAGCGTGAAGGGCTCGTCGCGCTGGCGCGGGGCGAGGTGGTGGTGCAGGGGGCCTCCGCGCTGCAGAACTATGGATCGGCGCGGCGTATGTGACTGAAGTCACGGACACAGTCCATGGCGCAGCCCGATCTTTGAGGACCACCAACCGGTTTTGACATGACGAAGAACATGGGTTCTGTAGATCGCAGCGTTCGTGCAGCCCTCGCGGTGCTCGTCGGCGTTCTCTATTTCACCAACGTCATCAGCGGCACGGTCGCGATTGTGCTGGGCGTGCTCGCTCTCATTTTCCTGGCGACGAGCTTCATCGGCACGTGCCCGCTCTACCTCCCATTCGGGCTGTCCACGCTTCGGAAGGGGGGCGCAGACGGCTGACCGATCGGGTGTCCTCGAGCTGAGGATCGCCCGCTCGAGG
Organism: Bacteroidota bacterium; assembly: GCA_039815415.1. Lineage (GTDB taxonomy): Bacteria > Bacteroidota > Rhodothermia > Rhodothermales > Rubricoccaceae > JBCBZH01. The sequence goes on from JBCBZH010000015.1 coordinate 20,905, forward strand.
ATGCCAAGAGACGCGGCGGCGAGGCCTCAGATTCCCGGTCGCTTCGCAACCTCGGGGCGCAAACGGGGTACATTTGGGCTGTCGGTCGCCAGCTCGCTGGCCTGCCGACAGAGTGAGGGCACGTCCCGTACGGCCAGCTCCCTCTGAACCCCGCCAGGGCCGGAAGGCAGCAACGGTAGGAGGTCGTAGCGGCGCGATACGGATCGCGTGCCCTCACTCTTTTTTCGGGACTGACGCCATTCCCTCGTGTTGTCATTCCGAACTCGATTCGGAATCTCAGTTGAGCGAAACGCTACGACTTCGGGCACGAGATCCTGAATCAAGTTCAGGATGACAAGGCTGTGAGGGACGTGCGTGACTCCTTTCCTTGGTGGCGACCGCCACGCCTCGACCCACCCCGCGATGTTCCAGATCGTCCCGCTTGCTCAGGCTGCTCCTCCCGGTGGTGGAGGGCTGTTCGCCAACCCGCTCCTGCTCATCGCGCTGATGTTCGGGATCATGTACTTTTTCATGATCCGGCCCCAGTCCAAGCGGGAGAAGGCCCGCCGCGCGATGATCGACGCCGTGCAGAAGGGCGACCGCATCGTGACCGCAGGCGGCATCCACGGGACGGTGACGAAGGTCGACGAGACCAGCGTGCTGGCGTCCGTGGACGGTGATACGAAGCTGCGGTTCGAGAAGAACGCCATCTCGTCGGTGACCACGAAGGACGGCAAGGAGACGGCGGCAGCGTAAGCTAAACTTCCGCTTTCTGCCGTGGTCATTGTACAGGAGATCATCACCAGTTGGCGGAAACGGTCGCGTGGAGCCATCGCGGCAAAAGCGCGAGAGGAAGTTCCAGACACCTTGGAGCTTCCTTTGGTCTCTACTTCGGCTGGGGAAGAGGGAGAGGTCATTCACCATGTTGCCTGGTTTGGTGACAGCGACACGTTCAAGGCGTCAGAACAGAGCGTTGCGGTGATGTCTTTCGAAGAACAGGGTCGACTTCTCTTTGGCTGCATTCGGATATATCCAGTCGCTGAATCAGTGCGTGTGGAATACGTTTATGACATGGGCTGTGGTGGCGCTCCTGAACGCACGTCTTTTCCGCGCCAGGTTCTTTCTTTGGCGGAGGGGGAATGGGGGCAAGTCATTTACAATGGACGCTTCTCGGAAGGCTTCGACAGCGAGTGGCTTTATCGACGCCGTATCGTGAATGTCAGATACGCCAGAGAGGTCAGTCGAGAACCGTTTCAGGGGAAGCCGGTTGGTGAGTTCAAGGATCTGCGCCACCTCCGGTAGAAGAAGGCCTTGGGAGAAAGGCCAGATTTGTGGAGAGCGAACGGAGCTTCAGATTGCGAGGTCAAGGTTAGCTCGAGGGTGCAGGGACACAGCCGCACTGTGTCCGGCCCAGTTCTGGTCAGGGGCAGGCTTGAGAAACGCCGTGCTCGGCTGGGGCAGATTGCAATCCGCCCCTAGGGCATGGTGCCGCCCTCGAGCTGGCGGTGAAGGCCTCGCCAGCTCGACGAAGAGGCGGCGAATGGAGCAACCTGCCGTCTACCCGTACGTTGTCCCCGCCCCATCCTCCGTGACCTCATGTCGGACGCCCCTCTGAACCCCGTCACCTTCGATGCCGTCGAGGACGCCATCGCCGACATTCGTGCTGGCAAGCTGGTGGTTGTTGTGGACGACGAGGACCGCGAGAACGAGGGCGACTTCATCGGCGCTGCCGATGCCGTGACCCCTGAACAGGTGAACTTCATGGCGACGCATGGACGGGGCCTGATGTGCGTCCCCATCACGCGGGAACGGGCTGTGGAACTTCGGCTTCCTATGATGGAGCAGGTCAACACGGCGCTTCACGACACGCCGTTCACCATGTCGGTGGACTACCGCCACGGCACCACCACTGGCATCTCGGCACCGGACCGTGCCGCCACCATCCAGGCTCTCGCCAGCCCGACCGCCAGCCCGCTGGATTTCGCGCGGCCCGGTCACATCTTCCCACTCCGGGCGCAGGCTGGAGGTGTCCTGCGCCGCGCAGGCCACACCGAGGCCGCCATCGATCTAGCGCGGCTGGCTGGCCGGGCTCCGGCAGGCGTACTCATCGAGATCATGAACCCCGACGGGTCGATGGCGCGCGTCCCGGACCTGCGCCAGATCGCGGACACGCATGGGCTGAGGCTCATCACCATCAAGGACCTGATCGCGTATCGAATCGCGCACGAGCGGCTCGTTGAGTGCATCGTGGAGGTCAACATGCCAACGGCCTACGGAGATTTTCACCTCTCGGCCTACGAGGAAGTCCTGACCGGAGAGGTTCACCTCGCACTGACGAAGGGAGGGCCGTTCTCGCCCGAAGAGCCCGTGCTCGCGCGTGTTCACAGCCAGTGCGTTACGGGCGACATCTTCGGCTCGGCCCGATGCGACTGTGGCGACCAACTTGCAGCAGCGATGATGCAGATCGAGCAGGAGGGGCGTGGTGTGGTGCTTTACATGAAGCAGGAGGGGCGTGGCATCGGACTGCTGAACAAGCTGCGCGCCTACAAGCTGCAGGAGGAAGGGCTCGACACGGTGGACGCCAACGTGGCGCTCGGCTTCAAGCCAGATCTCCGCGACTACGGCATCGGCTGCCAGATCCTCGCAGATCTCGGCGCGCGGCGGCTCCGCCTGATGACCAACAACCCATCGAAGCGCGTCGGGCTGGCGGGCTACGGCATCGAAATCGTCGAGCGCGTGCCCATCGAGGCTACGCCCGGCAAGCACAATGCGGCCTACCTCCAAACCAAACGCGACCGCATGGGGCACGACCTGTCGCTCGGCGATGGCTTCTCGAGCCACGACCAGCAGGTGCTCGGCTCGCTTCTCGGAACGCCTGACAACGCAGCGTGAGGCTTTTCCTCGGGCTGGCGATTGGGCTCCTGGGGATGGGTTGTGCCCCATCGCGCGGGCTGGTGATGTACACGGCGGAGCGGAGCCCCAACGCGCTGTTCTCCGTCGCCACCGCAGACTCGGTCATCGCGTTCACCTTCGACGACGGCCCCGAACCCGGAAACACCGATGCCGTTCTCGACGCGCTGGTGGAGCACGATGCCCGCGCCACGTTCTTCGTGCTTTGCGAGCGGGCCGTGGCGAACCCGGATCTGATGCAGCGGATGGTGGACGAAGGCCACGAGATCGGCAACCACGGTTGGCAGCTCCAAATGGCCGTTCTGCTGCCTGCCGCTCGGCTCCGAGCCGATATCGCGCGGACCGACAGCGTGCTTCGCCAGTACGCCAGCCCGACGTGGTACCGCCCGTCGGTCGGGTTCTACAACCGAGGCGTGCGGTGGGCAGCAGAGGCCAGCGGGTACCGGATCGCGCTGGGGTCGGTCTATTCCGGCGATCCACAGACACAGGACGTGGATCACCACGTCGAGCACATCCTGGGGGCGGTTCAGCCCGGCGACATCGTGGTGCTGCACGATGGCATCGGCGATCGAGTGACGGCGCCGGAGATCCTGCGTAGCGTTTTGCTCGAGCTGGCGCGGCGCGGCTATCGCATGGTCACGCTCTCCGATCTGGCGGCTAGGGAACCGGATCGGTGGCGCCGAAGCGCGTCCGAATGAACTCCCCAGAATCGCCCTCCCGGACGACGATAAACAGGTTGTCGTAGTCGCGCTCGTCCAGGTCGTCCATCGGGATGCCGGTGAGCGCGCTGGCAATGTGGGAAATGGTGTTGCTGTGGCCCACCATCAGGATCGTCTGGCCGGGGCTGGACGCCGCCAGCTCGAGGGCGATGGCCGCCGAGGAGCCCGCCGCGTCGTTTAGATCGAGGTTGCGGGCCTCGACCTCCATGCCGAGGCGTTCGGCCAGCGGAGCGGCTGTGTCCCGCGTCCGGCGAAACTGCGAGCTGATGATCCGGTCCACGCCCGCGTGCACGAGAACGTCCGCCAGCGCATTGGCGCGTGCCTGCCCCTGGGCGGTGAGGCCGGGGTCGGAGCCGCTCTGCTTCTCCGCGTGCCGGACGAGGAAGAAGATCGTCGGGCTGGCGTCCGGTAGAGGAGCGGTCGGGGCGCAAGCCGCCAGCGCGAGGAGGGCGATGAGGAGGAGAGAGACAGGGCGCATCGAGGAGAGGGCAAGGAGACCCACGATACGGGGCGTTCAGCCGTCCACGTTTGGGACGAGCTGGCGAACCATCCCATCCGCCAGCGCGTGCAGATTCTCCAGCGTGCCGTCGTTGTCGATGACGGTACTGCCCGGTGGCGCGGCTCGTCCGGGCCAAGCTGGTGGGCCATGCGGTACACATTCTGCGAGCTGGCGCATGGTGGCTCCAGCATCGTCACGTTCTCCTTCGTCGGCGCGGCAAACACCCTGAGAGAAGGATCCTTCAGCGGGCGGGCTCCATTCCAAAGTCGAGTGTGCGGCGGGCACTGCGCCGTCCGCAGATGGCGTCTACTTGGTAGGGGGCGCAGATGCCCCGGAGAACAAACTCTCCCCCATACTCGAACAGACGATAGGTTCGAGCCGGGGGATTCGTGTCGCGTACGGCCTCTCGGGTATTCGCTGCGCCCACAGAGATCCATCCGCTGTGCTGAGTGGGGCGAAGCGTTAGGGTGAGCCCTTCAAGCGTGAAGCGTCCGGTTTCGGTCACGTCGGTCCGGCTCCTGAAGGTGCCCGTAATGGCTGTGGCTTGATATCGTGCCCGGAAGGTTCCATTACGCATGAAGGTGTAGGTCACACCGCCAGCCTGGGCTGCAGTTTGGCCCGGAGTGTCACGCCGGACGGTTCCGCCGCCCTCATAGGTTCGCCAGGTTCCCACAAGGCGCCCAAGGCGGACTGGCTGGCCCTCGCTGCCGCTTGCGCTACGAACCGACGAGTCATACACCGATGTTTCCTGCACGCCTCGCCCGTCTACGGTGTTCACAGCGCTCGTTACACGTCTTCTGGAGGACGAGGGATCTGAAGCGGCAGCCTGTCGGGCCCGGAAGTGGGGGCGCTCCGTCGGGTAGGCGCTCTCCACCACTTGTCGAAGCAGAGCAACGCCATCCATCGCCTCAAAGTCGGCCTCATCGGCGAGGAGCATGCCGAGCATCGCGTAGCCGTCGGTGAGATGACGCTTGACATAGACGGCTGCCCGGACCGGATATCCGTTGGCCTCATAGACGACAAGCGTGTTGGCCTGAACGTGATCGACAGCTCGAAACGTCGCCGGGACGAAGCTGGCGAGCAGGCGAGCACCGAGAGCGTCCGAGATGGAGGTCGTCGTGGCGACCTCCTCAATGACCAAGTGGGGCGGAGACGATAGCGTTGTGTTCGAGAGATGAATGCCGACCTTGGCATTGCGTGGTCCAGCCACAGACCACCCCTCTGGGAGCCCGATGGTAATGGACGCGTCGCTATGAATGCTGGAATACTGAGCGTCCGCGGGTACGGAGAGCATCAGGAGGGCAAGAAGACAGAAGAGCCGCATAGAAGGAGAGAATCACAGCTTCAGGCAAGACTACCGCGCCCATGCCCACGTGCCACATCGAATGGTGCGAATGGGAATCCTGAGGGACTGATCGGTCGGAAGCCGTACCTGAATGGCGCCAGTCAGTCCGCTCGTGCTAGAGAGGCGAGCAGTCCGTCCGCCAGCGCGTGCAGCTCTTCCATCGATCCGTCGTTGTCGATGACGGTATCCGCTCGGCGGCGCAGCTCGGCCGGGGCGAGCTGGCGAGTCATGCGGGCTTCGACCTGCTCGCGCGTCGAGCCATCGCGTGCCATTGCACGTGCGATGCGGGTCTCGATGGGGGCATCCACCACCGCGACGTGGTCGAGGATCTGGTCGGCGTTCGTCTCGAAGATCAGCGCCGCTTCGTAGACCAGCAGCTCGACGCCGTCGATGCGCGCCTGCTCCATCGCCTCCAGCATGGCCCGACGCACAGCGGGGTGGACGATGGCGTTGAGCGCCGCCAGCTCGGTCTCATCTCCGAACACGCGAGCGGCGATGGCCTGCCGGTTCAGCGATCCGTCCTCGTGATAGGCCTCAGTGCCGAAGCGGTCTACGAGCTGGCGACGGACCTCTGGATCTTCGACCATCAGGCGCTTCGCCAGCGCGTCGGCCAGAAGCACACGCACGCCGGGGTGCTCGGCCAGACGGGCCACAAAGGCGGTCTTGCCGCTACCGATGCCTCCTGTCACGCCGAGCGTCAGCATCGGGCACCCGTAAAGACGTTTCGCTGAAGCGTCTCCACGCCAGGGAACACAGGATGTAGCCTCGAGCTGGCGAAACGGGACATAGCGATGGGGTTATCCGAACGCTTCCGCCACCAGGGACTCAGCCTCGTCGTAGGCGTCAGCCGCAGCGGTGAGCTTGCCGAAGGCGTCTTCGAGCGAGGCCCCGCCCGCCCCTTCGGTGATCTCTTCGGGAGATCCCGTCTGGAGGATGTGGCCGTCGCGGAGCACGATCACCAGGTCTGCCACCTTCTCGACGGCATCGAGCAGGTGCGAAGAGTAGAAGATGGTTTTGCCATTGGCTGCAAGCGTACGGAGCAGCGCGCGCGTCTGGAGAACGGCGTGGGCGTCGAGGCCGCCGAGGGGCTCGTCGAGGAGCAGCACCGGCGGGTCGTGGAGCAGCGCTGCAGCGATGAGCACCTTCTGCTTCATGCCCTTCGAGAAGCCCGTCATGGACTGCCCGGCGACCTCATCCAGACCCCAGAAGCGGAGGTGGGCGGCGGCGCGCTGCTGCAAGAGCGTCTCCGCCAGCCCGTGCATTCGCCCGATGAACGTCAGGTACTCATCGGCCGAGAAGCTCTCATACAGGTGGCCGTGCTCCGGCACGTATCCGAAGCGCCGCTTGGCCTCGAGGGGCTGCTTCACCACATCGGCCCCACCCACGATGACGGTCCCGGAGGTGGGCTGGAGGGCACCTGTGAGCAGGCGCATGGTGGTTGTCTTGCCCGCCCCGTTGGGGCCCACATAGCCCGCCACGTTGCCTGCAGGCACGTCGAACGAGACGCCATGGAGGATGGGCGTGCCGTCGAGGGTGACGTGGACGTTCTGGACGGAGAGCATGGAGAGAGGGCCAGTGTGGAGTGGCCAGCTCGAGAAGTGGAGGAAAGAAGATCGTCAGCTCGAAGGGGCGGCGTCGCGCTGACGAGAGCGAGCGGTTCCGGTTCGATGCCAGGTCATCCTCAGGTCGTCAGATCGTGCCTGTGAGGTAGTGCTGGCGGAGCGGTTCCGGGAAGCGCTCGATGGCGTAGCGCAGCATGGTACGCGGCATCTGCGCGTGGTGCTGCCGCAAGAATCCTTCCTCGACCTCCTGCTCCCGCTTGCCGACCTCTCGGAGCGTCCAGCCGACGGCTTTGTGGATCAGATCGTGAGGGTCGTTGAGGAGTGTCGTTGCGATCTGGAGCGTCGGGACAAACTCGTTCTGCCGGATGAAGTGGAACGTAGAAATGATGGCGATGCGGCGCTCCCAAAGGCTGTCGGAGAGTGCCAGCTCGTCGAGCAGCGAGAGGTCGGCAAGGGCGTCCACGTGCGGGCCGATCACGTAGTGCGCCGAGCTGTCCACGAGGTCCCAGTTGTTGACGTAGTCCGTGTGGTCGAGGTAGAGGTCCGCGATGGCTTGGCGCTCCGCGGGTGGCGTTTTTGCCCGCTTGCAGATCTCCGCCATCAGGAGGACGGCCATCAGCCGAGCCTCATGCCACTCGGACGTGAGCAGGGCCTGGATCTCCCCCAATTTCATCCCGCGCGCCTCCTTGACGAGCTGGCGAACCCTGGGCACGCGGATGCCGAGGAAACGGTCGCCCTCGGCGTACTCGCCGGGACCGGTCTTGAAGAAGCGCTGGGAGTGTTCCGCAATCTCCGGACTCGCCAGCGCGTCGAGCTGTCGGAGGGCATCGGCGGCGGTCATCCGTTGAAGCCGGGAAGGTTGCCGCCACCCATCAGGTGAACGTGGAGGTGAAACACCGTCTGGCCCGCCCCAGCGCCGTTGTTGACGATGAGGCGGTAGTCGCTCAGGCCCTCTTGCTCGGCCACGCGTCGGGCGACGGTGAACAGATGACCGACCAGAGCTTCATCCTCGGGCTCCACGGCATCGGCGCGCGGAATGGGCTTCCGGGGGACGCAGAGGACGTGGACTGGCGCCTGCGGGGCGATGTCGCGAAAGGCAATCGCCAGCTCGTCTTCGTAGACGATGTCCGCGGGCAGTTCGCGGTCGGCGATCTTCTGAAAGAGGGTTTTGTCGGGCACCGGGATGAGGCAAAACGAGGCCTCCAATCTACGTGAATCGGCGCCTATGGCATGATTCTGGGTCCTGCTGCGGCAGGTCCTTCCCCGTGCAGCGAGATTGCAAGATCTCCTGAACACGATCTGAACATCCTCTGCCGATCTACCAGAGACACGTCTCTCGATCCATGCTCCGACTGTCCGCGCTTGCTTCTGCCTCTCTCATCGTCGTTCTGGGTGCGTTTACGCTTCGCCTGAGCGGGACGCCTGAGCTCCCCGATACGCCCTACAACTACGCCAACATTGCGCTGCCTGGGTATCTGAACGTGCCGCCCATCCGGGGCGAGGACAACACGCCGAACGACAACCCAATCACCGATGCAGGGGCGACACTCGGACGTGTGCTGTTCTACGACACGCGGCTTTCGAGCAACGAGACCATCTCCTGCAGCTCGTGCCATCTCCAGGAAATGGGGTTCTCAGATCCTGAGGCGCTCAGCACCGGGTTTGATGGGGGCAAGACGGGCCGGAACTCCATGGGCCTCGCCTTTGCGCGCTACTACGACAGCGGACACTTCTTCTGGGACGAGCGCGCCGCCACCCTCGAAGATCAGGTTCTGATGCCAATTCAGGACCCTGTTGAGATGGGCATGACACTGGACAATGTGATCGCGCGCCTGGAAGCGACCACGTTCTACCCGGACCTGTTCGAGGACGCCTTCGGCACGCCAGAGATCACGAGTGACCGGATGTCACAGGCGATGGCCCAGTTCGTCCGCTCCATCGTATCCCCCAACTCGAAGTACGACATCGCCCGGCAGCAGGCTGGAGGGCCTCCGGGGCAGCGCCTGGCAGGTCTTACCGATCAGGAGAACGATGGTCTGGAGCTGTTCTTCGGACGCGGGCGCTGCGCCCAATGCCACAGGGGCGACCTGTTCGTCGGCGATGAGGCACGAAACAATGGATTGGACGCCACGCTTACGGACGAGGGCGCCGGAGACGGGCGGTTCAAGACAGGCTCTCTGCGCAACATCGCCCTCACAGCACCCTATATGCACGACGGTCGCTTCTCGACACTGGCCGAGGTGATTGACCACTATAGCACAGGCATCCGTGGAAGTGCGTCGCTTGACCAGCGGCTTCGCGACCCGCAGGGGCGTCCCATCCAGATGCGGTTTAACCTGACCGAGCACGAGGCCCTCCTCGCGTTCCTGAACACGCTCACCGATGAGACCCTCGCCACCGATGTGCGCTGGTCCAATCCGTTCCCATCGCCTCCTCTCGCAAACGAAGCGGGAACTCCCTCGACGGCGCCTCAGCTCGAGCTGTCAGGGCCGAATCCGGTGCGCAGCCAGACAGCCTTCCGCATCGAGCTGGCGGCCCCGGCCGACGTGACGCTGGAGATCTACGACCGGATCGGTCGGCACGTTGCCACAGTGCTCGAGGGGCCTGTGTCTGGAGAGCGCGTCGTGCAATGGACTCCCGATGGGCTGGACGCTGGCCTCTACATCGCCCGGCTTCGTGCGGGCGGGAGTGTCGCTACGGAGGTCGTTACCGTCGTCCGCTAATCTGTCGCCAGCTCGTTGATGCCTGCTACCCTGCTCGTTGTCGAGGATGCTCCGGCTGTGCGGACGCAGCGCGCAGTGGGTCTGGATCCGGGCTTGGCCTGAGCATGGTTCGGTCATTGGTAGAGGCAATGGGAGGCTGCGTGGATGCTGCCAGCTCGCTGGGAGAGGGCATCACGATGACCGCTTGGCTTCCACTGGCACAGGTCTGATTGAGCGGGCAAGCAACTCGGTCCGGCTAACCCGCTGTGGAACGCCGTTCACAGGCTGGCGGTAGGCGGCGCGATCTGAACTAATTCCTCCAATGCCTCTCGTCTACGCCACCCGCAAGGCACACTTCAATGCCGCCCACCGCCTCCATAACCCGGAGAAGTCCGATGAGTGGAATCGGGACACCTTCGGCAAGTGCAACAGCGCCAACTGGCACGGTCACAACTTCGAACTGGACGTGACGGTGGCCGGCGAGCCCGATCCCGAGACCGGCTTCGTTGTGGACCTTGCAAAGCTCAAGAAGATCATCGCGACCTACGTGGTGGAGCCGCTGGACCACAAGAACCTGAACCTAGACGTGCCCTTCCTGAACGGGAAGATGACCTCCACCGAGACACTGGCAGTTGCCATCTGGGAGCAGCTTGCACCGCATGTGCCAGGGCTCTATGAGATCGCCCTCCGCGAAACTCCCAACAACTCTGTCATCTACCGCGGCGAATAGCCCCGGCCTTACCACTGACTTCGCCAGCCCGACGCTCTACGAGCGTAACCCTCTACCCTGAGGGGACGACCGCCAAGCTGGCGGCCCTCGCTGGCCCACCTCTGTCTAAACCCATAAGATTCGCAATGTCGACTGCCCCCATTCCAAACGGCCACGCCGCCACGCTCCCCGACATCCAGGCCACGCCTGACACCCGCGGCATCGCCCTCGATCAGGTCGGCGTCCGCGACCTCCGCTACCCCATCGACGTCCTTGACCGGGCAGGTGGCAGCCAGCGGACCGTCGCCTCGCTCGCGCTCTCGGTCGGGCTCCCCCACCACTTCAAGGGGACCCACATGTCGCGCTTTCTCGAGGTCCTCTCGCACTACCAAGGCGAGTTCACCACGCGAACGCTGCCCGCACTCCTGGACGAACTCCGCGACCGGCTCGATGCCGAGACCGCACGCATCGACCTCCGCTTCCCCTACTTCATCGAGAAGACGGCTCCGGTCTCCGGCAAGGCCGCCCTCATGGACGTCGAGTGTGGGTTCACGGCCGAGGACACCGCCACCGGCCGCGACTTTGTCCTCCACGTTGCCGCCCCCGTCGCCTCGCTCTGCCCCTGCTCTAAGGAGATCTCAGAGTATGGTGCTCACAACCAGCGCGGCCAAGTCGAACTCGAGGTCCGGCGCGCCGCCGGGCCC
>JBCBZH010000061.1:0-17742 GCA_039815415.1 Bacteroidota bacterium
GCTGGTGTAGGCGTAGTCGATCCGGGCTGGGTTGGCATTGTTCGCGTTCTCGAACGTGGCGCCGGCCTCGGACACTGCCGTTTGCTCCCACACCATCACGCCGCCCGTGGAGGGGTGCGCCACGAGGTACGTCGTTTCCCCAATGGGTCCGATGTTGACGACCTCGGAATAGGACGTGTCACCATCGGCCACGAAGTACCCCTCTGATTTCTGCAGCGAGCCCTCAGGGCCAGGCACCCACGACTCGTGGATCTCGCCACCGAAGGCCTCGGCGACCCAGGACCCTGCCAGAGGTGCCATCGCAGAGGGCTCAGGCTCCACGGACGGTGTAGGCTCCGAACTGGTGGATGTGCAGCCTGCCATCCCGGCGAGCAGAGAGAGGAGACAGAACGTTCGCATGGCATCCGATGGGTGAGCTGAAGAACGAACAGACATGGAGGCGTTTTCGTGCGCCAGGGGGCGAATGGGACGGCCGCATAGGTTGCACACATGACAGGCGGGTGGCCGGTTTCTGTGCGACCTTGCGGGCCGCTCTTCCGGAACCTTGTCGATGTCTTCCGTGCCTCGCGCGTCTCTATCCTCTCGGGCTCGAGGTCTTCTCCGAGACCTCGGTGCGTCGCTGCGTGGCACGGACCGCGATTACACCGAGGGACCCATCGGAACGGCTCTGCTGTTGCTCGCGGTGCCGATGGTGTTGGAGATGGTCATGGAGTCCATCTTCGCGGTAGTCGATGTCTACTGGGTGGCGTCGCTCGGTGCCCCGGCCGTGGCGGCCGTCGGGCTGACGGAGTCGGTGCTGTCGTTGATGTACGCGGTGGCGATGGGGCTCGCGATGGGCGCGACGGCGCTCGTGGCACGGCGCGTGGGCGAGAAGGACTCGGAGGGCGCAGCACGGTCGGCGGTGCAGGCGGTCGCCGTGACGCTGGTGGCGTCGCTGCCGTTCGCGCTGGTGGGGTTCCTATTCGCCGAAGACGTGCTGCGGCTCATGGGCGCAGATGCCGAGACCATCGCGGTGGGCACGGGCTACATGACGTGGATGCTGGGCGGCAACGTGATCATCATGCTGCTGTTCGTGTTCAACGCCATCTTCCGAGGCGCAGGCGATGCCGCCATCGCGATGCGCGTGCTGTGGCTAGCGAACGGCATCAACCTGGTCCTGGACCCAATGCTCATTTTCGGGTGGGGCCCGTTCCCCGAGTTGGGCGTGACCGGGGCGGCGGTCGCCACCACCATCGGGCGCGGGACGGCGGTGATTGTACAAGTCATCGTGCTGCTTCGGGGCAGCCAGCATATCCGTGTGCTGGCGGAGCATGTCCAGCTTCGGGCGGCGGTGATGTTGCGTCTGGTGAAGACCTCTGCCGGGGGCATCGCACAGTTCATCGTCGCCACGTCGTCGTGGGTGTTCCTCGTGCGCATCGTGGCCGAGTTTGGTGCGGAGTCGCTGGCGGGCTACACCATTGCCATCCGCGTCTTCCTGTTCACGCTGCTCCCGGCGTGGGGCCTCGCCAACGCGTCGGCGACGCTCGTCGGGCAGAACCTCGGCGCTGGCAAGCCGGACCGCGCCGAGCGGTCGGTGTGGAAGGCAGGCACGGTAACCATGGTCCTGCTCGGGCTGGTGTCGGTCGTCTACGTGTTGTTTGATCGCCAGCTCGTCGGGCTGTTTACAGATGACCCCGCCGTGCTCGATGCTGGGGCAGACGGTCTCCGCATCATGGCCTACGGCTACGTGATCTATGCCTGGGCGATGGTGCTGCCGCAGGCCTTCAATGGTGCCGGAGACACGCTTACGCCGACGTGGATCAACCTCGGTTGCTTCTGGGCCTTTCAGATTCCGTTCGCGTGGGCGTTGGCCTTCCCGCTGGGTCTCAACGAGCACGGCGTGTTCTGGGCCGTGGTCGCGGCAGAGTCCGCAATGGCCCTCGTGGGGGCCGTGCTGTTCCGGCAGGGGCGCTGGAAGACCAAGCAGGTCTGATCGTCGCCAGCTCGAGGGCGGTCTCGAGCTGGCGACCTGAGTCGGGCCTACAGCTGCACCAGCACCACGCGCCGGTTGCGCTGCCGACCATCCTCGGTGTCGTTGCTCGCGATGGGTTGATTCTGGCCCATCCCCATCGGCACCAGCCGGTCCGAGGCGATGCCGCGCCCAACGAGGAAGTCCCGCACGGACTCGGCGCGCTGCTGACTGAGCCGCTCGTTGCCTGCGGCGGTTCCGGTGTTGTCCGTGTGGCCCTCTACGCGGAGCCGCACCTCGGGGTGCTGCAGCAGCATCTGCGCGACGCCGTCCAGGATCTGCGTGGACGCGGAGCGCAGCGTCGAGCTGGCGGTCTCGAACTCGACGCCGCCGAGCGTCAGCGAGCCCTCGGACTGGAGCTGGCTGTAGAGGTCGTTGCCGCCTGCCGCTACGCGGAGGTTGCCGAGAAAGAGCGGGCGGTCCTCCCGGCTGTTGATCCAGAACGTGATGGCGTTGTGGCGGCCCAGGTCCACGCGCGGCACGTTCGCCACCCGGACGCGGTCCACGTACATCTTGAGCGCCTCGCCATCGACCGTGATCTCGACGGGCACGAGGATGTCGCGCTCGGTGAAGAGCACGGACCTGGGTTCGCCGTCGCTCCAGAGCCCGGAGCCGCGCCAACTCCCCGCGTTGATGTAGTCGCCGTCGTAGCCGGAGAACGGCCGGTTGTCATCGTCGCGGTGGGGCGGGCGGGTGTAGATGCTGACGTTCGAGTCGCCAGCCCGTTGCAGGTCGAACTGGAGCGTGAAGCGCTCCGGCACGCGTTCGGGGAGCTGGATCTGGAAGACGCCGCCACTGGTGGCGCGGAGCATCTTCCGTCCATCCACGGACACCACCTCCATGGTGCCGCTCATGTAGTAGAGCGAGCGCGGGAAGTCGCCAGCGTTCGCGCTGGCGAAGGTCTCCGAGAAGAGCGTCCGCTCGCCCGGCGTGAAGTTGTAGTTGGCGTCTGCGGTGCCTACGCGGTTAGGCTGCTGGTCGTCTGGGAGTGGATTCCCGTTGTTGTCGGTCAGGACCACGGTGCGGCCTTCGCGTTCAGCGCGTTCGGTGCAGTCGCGGTCGCCGACGACGCACTCGATGGTGTTGGATACCGCTCGGTTGGCGCGGTTGTAGGCCTCGCGGGCAGCGGCGTCTTCGGCGCCGCGCTGGGCGGCCCGGGTCACCCGGTCGGCAATGTTGGTTGCACAGCCTCCAAAGGGGAGGGCCGTAAGCAGGAGGGCGAGGGCAAGAGAGAATCGGAGCATGGATGTGCTGAGAATGGGGTCATCCCTACCACGGGAAATCTGGAAACCGGATGTCAGACGGCGAGACGGTCTCGCCAACTCGTGCAGTGGGGCGTTGTGTTTCTATCACTGCAGATGGCGCCAGCAGAGGACACACATGTGCTAAGACGCTACCCCATTCTGCGGATCGAGCCTCGGCTGACGCGCCGACATGAAGGTTCCCTCAGGGGTTTCTCGTATACCAGGTAGAGCCCGCACACGCGATCCTCCATCATGGTGCCACCTCCCGCTTCTGCTCGCCCTGCCCGCAGCCGTCCAGCGTCCGCCGACGTGACCCGGCTGATCGATGCATTTCAGCCTGGCGCCGCGACTGGGGGCGATGCGCAGGAGGTCTCGTTTCAGCAGGTCTATGCCGAGCTGCAGGCCCTGGCGCGGGAGCAGCGCCGCCGGTGGCAGGGCAACCTGACGCTCAACACCACGTCGCTTGTCCACGAGGCCTACCTCAAGCTGGTGGGGCGCCATCGGGAGTACGCCAGCCGCGCGCACTTCTTGAGCGTGGCCTCCAAGGCCATGCGCCATATTCTGATTACCTATGCGACGCGCCAGTCCACGCTCAAGCGGGGCGGCGGGCAGACACCGCTGCCGCTGGATGAAGAGGTGCTCCTCGTTCCCCAGCATCGCACGGACGAATTGCTAACGCTGGACGACGCTCTGACTCGTCTGTCCAAGGTCGATCCACGTGCGGCGCAGGTGGTGGAATGCCGCTTCTTCGGAGGCCTCGACGCCGAAGAAACGGCAACGGCTCTGGGACTCAGCCGCCGGACGGTCTCTCGCGACTGGCGCGCGGCGCGCGCCTGGCTGTTTGCAGAACTCGGGGACACTCACCCGATTGAGGCAGACGATCCGACCAGGAGCCGCGCCCGCGAGCTGGCGACAGAGATGGCCTGAGTCGGGCACGATTCGAGTAGATCCCTATAGATCTCCACTCTCGCTGTGCGAAACGCTCCGTCCTCGCCTCCGTGGCCTCGCGTCAAAGAGCTGTTTGACGCCGTCACAGAGCGCCCGCTCTCCGACCAGGCGCGCTGGCTGGCCGAGGCCTGCGAGGGCGATACCCGGCTGCGAGAAGCAGTGGAACGACTGCTGGCTGCCGAGGTCGGGGCCGATGACTATTTCGGCGCCTTGGCGTTGGATCTGCGAACAGGAGATCTGGATGCCCGTTCTCTCCCGGCACAGATTGGAGTGTGGCGGGTGGTGCGCGAGGTAGGACGCGGAGGCATGGGGCAGGTGCTTCTCGGAGAGCGCGCTGATGGGCTGTTCGATCAGCGCGTTGCCATCAAGCTGGTGCATCCGGGCCTGGCGCCCGATCTCATTGCCCGGTTTCGTGCCGAGCGCCGCATCCTCGCCGGCCTCGATCATCCTGGCATTGCGCGCCTCCTCGATGGTGGGCAGGCCCCCGATGGACGTCCGTATCTCGCGATGGAGTACGTCGATGGGGAGCCGATCACCGACTATGCCGACCGCCAGGCTCTGTCCATCGACGCACGCCTGGATCTGTTCGCACAGGTCTGTGAGGCGGTGGCCTATGCCCACCAGCACCTCGTGGTGCACCGCGATCTGAAGCCGTCCAACGTGTTGGTGACGGACCGCGGTGAGGTCAAGTTGCTCGATTTCGGCATCGCCAAGCTGATCGTTCCCGACGGCACCAGCCCGCCGACCCGCATCGAGAGGCGCCTGCTTACGCCTCACTACGCCGCCCCAGAGCAGGTCCGTGGCGATGCGGTCACCACCGCCACCGATGTGTACGCGCTGGGTGTGTTGCTCTACGAGTTGCTGACCGGACATCGCCCCTACGGACGCCTGCCGTCCACAGCGCATCAGGTGGAGCAGGCCATTCTCGAGACGCAGCCCACGTTGCCCAGCACGGCGGTTCTCCAGGGAGAGGCAGCGGACGAGCTGGCGGCCCTCCGCTCCACATCGCCAGCTCGTCAGCGGCGCCGGTTGCAGGGCGATCTGGATTGGATTCTGCTGACCGCGCTTCGCAAGGAGCCCGAGCACCGCTACACCACCGCTGAGGCCTTTGCCCGAGATGTGGAGCGCCATCGGAAGGGCGTGCCCGTAGAAGCGCGGGCGCCGACCGTCGGCTATCGCATGGCTCGGTTCGTGCGTCGGCATCGCATGGGCGTGGCTGCCACGAGTGCAGCGGTGGTGCTGATTGCCGCGTTTGGGATCCTATACACACGGGGCATCCTGGCAGAGCGGGATCGGACGAGTGCGGAGCGCGATCGTGCCGAGCGCGTCAGCACGTTCCTGACCGACCTGCTCGCAACCGCAGACGATCCGGCCATCGACCAGGCGTCCATCCTTCGACTTCTGGAGCCCGCTGCGGCACGAGCCGAGGACGAGCTGGCAGCGGATCCGCAGGCGCAGGCTGAGGTGATCCACACGCTCGGGTCGCTCTACCACAGGGTCGGTCACTTCGAACGCGCCGACTCGCTGCTCCGCCGCGCCATCGAAATGCACCGAGCGCTGCACGGCCCCGGTAGCCCTGATCTCGCCAGCGCGCTGTATGACCTCGGGTATCTCTACACAGAGATGGGACCGCGGGATTCGGCTCTCGTCCACTTCCAGGCATCTGCCGCACTGTGGCGAGTGCTCGGCATGGAGAACACGCCCGCGTCCGCGCGGAGCCAGCTTCAGGTCTCGCGGATGTTGCCTGCCGATCACCCAGACAAGCGGGCAGGATTCGAAGACGCCATGGCACAGATTCGAAATCACTATGGGGTGCGGAGCCCGGAGGTTGCCGAGGCGCTCCACGAGTATTACGTGCTCGGCTTTGGGGGCGGCACGAGCGAGGAGATCGAGGCCGCGTTTACGGAGGCACTCGCCATCTATGAGGAGAACGGGATGGGCCGGCATCGCTACGCACTGCATACGATGGCGAACCTGGCCCACATGCTGGAAGGCCGCGGGGCGATGGACGAATCGCTCGAGATGTACCAACGCTCCGCCGAACTCGGGCGAGAGATCCTGTCGCCGGGATCCGCAGACCTCGTGGTGATCGTCGTCAACTATGGCGCGACGCTCCACGAGCGGGGCCAGTTGGAGGAGGCGGATCGGGTCTTGAGCGAGGTCGCACAATCGACGGCTCGCGTGCTGCCCCAAGGCGCGATTGGCATCGGGCAGAGCCACTACTGGTACGGGCGGAACCTGCTGGCTCTGGGGCGAGCGTCAGAGGCTGAGGCGGCCCTGTCTCTTGCAGAAACCGGATTTCCTCGTAGCGAGCCGCGTCGCTACCGGATTCGCGCGGAGCGGGGCGTCGCGCTGGCGGCATTGGGGCGACAGGCCGAGGCCGAGGCGATTCTGGTGGAGGCCGTCACCGAGCTGGCGGGGACTGGCCTCGAGGCGAGGGCGCTTCGCCATCTCGTGGAGGTCTACGGGGCCGATCCGGCGGCAGAGCCCTACCGCGCCCGTCTGGCTGCGCTGGAAGAGTAGGCGAGGCAGGACGTGTGGCGCCGAGAACGAGCGGGATTGGGCCGTAGGTTCGGGCTCCACCACTCCACCACCGATGGACAACGCCACGCTCGCGGACGAGGCGACCGCCCTTCTCGATGCGCTCGGCCAAGGGCAGCCGCCATCCGGCGCTCTGTTCGACCGCCTCTACAGTGACCTCCGTCAGATCGCGGAGCGTCATCGCGCCCGCTGGGTGGGCGACGATACCCTCAACACCACGGCCCTGGTGCACGAGGCGTACCTCAAGCTGGCGGATGCTCCCGTGGAGGGACGCTCGCATCTGCTGGCCGTCGCCAGCCGGGCCATGCGGCAGGTGCTCGTGAGCTACACGCAAGCCCAGAAGGCCCAAAAACGAGGCGGCGGGGCGGCTCACGTCGAACTGGAGGAGGGGATGGTGGCGGCACCGCTGACCGAAGTGCAGGCCGACCGGGCTGCGGTTCTCGAGGGCGCCCTGCAGCGCTTGGAGGCGGTTGATGCCCGGGCCGCACGGGTCGTGGAGTGCCGCTTCTTCGGCGGGCTGTCGGTGGACGAGACGGCAGACGCGCTCGGTGTGTCTCAGGCGACTGTCGCCCGGTCCTGGCGAATGGCGCGGGCGTGGCTCTACGGCGAGCTGCGGGATGACATCACCGGCGTCTGGACGATCCTCGATGGTGAGCGTGACGCCTCGTAAACCGGTTTCGCGTACTCCGGGTAGACCCCACTGCTCATGACGCCCGACCGCTGGCAGGCCATCGAATCCATCTTCGATGAGGCTGCTGATCTCGCTTCCGCTGATCGCTCCGCATTCCTGGATGCGGCCTGTCGCCAGCCCGACGGTGCTCCCGATGTAGGCTTGCGCGAAGAGGTGGAGCGTCTGCTCGCGCTCGATGCGGGGGCCGAAACGTTCTTCGGCCAGCTTCGCGAGGACCTGGGGCCGACCGCCGCCAGCCCGAGGCCCGTTCCTGAAGCCGGGCCGTGGCGGCTCGTTGAACGCGTTGGCGAGGGGGGAATGGGAGAGGTCTGGCGCGCCGAACGCTCCGATGGATCCTACGCACAGACGGCGGCCGTCAAGCTGGTGCGTCCGGGGCTCGGGGCCGATCTCCTGGCTCGATTTCGCGCCGAGCGGCACGTGCTGGCCCGCCTCAGCCATCCGTCCATTGCCCGGCTTCTCGATGGCGGGACCGCGTCTGATGGGCGCCCCTACCTCGCGCTGGAATACGTCGATGGCGAGCCGATCACGGCGTATGCCGACCGACGGCGCCTGAGCATCAACGAGCGCCTGGAGCTGTTCCAGGATGTCTGTGCCGCAGTCGCTGCGGCCCATCGCCAGCTTGTGGTGCACCGCGACCTGAAGCCGTCCAACGTGCTGGTGACGGACCGCGGTGAGGTCAAGTTGCTCGATTTCGGCATTGCCAAGCTGCTGGACGAAGACGCCGAGTTCACCGTTGCGGTGACGGGTGCGGACCGGAGGGTGATGACGCCCGAGTATGCTGCGCCCGAACAGGTTCGGGGAGAGCCCGCGACCACGGCGACAGACGTGTACGGCCTCGGCGTGCTCCTCTACGAGCTGCTGACGGGCACCCGCCCGTACCGCGTGGAAAGCCGGGTTCGACGGGCCATCGAGCAGGCGATTCTGGAGACGGAGCCGACCGATCCGTCTACGGCCGTGACCGGAGCTACGGAGGCGGCGGCTGCCCGCGCCACAGAGCCCGTCAAGCTGAAGCGGCGCCTACGCGGCGACATCGACCAGATCGTGCTCAAGGCCCTTCGGAAAGACCCTGAGCGTCGCTATGAAGGCGCTGCTGCGTTGTCTGCTGATCTGGGGCGCCATCTCGACGGGTTGCCGGTGGAGGCCCGGCCCGAGTCGGCGCGCTACCGCATTGGGCGATTCGTGCGCCGCCACCGCGTGGGTGTGGCTGCCGCCGTGGTGGCATTGCTCGCCATTCTGGGTGGATCAGGGGCGGCTCTCTGGCAGGGCGCCGAGGCAGCGCGCCAGCGCGACCGCGCCGAGGCCGAGGCGCGGACCTCCGAAGAGGTGACGGCTTTCGTCACCAGCCTGTTCGAGGAGGCCAACCCCAACGAGGCTGGCGGCGACACGCTGACGGTGTTCGACGCCCTCGCGCGGGGTGCCGACCGAGCACGCGACGAGCTGGCGGATGAGCCCGGCGTCCGGGCCGCCGTGTTGACGACCATCGGGACGGTCTACCGCGAGATGGGACAGCTTGACGAGGCAGATACGTTGCTCGCGGAGGCCGTCGCCATCCCCGGCGTTGGCCCAGTGCGTCGGGCCCGTGCGCTGGAAGAGCTGGGCACACTACGTTTGAATCAGGCCGAGTACGCTGCGGGCGATTCGCTCTTCCGAGAGTCCCTCGACCTACGAGTGGAGGCCCTGGGCCCGGAACACGTCGAGGTGGCCTCGGCCTACACCGCGCTGGGCGTGGCGCAGCGATATCTGGGCGACTATCCGGAGGCAGAGCAGTTCTATCGGCAGTCCCTTCAGATCCGCGACGCCGTCCAGCAGACAGAGACCTCGGACTATGCGACCACCCTGAGCGGTCTTGGCGTCGCGCTGTCACGCCAGACCAAGCTCGACGAGGCCGAGACCATCACACGCCGTGCACTCGGGCTCCAACGCCAGCTCGCAGGCGACACCAGCCTGTCCGTGGCCATTGCCTACAACAACCTCGGCGCTCTCCTGCACAACCAGGGGGATTACGCAGGGGCCGAGGCCATCTACCTCCAGGCCATTGGGCGGTGGAGGCACATCCTCGGCGAGGATCATCCGAACGTCGCCATCGGGCTCTCCAACATGGGGGCGATGTACGTGATGGCCGAGGACTACGACAAGGCCCGGTCCTACTATCAGGAATCCCTGGCTCTCTTCACATCGCGATACCACCCCGACCACCCGGAAGTCGCGTTTACGCTGGCCTCCATCAGCTCGCTGGAGCGTCTGGTCGGGAATGGCGAGGAAGCCGAACGGCTTGCTCGGCAGGCACTGGCCTCCTTCGCTACCTCTCTCGAGCCGGATCATCCCTACATCGGCAATGCCGAGCACGAGCTGGCGCGGGCGCTCCGCGTGCAGAACGATCCCGAGGCGGAGGAGCGCTTCCGGCGGGCGCTCTCCATCTACGAGAGCACGGTCTCTCCGGACAACCCTCGCGTGTACGGAGCTCAGATCGAGCTGGCGGCTGTGCTGGCGGATCAGGGGAGCGTGGACGAGGCCCGCCAGCGCGTGGAAGCGGCGCTCGTCCACTCGGAGGCCGCCGAGGACTCGACGTGGATCGCCAGGGGACGGGAGGTCCTATCGCGCCTTTGACGTCGATCGCCAGCTCGATTTAGATCGCGGACTCCGACCGCTCCTTGAGCGCCGCCACGAACTGGTCGAACGACGGCTGGAGATCCGGGATGCTGCGCCCGATGAGTGGAAGCAGCAGGCCGCCGAACTCCTCGCGCGTGGTGACGAGGGTCTTGTCTTCGCTGAGGGCCTCGAGGGTGAACGTCCGCGCGCCCCGGAACAAGCCCAGTGGCATTGCGCTGGACCACACCATCCGCTCGCCTGGAACGAACTCGGAGACGGTAACCGGAAACGCGCGGTCGCTGAACGAGGTGTGCATCGTGATTGTCTCACCGGGTGCGATGGTGCCGTCCACGCGGGTCACGTTGGGCTCCCAGTCCGGGAAGTGCTCGGCGTCGGTGAGGACCGCCCAGATGGTCATCGGGTCGGCCTGGATCGTGGTGGCGGCGCTGAAGGTCATCGGGCTGGCGGGAGCGTGGGCTTCAGGATAGGGCGCGGTCGCCAACTCGATACGCCTGCGTGTGTCCGAACGCTACGGGAGGATGGTAATCCGCCGGGTTCTCGCGAACGTCTCGCCCACGGCTCTCACGAGATACAGCCCTGCAGCCAGACGCTGGCCGTCCACAGTCAGAGTGACCGTGCCGGAACGGTGCTGATGCGGAAGAAGCGTCTCGACGATTCGGCCTCGAACGTCTACTATCGTTACCGTGACCCACTCAGGGCTAGGAAGTGTGAGCGCCAACCGACTTCTTTCTCGAAACGGATTGGGGGCCGCAGGATGTAGAATCGAGCTGGCGAGGAGGGGCTCTTCTGCGGTTTCTATGGCAAACGGTCCCTCGTAGAGATAGACGGTCCCCGCGTCCGGGCCAATCCAGTCGTCGAGCGGAGCGCCGACCAGGACAGTGCGCCCGCTGATAGCGATAGAGGTTCCGAAGCCGGAGGCAGGGGGCACATCACCGGGGATCAGGCCTTCAGTTTGCGTCCACATGCCGTCGTTGAATGCGTAGGTGATGACGCGATCCGGGATGGAAGGGGGTGCGGTGCCGATGTAGCCTCCGACGGCCGCCCGGTTTCCCGCCAGCGCGAGGGTCGTTCCAAACCTTGGTCCGATCTGGCCGTCCGTGGGCAGCGGAGAGGGCCTCCAGTGTTCTCCGGTGAGCGCATACACTGTCCCCGGCGTGTTCGTGAGTCCAGATGACTGCGGGGCACTGACGAGGGCATGGCCGCCATTGAGGGCGACGGCCGACCCGAATCGGTTGTCCTGGCTGGCATCGGGTGGCTGCACGCGCGCAGCCATCTCCCACGTGCCGCTCGCCAGCTCGAAGACGTAGGCGGCTCCGGTAGAGCCGCCAGCATTCGAGGCTCCGGGATCTCCCACGAGTGCGCGTCCGCCATCGAGGGCGACAGCGGTTCCGAACTCGTCGCTGTGGGGCGCGCCCTCTTGTGGAGCGAGAGCGACCGTCTGCTGCCACCCGTTCCCGCCGAGGGCATACGTCCGCACCTCAGCCGCGCCGGATGTGGGGGAGCCGATGAGCGCGAGGCCTCCGTCGAGCGCGACGGACGTGCCAAACCGGTCTCCTCCTCCCAGTCTTGCGTTCTGCGTCCATCCATCCGGCCCGAGGCTGTAAAAGAAGGCCCGGTTATCGTCTCCGTTTCCAATCAGAAGCCGAGTCCCGTCGATGTCGAGCGAGCCGCCCCCTTCGCCGAGGGTGGCCTCGAGGACTGGTTCATCGGCTGTGAGTCGATAGATGCGCGTAGTCTCGAGCGTCGCGACGGCGAGGCGAGAGCCATCCGTGGAGATCGACCGGCCCATCTGTTCCGGCGTCGGCAACGTCCCGGATGCGAACACCGTCCGGGAGCGCGAACCGTCCAGCGTGACGATCTGGACGGTGCCCGAATTCTCAGCCCACCGGTCCAACTCACCATCCGCCGCCGCGCCGAAGAGCAGATTGTCTTCGAGCACGATGGTATCCCAGGACCGATCGTAGGAGTCTGGCCGCTCCATGGCAACGGTGTCGACGATGGCCCACCCGCTGTCCGATTCCTCGAACAGGGCGACGTAATCATCTCCTCTCGGGCCCGAGTACGTCACCCCGATTGCAACCCGGTTCCCGTCCACATCCAGAGAACTAGCGTGTGCGTTTGAATTCGACACCGGAGCCAGTGGAAGGGAAAACCGTTCCCAAGCAGTCCCATCCCACTCGAAGACATACGCGCTTGGCGGCGTCGCGACAGTCAGGAGTCGGCCGCTCGAGAGGCGAGCATAGCTGTCGAAGAGATTGTTCGGGTAGGCCGCGAGGGTGGAGGCGAGCGTCCAACCCGGGTCCTGGAACTCGTAGACGTAGGCCCGACGGCCGATCGTGACAATGAGGCGGTTGCCATCTAGATCGAGGTAGTAGCCAAACGCGCTGGAGTCATCTGGGGGAGCCAAGGTGGCGGAGAGCGACCATCCGTTCGGACCATGGTCCAGCACGTAGACACGGCCTCTCAGAGGGTAGATCCCCGGTTCTCCGATGACCAAGCGGTCTCCCTGGAGGGCCACGTCCATCCCGTTCTGAAAGCCGGTGCGGAAGCGAATTGTCTCGGACAGCGCCCAGCCTCCATCGTAGGTGTAGAGATACGTTGTGCTCTCGCCGGGGGCCGTGATGGCAAGCCGGTTGCCGTCAAGGACAAGGTCTTCCCCAAACCGTTTGGACGGCTGAGGCGAGGGCGCCGTGAGCCGCGCCGTCTGAACCCACACGGTGTCGCGCCTCTCGTAGAGATAGACCGCCCCGGACCGCGCGCCCTCGCTGTAGTCGCCCGGAGCGCCCACGGCCATTCGGTCGCCGTCGACGGACAGCGCTCGGCCGAAGTTCTCCCCGCGGTCGGCGCCGTAGCCCGGATCAATTCGCATCGTGGGCGTCTGATCCGTCTGGGCCGCACTCGAGCTGGCGACGAGCGTGGCGAGTACGAGAAACAGGGCGCGCATGGGCAGTACGGGAAAGGTGGTTCGCCAGCTCGAGCTGGCGTGGGCGTGCGTAGCTACCGGATCCGCGTAAAGGCGCGGGAGGTGGATACAGTGGCGCCGCTCACGCGGACGATGTAGAGGCCTGCAGGCAGGTCCGGGTCCTCGAGGCGGAGGGTGTGAGTGCCCGCCGCGTAGGCCGTCACCACTGGAGCGCTCACTGTGCGCCCGAGGGCATCGTAGACGATGACCGTCACATTGTCCGGAGCCTGGAGGGTGAGCATGAACTGCGTCGCGCGGGTGGACGGGTTTGGGCGGGGCGGGCTGAGCGTCGAACTGGCGACGGCGAGAGGGGCATCGTCAATGCCAACCGCGAAGGGGACCTCATAGAGGTAGACGGCACCGGCGGTGGGCCCGATGCGGCTGTTCTGTGGCGCGGCGGCCGCCACGCTGCGCCCCTGGATGAACACGGTCTCGCCGAAGCCCTTGCCCGTCACGGGGTCCTCGGTGACGATGCGTTGCGTGATCGACCATGCCTCTCCGTCGAAGCCGTAGACGTAGGCTGTGCCCTCGCTCTCGGGCCCATCAGATCCCTGTGGTGCGCCGAGCACGGCACGGTTGCCATCCAGGGCCACGGCAGACCCAAACGAGGTCTCGGCACTAGGTGCTGTCAGGGTGTGCGAAAGCTGCCAATCCGTGCCCTCGAAGACGTAGGCCTGTCCTTCGACGGGGCCGGGGGCTCCCACCAGAGCGCGTCCGCCGCTGAGGGCCACCGCGCGCCCGAACGTGCCCGGTGAGGCGCCATCCGGAGGGTGCAGAGTGGCATGGAGAGACCACGCGTTTGTCGCCAGCTCGAAGAGGTAGGCGTCGCCGTGGACGGCTGCGGCGTGCTCTTGGCCCGGAGCGCCAATGAGAACACGGGGGCCATCCAGGGCGATGGACGCTCCGAAGCAGTCGCCCGCCACGGAGTCCGGGGACGCGAGGTAGCCCTGGGCGATCCACTCCGAGCCCTCGAAGACATAGACGGCCACGCGGCCGGTGTCGCTCGCCGTTCCCGGTTCGCCGATCAGGAGGTACGGCGTGTCGAGCGCAACCGTCGCGCCGAAGGTGCCCGAGCCGGTGAACTCCTGTTCGAGTTCCCATCGCCGTACGCCGTAGATGTCTCGTGGCCCGGGCGAATAGACCCCTGCACGCGCCGAGGTCGAGTCGGCGACAAGGAGGCGCGCACCGTCGAGCGAGAGAGCCGTTCCGCTGGGCAGGGAGGCCTCCAGCTCGAGCCGGCCCTCGCGACGAATGAAGAGCGACGTCGCTTCTTCCGAGGCGATGGCGAGCCGGGAGCCGTCGAGAGCCATGGCTTGGCCGTACTGGTGGTCCGTGGGGCGCTCGCCCGGAACGAGTACGGGCTGGCGAGCGCGGGCCAGCTCGCCCGGTCGGAACACAGACACGGCGCTGGTGCGGCCCCACGGGAAATAGGCGTTTCGCCAGCCCGCAACGATGGTGTCGTCGTGGATCTCGATAGACGTCCACTCCGAGAGTTCGATGTCTCCAATAGGATCGATGCCGATGGGCTCCCGGAACGCCCAGCCAGACTCGGACCGGACGTACTCGAGCAGCCTGTGAGAGTCCGGACCGGGCACGACGGTGGCGATGAACACCTTGTCGGCAGACAGCTTGGCCTGATA
The DNA here is from genome assembly GCA_039815415.1 of Bacteroidota bacterium. GTDB lineage: Bacteria > Bacteroidota > Rhodothermia > Rhodothermales > Rubricoccaceae > JBCBZH01. The sequence goes on from JBCBZH010000061.1 coordinate 14,645, forward strand.
GAGGATCGCGTCGGCGATGGGAGGGGCAGGAAGAATGGAGAGGGTCCAGTCGGTTTCGTTCCACTCGTACACGTTTCTTGCGCCGATGAGGAGACGGTCCTCGAGCAGATCGAAGCCTTGCCCGATGTCTGAGCCGGGGAACGAACGGATCGGGACCCAGGAGCCATCGACGCGCTCGACCAGATCCACCTCGGTTCCGTACGCGCTGGTGAGAGCGATTCTGTCGCCGCTGATATCGACCTTTTGGCCGTAGCCTCCGCCTGCGGGTTCGTCGCGCGGGGGCAGAACGCCCTGGTAGGACCACGCCTCGGATACCTGGGTGTAGAGGTGAACCTCACCGGCGACAGCGGACGCGACGGCCGGCGACCCCACGACGAGCGTTCCACCGTCGGCCGCGACGTCGTATCCGAAGAGCCGGTTAGGCGTAGGTGGCTCCAGGGTCTCCGCGTGGCGCCAGGCATCCGTCAGCTCGAACGCGTGGACCGCGCCTCCGCCAGCTCGGTACGGCTCGCCAATCGTGAGGGTCGATCCATCGAGCGCGATGGAAAAGCCGAACCCGGCGTCCGCAGAGGGAGCCGGGGCCGCGATTCGGTCCTTAAGGACCCACGACCCGTTCTCGTTTCGGAACAGGTACACCGCTCCCGACCGGTCGCGCCCGACGTTATAGTCCCAGGGCGCTCCCACAGCGAGCCACTGGGCATTCAGGGCGATGGCGCCTCCGAACTCGTCACGCGCATCGGCCCCGTAGGCCGGGTAAAGCGATTCCGACGGAGAGAGGATCGGCTGCGCGTGAGGGAGGGCACTCACGCAGACCGTTGCTAAGAGGAGGAGGGCGACGCGAACGGATGGCATAGGCAATGGGCGAGGCAACAGCGCTGCGCTGCGTGGCTATCGGATGCGTGTAATAGTTCGCGTCTCAGACAGCGTCGAACTGGTGACGCGCACACGGTAGGCGCCCGGTGGAAGCGATGCGCTTTCGATGCGGAGCGTGTGTGTGCCGGAGCCGTAGAGGTGCGAGCGCATGGGCAGCACGGACCGACCCAGGGCATCGAACACCTCCACGTGGATCTGCTCGGGCGCGTCGAGCGAGAGCGTGAGGTGCGTCTCCTGCGTGGTGGGATTGGGGAATGCCGCGCTGAGACCGGATTCGGAGAGCGGTGCATCCGTGTTGTCGACTGGGAACACGCCCTCGAACAGATAGGCGGACCCGGCGAAGGGTCCGATTTCTGAGTCCAGAGGAGCGCCCACGGCGATGCTGCGCCCCGACAGATCGACACTTCGCCCAAAGGCGCCGCCCTTGCCCTCCGGGGGGGCGAGCTGGCGAGACAGGCCCCACTGTTGTCCATCGTCGACGTAGACGAACGCGGTCCCGTTGTTTCCTGGGCCAGTGCGTGGGGCGCCGATGGCTGCTCGGTTCCCATCCAGGGCAAGCGCTGAGCCGAACGAGGTGTAGTCTTCGGGTCCGATGAGGGTGCGTGTGTGGCGCCACGTGGTTCCCTCATAGCCATACACCGTTCCCGATTGCGAGGGGCGTGAGAGCGAGATCGGAGCGGCGACGAGCACACGCCCCCCATTCACGGCCACCGCACGACCAAACTCCCCAATCCGTCCGTTGGCTGGTGGTGCCATTGCAGCAGCGAGGTCCCACCGGTCCCCGGAGGCCTCGTACACGTACGCGTCGCCATAGATGTTGTTGGCCCGGCGGCGCCCCGGCGCACCCACAACCGCCAGCCCGTCGTCGAGTGCGACCGAGGCGCCGAACTGGTCGCCCCCGATGGAGTCTGGCGAGACGACCCGGGTGGTGGGCTGCCACACGCGACCATCGAACGCATACGCATCCACCGTTCCTCTAGCCGTGCCAAAGCCCGGCGTCCCGACGAGCAGGTGGTTGCCGTCCAACGCGACTGAGGCCCCGAACGAGTCGGCTCCGCGAAGCTGGCCGGTAGAAGACCACGTGCCATTCGCCAGCTCGTAGGTGGAGGCCGAGCGGTTGTCCTGATTTCCCACCACGAGCCGGGAGCCGTCGAGATCCACCGTGTTGCCACCAGCGACTTCGCCCTCGAGCTGCGGACCGTCGGGGCCGAGCACGTAGACTGAGGTGGCAGTCAAAGCCGAGACCGCAACGCGGTTTCCATCACGCGAAATCGCGTCCCCGAACAACTGATCCGTTTCGCGCGACAGCGTCCGGAGGTCGAACGGGCGAACAGAGTCGATGTCATCAAGAGGGAGCACCGAGGCTTCGCCGCGCCAGGCATCCGTCAGGACGACCGTATTCCCATACGAGTCGAAGGCGGCATCATAGAATCGGTACCGGTCGATCGGCACGACCTTGTCCAGAACCCATACAGAGTCTTGCTGGACGTACTCGGCCAGTGCGTCATATCCATCGACGAGCGCAGTACTCATGAAGACGAAGACGCCATCGTCTGTCAGCACGGCCATTCCTTCAGGCTGGTCATTCGACCCCGGGAGCTTCAGAACGGAGCGTGTCCATTCGGTCCCCGCCCATTCGTACAAGTAGGCCGCAGCATTGTCGCTGTTTCTCCGGTCCGCGCTCATGAGAATCCGGTCGCCACGGAGGTCGAACATCTCGATATCGTCGTCCGCGCCGAGTGTTGCTGTGCGCCGCCACTTCTCGCCCACTAGCTCGAACACATCAACGGCGTTTGGGAACTGACTGGCCGTTGCAATTCGGGACCCGCTGAGGTGAATAGGGCGCCCGTAGAGTGTGCCATAGGCCGTTGGGCTGGCGAAGAGGGAGTCGCTGAGCGTCCACGAACCGTTCTTTCGGTAGTAGATGAGCGCCTCGGAGATGGTGTCGGGATCTTTCCTGCCGAAGCTGACCACAAGTGTGGTGTCTTCAATGGCGATCCCGCGCCCGAAGTGGTCTACCACCTGCGGAGGAGGAAGGAGCGTCTCAACGAGGGCCCACTCTTCTGCGTAGCGGTACTCGTAGACAATCCCTGCTCCCGAAGCGCTCGGTGCGTTCGTTGCACTGACAAAGAGCGTATCTCCCTGGAGTGCTGCAATGCTACGACGCCCAGAGCTGACATTAATATGGCGTAAGTCGGCGTGTTGTGAGAGGATCTCTTAGCCAA
>JBCBZH010000252.1:0-6505 GCA_039815415.1 Bacteroidota bacterium
ACACGCAGTTCAAGGTGGACCTGATCGTGCCGGTGGCGATGGAGGAGGGTCTTCGGTTCGCGATCCGTGAGGGTGGTCGGACGGTGGGCGCCGGTGTCGTCTCGAAGATTCTCGACTAAACACATGGCCTCGAGCTGGCGGCGGACCTCCCTGTCGCCAGCTCGACGCTCTTAGCACAGCCACATGGCAAACCAGAAGATTCGGATCAAGCTCAAGTCGTACGACCACACGCTGGTTGACAAGAGCGCCGAGAAGATCATCCGCACGGTGAAGTCCACCGGCGCGGTGGTGAGCGGGCCCATCCCGCTGCCGACGCGCAAGAAGGTCTTTACCGTGCTTCGCGGGCCCCACGTCGACAAGAAGGCGCGGGACCAGTTCGAGACGCGGACGCACAAGCGTCTGATTGACATTCTCTCGACCTCATCCAAGACCGTGGATGCCCTCATGAAGCTTGAGCTTCCGAGTGGCGTGCACGTTGAAATCAAGGTCTGATGCGGATGCCTCGCCTCTTCCTCGTTGTTGTTCTCTCGCTCACCTGGGCGGGGTGCGACTCTAGCGACCTCACGGACGCCGAGCGGTTCGTGGGGCGATGGGAGGCGGCGAGCGTGAACGTCCGGATCGGGAGCGCTGTCGCGGTTCCGGTTGTCACCCTTGGTGAAGGGGGATCCAGCGGGACTCTGCTCGTGGAGTCGCGCGGATTCTTCGACATGGAGGTCACGCTGGGCGGCAAAGTCATCATTCCGAACACAGACGTCACGATTAATCTGCCGCAAAAGGCGGATCTTTCGGGGACGTACATGCTGGACGACGTCGCGAAGACGGTGACGATCACACGCGGCTCTCAGTCTACAACGCTCAAGTACGACCTCACGCCTTTCCTGGGCGGGGGGGATTCCATCCAGTTCATCGCGGAAAACGCGGACGAGCTGGTGGCGCTTCTCGAGCTGGCGCCAGAAGAGGCTGAGGCGTTCTTCAGCGTCGCCTCCGGGGCGTCGCTCCGCTTCCGGCGCATCATTCAACAGTAAGCTGCTTCGGCAGCGTTTCCTGCGGGACTTGCTCCCGCGCTCTGCTTAACTAAACCAAGAGGGTTTCAATGAGCGGTATTCTCGGCCGAAAGGTCGGCATGACCACCATCTTCGAAGACGACGGCCGCCAGACGGTCTGTACCGTTATCGAGGCCGGTCCTTGTGCCGTCACACACGTCAAGACCGATGAGACGGATGGCTACAACGCCGTCCAGATTGGGCTTGGCACCAAGAAGGAGAAGCATACCACGAAGGCGCTCCAGGGGCACTTCGAGCGTGCGGGCGTCGATCGCCAGCGCCACCTCGTCGAGTTCCGCAACTTCGACGGGGACGTTGAGCTGGGCGACCAGCTGACGGTTGCCGACGTGCTCGAAGAGGGAGACACCGTCCATGTGGCGGGCACGTCCAAGGGCAAAGGCTTCCAGGGCGTCGTGAAGCGCCACAACTTCGCTGGCGTCAACGACGCTACGCACGGCCAGCACAACCGCCAGCGCGCCCCAGGCGCCATCGGCATGGCATCCACGCCGAGCCGCGTCCTCAAGGGCCAGCGCATGGCGGGCCGGACCGGCGGCGAGCGCGTGACCGTGAAGAACCTCCGCGTCGTTCGCCTCTTCCCAGACAACAACCTGCTTCTCGTGAAGGGCGCCGTGCCCGGACCGAAGAACGGCCTCCTCGAAATCAGAAAAGCCTGACTCGTGATCCGTGATGCGTGAGGGCGCTTGCCCCGCGGGTCACAGTCACGAATCACGAATCACGCATCAGATCGATGAAACTTCCTGTTTACACGCCCGACGGATCGGAGGCTGGCCGCCAGGTTGAGCTGGACGATTCCGTGTTCGGGCTCGAGCCCAACGATCACGCCATCTGGCTGGACGTTCGGGCCATCCAGGCCCACAAGCGCCAGGGCACGCACAAGACAAAGGAGCGCTCCGAGGTCGCCAAGTCGCGACGCAAGCTGTACCGCCAGAAGGGGACCGGCAACGCTCGAGCTGGCGACGCCAAGAGCCCGCTCCGCAAGGGCGGTGGTACCATCTTCGGGCCGCGCCCGCACGAGTACAAGCTGCAGGTCAACCGCAAGACCAAGCAACTCGCTCGCCGCAGCGCGCTGGCGCACAAGCTGAGTGACGGATCGGTCCGCGTCGTCGAAGCGCTCCAACTCGACGCGCCCAAGACGCGCGAGGTGGTGTCCATGCTCAAGGGCAACGCCGACGGCGCTGGCCGCGTCCTCGTGCTGACCGAAGGCGTCGACGACGTGTTCTACCGCTCGGCACGCAACATCCAGGGCGTGGCAGTTCTCGAGGCCACTCAGGCCTCTACGCTTGATCTGCTCTCGGCCCACGCCATCGTCCTCCAAGAGGGCGCCGTGGACGCACTGACGAGCGCGCTCCGCCCGTCCGGCAAGTCCAGCGCCAGCCCGGCACCGGCCGCGCCCGTGGATGCGACTCCTGAGCCAGAAGCGACTCCTGAGCCAGAAGCGGCTCCTGAGCCAGTGGCGGCCCCTGAGCCAGAGGCGGCCCCTGAGCCTGCCCCCGTCGAAGAACCCGCCGATGAGGCTCCCGCTGCTGCGGAGGCCGCCGAAGCAGAGGCACCCGAGACGGATGTGCAAGCCGACGACCTCACCGCCGTGTGGGGCATCGGGCCGGTGTTCGCCAGCGCGCTGGCGGAGAACAACATCACCACCTTCGCGGCCCTGGCCGACGCGGACCTCGAAACGCTTCGGGGCATCATCTCCGGCGGCACGGAGGGCTCGGACGCCAGCGCGAACGAAGAGACCTGGGCCGAGCAGGCTCGCTTCCTTGCCGACGGTGACCAGGAGGGCTTCGACGCTTTCGTGGCCTCCCTCAAGGCCGACGATTCCGACGACGCCTAGCCTTCAGATCCATGACTGATACCATTCTCATCGAGCCGGTCCTCACAGAGAAGTCCACGCGACTTGCCGAGGAAGGCCGTCATTACTCCTTCAAGGTTGCCAAGAGCGCCAACAAGATCGAGATCCGCAAGGCTGTCGAAGCCCGGTATCCGGGGGTCGACATCAAGGAGGTCCGCACAATGGTCGTTCGTGGCAAGCGCCGCCGCCAGTTCACTCGCCGAGGGCTTGTTCAGGGCCGCCAGGCGGGGTGGAAAAAGGCTGTGATCACGCTCCGCAGCGGCGAAATCGACTTCTACGAGTCCGTCTAAATCCGGCTCTACTCCGAAACCCAACCAGGGCGCAAAGCCACCGGCGCGAGGCCAGGCGGCAGGTAAGCCCTCCTCATCATGCCCATCCGAATCCTTAAGCCGACCACTCCAGGTCAGCGGCACCGCTCGGTGTCCGGTTTCGACACCATCACCAAGTCGGAGCCCGAGAAGAGCCTACTCAAGCCCCTCAAGAAGAGCGGCGGCCGCAACAACCACGGACGCAAGACGTCCCGCCATCGCGGCGGCGGCCACAAGCGTCGCTACCGTGTCATCGACTTCAAGCGCAACAAGCACGGAATCCCTGCGCGCGTTGCGTCCATCGAGTACGACCCCAACCGGAGTGCGCGCATCGCGCTCCTCGTCTACGCCGATGGAGAGAAGCGCTACATCATCGCACCGGATAAGGTGACGGTTGGGATGACGCTGATGAGCGGCCCAGATGCGGCTCCAGAGCTGGGCAACTGCCTCCCGCTCAAGAACATTCCGCTCGGTACCAACGTTCACGCCATCGAGATGAAGCCGGGTAAGGGCGCTCAGCTCGCGCGCAGCGCAGGCACCTATGCTCAGCTCACTGCGCGGGAAGGACGATTTGCCAACCTGAAACTTCCCTCTGGCGAGGTTCGCCGGGTCCCTGTGGACTGTGTTGCCACCATCGGCACTACGTCCAACCCGGATCACATGAACATCCAGATCGGCAAGGCCGGTCGGAGCCGCTGGCTGGGCATCCGCCCCCAGACGCGCGGTGTGGCCATGAACCCGGTGGATCACCCGATGGGTGGCGGCGAGGGCAAGTCCTCCGGTGGTCACCCCAAGAGCCCGACCGGCGTGTACGCGAAGGGCTTCAAGACGCGCAAGAAGAACAAGGCGTCCAATAAGTTCATCGTCCGCCGTCGCAAGCAGAAGAAGTAACAAGGCTGGGAGCCGTGGACCGAGGGCGTTGAGCCCCGGGCCCACAGCTGACAGCTCGCAGCCCAACGCTCTATAATGGCACGCTCGCTCAAGAAAGGCCCCTTCGTCCACTACAAGCTTCGCCGCAAGGTGGAGGAGATGAACGAGGGCGATAAGAAGAAGGTGATCAAGACCTGGAGCCGTGGCTCCATGATCACGCCCGACATGCTCGGTCATACGTTTGCCGTGCACAACGGGAAGCAGTTCATCCCGGTGTATGTGACCGAGAACATGATCGGCCACCGCCTTGGAGAGTTCGCACCCACGCGGACCTTCCGTGGGCACGCGGGCTCCAAGAAAGACCGCCGCCGCTAACTCCGAAACGCGGTCTACGCCGACCGCCAGCTCGAGCTGGCGCAGGCGGCGGACCGAACCAGACAATCCAATGGAAGCACGCGCACTCCGCCGCTACATCAAGGGCAGCCCCCGCAAAATGCGGATCGTGGCGAACGTCGTCCGAGGCAAGTCCGTCGAGGAGGCCATCACGACGCTCCAGTTCATGCCCCAGAAGGCCGCCCGGCCCGTCGAGCTGACGATCCGCTCTGCACTCGCCAACCTGTTCGACCAGAACCAGGGCGAGCGCATCGACGACTCGGCGCTCATCGTCAAGACCATCATGGTGGACGAGGCTCCGGTCCTGAAGCGGTTTCAGCCGGTCTCGCGAGGCCGCGCCCATCCGATCCTCAAGCGGTCCAGCCACCTGACGGTGGTCGTGGGCACGCCCGCCGAGGAGACTGTCGATTCCGACGCATAATCACCCCTAGATCCATCGCCCCATGGGCCAAAAAGTAAACCCCATCGGTTTCCGTCTCGGTGTGATCCGCGGCTGGGATTCCAACTGGTATGAGAAAGGCTCCTATGCCGACAAGCTCGTCGAGGACGAGGAGATTCGCCGGTACCTGGATGCTCGTCTGAAGCGTGCCGGCCTCAGCCGGACGGTCATCGAGCGGACGCCGAAGCGCGTCATCCTGACGCTCCACACCTCCCGCCCCGGTGTCATCATCGGTCGCGGAGGCTCGGAAGTCGAGAAGCTCCGCGAGGAGCTGAAGCAGCTGACGTCCAAGGACATCCAGATCAACATCAACGAGATCAAGCGCCCGGAGCTGGATGCCGGTCTCGTGGCCCAGAACATCGCACAGCAGCTCGAGGGCCGCGTGTCCTACCGCCGCGCAATGAAGCAGGCGCTCGGCGCGGCTATGCGGATGGGAGCTCAGGGCATTCGTATCCGCCTCGGCGGCCGCCTCGGAGGTGCTGAGATGGGCCGTGTGGAGCAGTACCTCGAAGGGCGCGTTCCGCTGCACACCATGCGTGCAGACATCGACTACGCGCAGGCGACGGCCAAGACCATCCAGGGCACCGCGGGTGTCAAGGTCTGGATCTTCCACGGTGAGGTCATCGGCAAGCCGGACCTCAGCCCGAATGCTACCGCTCAGCGTCAGCAGGCCGCGGCTCCGAACGTCCCCGAACGCCGCCGCCGGGATGGCCGTGGCGGACGCGACAACCGCGGCGGTGGCCGCGGAGGCCGCCGGTAGACCTCGCCCTTCTCTTCTCAGATAGACTGAATTGCCATGTTGATGCCAAAGCGGACCAAGTTCCGCAAGATGCAGAAGGGCCGCGTGAAGGGCCTCGCCCAGCGCGGCGCCCGAGTCACCTTCGGGGACTACGGAATCAAAGCGCTCGAACCCGGCTGGATTACCTCCCGCCAGATCGAGGCCGCTCGTATTGCCATGACGCGCCACATGAAGCGTGCGGGTAAGGTGTGGATCCGGATCTTCCCAGACAAGCCCATCACCAAGAAGCCAGCCGAGACCCGCATGGGTAAAGGCAAGGGCTCGCCAGAGTACTGGGTGGCCGTGGTGAAGCCAGGACGCATCCTCTTTGAAGTAGCCGGTGTGAGCGAAGAGGTGGCCCGCGAGGCCATGCGCCTTGCCATCCAGAAGCTCCCCATCAAAGCCAAGTTTGTGGTTCGTCCGGAGGCCAACCCGATCCCACTCTCCCAGGCCGAGCAGGAGGCCGCCGACGCCGAGACCGCTGCCATGATGGAAGCGGCGGAGGAGGCGCGCGCCGCAGAGGCCGACGGTGAGGCTGCCGACGATGAGGCTTCTGCCGACGTTGGTGATGAGGCAACAGCGGAGGCCGCCGATGACGCGACCGACGCAGACACCGACAAGTCGTAACTCCACTTCGGGCCTCGAGCTGGCGACTGCCACTCGGGGCTTTTGTATGTCCTCCCTTTTGGGCCCCGATATGAAACCCAGCGACATCCGCGACCTCGAGCCGCAAGAGATCGAGCAGCGCATTGCCGAAGAGCAGAAAGCCATCTCCGACCTGAAGTTCCGCCGTACGGTGGCTGG
>JBCBZH010000167.1:0-9466 GCA_039815415.1 Bacteroidota bacterium
AACGCTACAGCCATGTGATGCACATCGTTAGCAGCGTTTCTGGCGCGATCTCTGACCGCCCGGCCGTCGACGTCCTCGCAGCATGCTTCCCAGCAGGCACTGTCAGCGGCGCTCCCAAAGTGCGTGCAATGGAAATCATTGACGAGCTGGAGCCCATCCGTCGCGGCCCGTATGCCGGCGCGGTCGGTTACGCCGGATTCGACGGTGCCCTGGACACGTGCATCGCCATCCGCACCTTCGTGGTCAAGGACACACCGGCCGGCACCTCGGTCGCTTACGTCCAGGCCGGTGCAGGCGTTGTTGCCGACAGTGACCCGACGGCCGAGTACCACGAAACACGAGCAAAAGCCGCCGCCCTCTTCACGGCCATGGGCACCGCCACATCGGATCTTCTGTGACGGGAGAGATGGAGGGTTGTGGTACGAGTTGAGTCTCTGCCCACCGCCCCTCTCTCTTCCCCGATTCCTCTTCCATCCCTCCAGCCTCATGTTCCCAGCCCTACGCCCGATCCTGAACAAAGGCGGCGCCGGCCGCTACATCTCCCGCGAGGAGAGCGTCGAGCGCCTGCAGCCGATGATCGTACACCAGCTCGATCTCGTGTATCTGTACGATGCTGCGGTGTCGCGCCTGGCCGACGGCCCTGCCAAGACGCGGCTGATGAGCATCATGCCGAATCTGCGGACAGAGCTGAGCAAGCTCTACGAAACCATCTACAGCCTTGGCGGCACAGCCCCCACGGGCGCTGAGCGCGATGCACGAGGAGCCGATCCGGGGGAATCCGACGCCGACCGCCTTGGCGCGCTGGTGGATGCAGAGAACACGTTCGGAGCAGCCCTCCGCGAAGAAGCGGACACGGTCCATCACCAGGAGCGCACTCGGGCCATTCTCTTGCATAACGCCGACGCAAGCGATGCACGGATCGGCGTTCTGAGAGAGTTCACGCAGACATCGAGCCGACGTGTCTAACGCGCTCTCTAGCAACACCGAGGAGGTTGTCACGGAGGACCAGGCTCCTGTGGTCATTACCTCCGGCGTTCAGCCCTCAGGCACGCTCCACATCGGCAACTACTTCGGTGCGCTCCGGCAGAACGTCGAGCTGGCGAATGATGTGTCACAGCGCGACGAGGCCTACGTCTTCATCGTGGACTACCACGCGATGACGACCGTGCGAGACCCCGAGGCACTCCGACAGTACTCTCTGGATGTAGCGCTGGATTACCTCGCGCTCGGGTTCGACCCGAACGCGGCTCACCTCTTTTTGCAGAGCGACATCCCTCAACTCGGCGAGCTGGCGTGGATCTTCCTCTGCCTGACGCCGGTCTCGCAGCTTGAAAAGGGCGTCGCGTACAAGGACAAGGTGGCCCAGGGGCTCGGGGCCAACTCCGGCCTGTTCACATACCCGGTGCTCCAGGCTGCGGACATCCTTGTCTATGGCGGCACCCTGGTGCCTGTCGGAGCCGATCAGAAGCAGAACATCGAGATCTGCCGCGACTTGGCGCAGAAGTTCAACCAGACGTTCGACCGGGAGGTGTTCCCTGTCCCAGAGCCATACATCCTCGAGGAGGTCGCCGTCGTGCCCGGCATCGACGGTCGAAAGATGTCGAAGTCCTACGGCAACACGATCGGCCTCTTCGACGAGGGCAAGAGCCTCAAGAAAACCGTGATGTCCATCGTCACGGATTCAACGCCGCTCGAAGCCCCGAAGGATCCAGAAACGGACAACGTCTTTGCGCTCATCAAGCTGTTCGCTGATGACGGACAGCTCGAAGAGATCGCTGCCGCATATCGGGCTGGCGGCTACGGCTACGGCCACGCCAAGAAGGCCCTATTGGGCCTCATCACGGACTATTTCGCCGAGGCTCGGGAGCGCCGACATGATCTCGCGACGCGGCCAGATGATGTCCGCGACGTGCTGACGACCGGTGCCCGTGCGGCCCGGGCCAGGGCTACGGCCATGATGGAGCAGGTCCGAGACGCGGTTGGCTTCCTGAATCCGTAGCCCCGGGCTGCACCGTTATGATCCTCGTCCTCGACAACTACGACTCCTTCACGTACAACCTCGTCCATCTGGTGGGGGCCGAGACAGTAGACTATCGGGTGGTCCGCAACGACCAGATCACGGTGGATGCCATCCGCCAGCTCGACCCAGCAGGCATCCTCATATCGCCCGGACCTGGACGCCCCGAGGACGCTGGGGTAAGCGAGCCCGTCATTCGACAACTCGGAGCCCAAACACCCATCTTCGGCGTTTGCCTCGGCCTGCAGGCCATTGGCAGGGTGTACGGCGGCGAGGTGATCCATGCCCCGGAGCTGATGCATGGCAAGACGAGCACGGTGGAACACGATGGGACTTCGGTCTTCGAGAATGTCCCGCAGCACTTCGTTGCCACCCGCTACCACTCCCTGGTGGTCGACCCAGCCACTCTTCCCGACGAGCTGGTGATCACAGCCACTACGCCCGATGGCACGCTGATGGGGCTCCGTCACCGCGAGCACCCGGTGGAAGGCGTTCAGTTCCATCCAGAGTCGATTCTGACGGCCGAAGGACCTCGGATCGTCCGGAACTGGGTGCGTGCTGCACTGGCGGCCCGGGATTCGCGCATCGCAACATCTACTCCATAGTTCAGCAGCATGACTGCCACCACCTTAAAGCCCCTTCTCCAGCGTGTCGCCGAAGGCGAGACCTTGCCCCAATCACAAGCGGAGTCCGCGATGCATGTGATGCTCAGCGGCGAGGCAGACACGGCTCAGATCGCAGGCCTGCTGCTGGGCCTCCGCGCCCGTGGTGAAACCCTCGATGAGCTCGTGGGCTTCACGAAGGTGATGCGCCAGTATGCTGTACCAGTGGATGCTGGGGACCTCAATCCCATTGATTTATGCGGTACGGGCGGTGACCACGCGGGGACGTTCAACATCTCCACGGCGGCTAGCTTCGTCGCCGCCGGAGCCGGGGTGCCTGTCGCCAAGCACGGCAACAAAGGCGTCTCCTCGTCCTCTGGCTCCGCCGACGTGCTTTCGGCCCTCGGTGTCCGCGCCGACCTGGAGGCCGAAGGCGTGGAGCAATGCCTCCGCGAGACCGGGATTGCGTTTCTGTTCGCCCCGCAGTTCCACCCCGCTCTTCGCCACGTGGGACCCGTTCGCCGCGCGCTGGGGGTACGGACCTTCTTCAACATCCTCGGCCCTCTCTGCAACCCCGCCAACGTCAAACGCCAGCTCGTGGGCGCGTTCTCGGATTCTGTCGCGCGGCAGATGGCGCAGATCCTGATGCGCCTCGGAAGCGAGCACGTGGTGGTGGTCTACGCCCACGACGGCCTCGACGAACTCTCCACCACCAGCCCGACGACTGTCTACCAGACGGGATCCCATGCCTATGAGGGCGGCCTGCTCGAACAAGAGGTGGTGCCCGAGCGCTATGGGCTGGCGCGGGTGTCGGCAGCTGCGCTGCAGGGGGGGACGCCGGAGGAGAACGCCGCGATTGTTCGGTCTGTCCTCAGTGGCGATTCCGGGCCCCAGGCCGACATCGTACGCCTCAACGCCGCGTACGCCTTGCTGGCCTCAGGCGAGTTTGCGTCGCTCGATGACTGCCTCGAGGCTGCGCGCGAGAGCATGGCGTCCGGTGCCGCGCTGAAGAAGCTCGATGCGCTGGTGGAGGTTTCTCGCCAGCTCGCTCCTGAGGTCAGCGTCTGATGTCGATCCTTGACCAGATCGTTCGCGACACAGAGGCACTCGTCGCGGAGCGCAAGGCCATGGTGCCACGCGCTGCTCTCGAACGACGCCCGGCATTCCACGCACCGACGCTCTCGCTCGCCCGCGCGCTGCGCCGGCCCGACGGCCCAGCCTTCATCGCCGAGTGCAAGCGCGCCAGCCCGAGCGAAGGCACCATCCGGCCGGAGTACGACGCAGGGCCGATTGCACAGCGCTACAAGACGGCTGCTGCGGCCGCCATCTCGGTGTTGACCGAACCCACGCACTTCGACGGATCGCTCGACGACCTGGCCGCGGTTCGCCAGTCCGTGGACCTTCCTGTGCTGCGGAAAGACTTCATCGTGGACGCGTACCAGCTCATTGAGGCGCGCGCGTACGGCGCCGATGCTGTACTGCTCATCGTCGCAGCGCTCGACGCCTCCCGGCTGGCGGACCTGCAGGATGCCGCTGCAGACCTTGGATTGAGCGTGCTCGTGGAAGTTCACGACGATGCGGAGCTAGACCGTGTGGATCTCGACCGCACCCCGGTACTCGGCGTCAACCACCGCGACCTTGCCACCTTTGAGATCGCCCTTGACCGGTCGGCACGCATCTTTGCTCGCCTGCCACCCGACACCGTTCGCGTGGCGGAAAGCGGCATTCGGGATGCCGCGACGGCAGCCCGCCTCCGCCGCGACGGCGCCGACGCCTTTCTGGTCGGCACCGCCTTCATGCGCCAGCCCGATCCGGGCCAAGCCTTGGCCACCCTGCGGCGCGAGACTGCCGTCGAGCTGGCGCGCCAGACAGCCACGGCCCTCGAGAACTAGACGTCCGAACGTGTCATGAGTAAGGTCAAGATCTGCGGCATCACCCGCCTCGAAGACGCCCGCTACTGCGCTGTCGCCGGAGCCGACTTCCTCGGCTTCATCCAGCATGAAGAGAGCCCTCGCTACATCCGCCCCGGCGTGGCCCGCGAGATCATCGACTGGGTCGTGGGACCGGACCCCGTCGGCGTTTTCGTCAACGCCGATGCGGACACCATCAACCGAACCTGCGAGGAGGCTGGATTTGCCCTTGCGCAGCTTCATGGCCACGAAGCCCCTGAGGTCTGCGCCGAGGTGACGGTGCCTGTCATTAAAGCCATCCACGTTCAGCACGACGCCAGCTCGGAGCAGATCCGGGCCGTGGCCGAGCCCTACCTGGACGTGGTTGATTTCATCCTGCTGGACACCCACAAGACGAGCCTCTGGGGGGGCACAGGCGAGAGCTTCAACTGGCGCGTCGCCCGCGAGCTGGCGGGCGAGGTGGACCTGTTCCTAGCAGGAGGCATTTCGGCAGACAATGTGGCGGAGGCCATCCAGACGATGCGGCCGTACGCCGTCGACCTCTCCTCCAGCGTGGAGGAAGCCCCAGGCATCAAGGACCTCGACAAGCTGGCGTCCTTCTTCGATGCCTACCACGCTTCGACAGCAGACTCAACCAATTGATCGCCAGCTCGACACACAGGTCTCCTGACTGTGACACGGATTCTATGCCTTCTATCGGCGATATGACAACCTCCTCTCTCCCTGACACCCGAGGCCGCTTCGGCGAGTTCGGCGGTGCCTTTGTCCCCGAAATCCTTCATCCCGTCCTCGCCGACCTCCGCAAAGCCTGGGCCGATGCGCAGAACGACCCGGCGTTCTGGGATCGCTATCACGCCCTCCTGCGCGACTACGTAGGGCGCCCCACGCCGCTTACGCGCTGTGACCGGCTGGCCGCTCGCCTTGCCAGCTCGGGCGACGGGCTGGCGTCTCCACCTACGATCTACCTCAAGCGTGAGGATCTCTGCCATACCGGCGCGCACAAGATCAACAACGCCATCGGGCAGGTGCTGCTGGCCCAACGCATGGGCAAGGAGCGAATCATCGCCGAGACCGGTGCCGGACAGCATGGCGTCGCCACCGCGACGGCCTGCGCGCTGTTCGGGATCGAGTGCGTGGTCTACATGGGCGAGGAAGACATCGAGCGGCAACATCTGAATGTCCAGCGGATGCAGCTCCTTGGCGCCACGGTGGTCCCGGCCGTCTCCGGCTCCCGAACGTTGAAAGATGCCACCAATGAGGCTTTCCGCGACTGGGTCTCCCACCCAACCACGACGCACTACATCATCGGCTCCGCGGTAGGGCCACACCCCTATCCTGCGCTCGTCCGCGATTTTCACCGGGTGATCGGCCAGGAAACGCGTCGCCAGCTCGAGGAAGTCGAAGGTCGAGAGACGCCCGATCTCGTCGTGGCGTGTGTCGGCGGCGGGTCCAACGCCATTGGCATCTTCGCCTCGTTTGTGGAGGATTCCGATGTTCGACTGGTAGGCGTTGAGGCCGCAGGCGAAGGGCTCGATGGCCGCCATGCGGCCACACTTACGAAGGGCGAACCTGCTGTCTTTCACGGCGCGCTGAGCTACCTCCTCCAAGATGACGGCGGACAGGTAGAGATCGCCCACTCCATCTCAGCGGGCCTTGACTACCCCGGCGTCGGTCCGGAGCACGCCTACCTGAAAGCGAGCGGGCGCGTGGAGTACCGCTCAGCAACCGACCGTCAGGCGCTCAATGGAGTCAAGCTGCTCAGCGAGACCGAAGGCATCATCCCCGCCCTGGAAACCGCCCACGCGATCGCTGCCCTGAGCGAGCTGGTGGCTGAATCCAGCGCCGACGACGTGATTGTCCTCAACTGCTCGGGCCGAGGCGACAAGGACATGGCAACCATCTCGGCCCATCTGGGATGATGGAGCGTATCCACGAGAGCGGCATCGTTTGTACCGATGACCCCACCCGTCTCGACTTCGACGTGATCCACGGCTACCTCGCGCAGTCGTACTGGTCGGCCCACATCCCTCGCCAACTCGTGGAGCGTGCGGCACAGGGCTCCATCGCAATCGGGCTCTACGATGGCGAGGCGCAGATCGGCTATGCGCGCGTCATTTCGGACGGCACCACCTTCGCGTACCTCGCGGATGTCTTTGTCCTGGACGCCTACCAGGGGCGCGGCCTGGGAACGTGGTTCATGCAGCAGATCCTCGACCACCCCAACCTCCAAGACCTCCGTCGCTGGCTCCTCACCACGCAGGACGCCCACGCGTTCTATGAACGCCTCGGGTTTGTGCACAACCCGTTCCCAGAGCGGTTCATGGTGATCGCGAAAGAGAATCCCTACGCACCTGCGGAGGCATGATTCAACCTGCAACCATCAAGCTGTTTCTCCCATTCGGGGACCCGACCCGGCTTCGGACAGCCGAGCTTTCGAACTGGAGCGGAAAAGCCGTTGCTGCCCCGAGATCGGACCTATCTGAACTCTATGCTCGCGGAGAACTCGGATCCTCTGGCATATACATCTTGGCAGGGGTTGACACAAAAACGGGAAAGCCCATCGCGTATGCCGGAGAAGCAGAAGTGCTTAGCTCCCGACTCAAGCAACACGCGTCGAAGGACTACTGGAATCAGGTCTTCGTCTTTCTGAGCAAAGATGAGAACCTGACCAAAGCCCATATCCGTTACCTGGAAGGAGCGATTATCCGCGAAGCGCGGGAGATTGGTCGTGTCGAGCTGATGAATGCCCAGGGCAGCGGGTCGATGCTTCCAGAATCGGACCGAGCAGACATGGATGTGTACCTGTCTAAGGTTCGGCAGCTACTCCCCGTGCTGGGATCCAACCTGCTGACGCCTATAGTCGGGCTGGCGAGTCAGTTATCGACTCGTGTCTTCTCAACCTTCCTGAAGGGCATCAGAGCATCGGGCGCTCCATCAAGTGGTGGGTTCGTTGTTTTCGAAGGCTCCGAGGCTGTCAAGGACAACCGTCCATCGGCTAGCAAATACGTTCAGGCTGAGCGCCAGCGGTTAGTGGATTCAGGAAACCTGAGCCCTCAAGACAATCATTTGAGGTTTATGCAGGACGTAGAGTTCGCCAGCCCGAGCATGGCTGCCTCCGTTGTGAAGGGCGGAAACACCAATGGTTGGACGAGCTGGAAGACTCCCGACGGCACGTCTCTGAAAGAGATCGAAGCCCTCTCTACCCCTCCCGATGCCTGATCTCCGCCTCCGCGCCCACCTCAACGGCCTCCGCCAGCGCGACGAGACCGCAATGGGGTTGTTCCTCACCTCGGGCTTCCCTCAGCCCGACGCCACGCTGCCCATCCTGCGCGCTGTGGACGAGGCCGGGGCTGACTTCATCGAGCTGGGGATGCCCTTTTCTGATCCCGTCGCCGAGGGACTGCCCATCCAGCATGCCAGCGAGCGGGCCCTCGCCCAGGGGGCGACCATGACCCACGCCTTCGAGACCGCCAGTGCGTTCCGCCGAGAGAGCGACACGCCGCTCGTGCTGATGGGCTACGCCAACCCCGTCTTTCGCTACGGCGTGAGCGACTTTTGTCGGGATGCAGCGTCTTCCGGGGTAGACGGCCTCATCCTGCCCGACCTCCCTCCTGAGGAGGCCGAGGAACTGGAAGCGGCCTGCCAGACCCACGCCCTCTCCATCACTCACCTCGTCGCCCCCAACACAGCCCCAACGCGCATCGAGTTGGTGGACCGCCGCTCCACTGGATTCGTCTACGCCGTGAGCGTCGCAGGCCTCACCGGCTCTGGCCTCGGAGAGGCCGACGCCACCGACGCCTACCTCGCTCGCACACGCCAGCTCGTTTCCGAGAACCCGCTCCTCGTCGGGTTTGGAATCAAAACCCATGAGGACGCAGAACGGCTCAGCCGGCACACCGACGGCTTCATCGTGGGAAGTGCGCTGATCCGATTGGCCGAGTCGCTCTGGGACAACCCGGATTTCACGGAGTCCGAGCGGCTTGCACGCGTTTCTGACTGGGCCACCACGTTGAAGCTGGGTTCCGACGCCCTCCGCCCATGATTCGCTCGGCTGCTTTCCTGCTCGTTCTGTTCGCCGTCCTGGCTGGATGCGAAGCGGTGGTCGGCACCCCGAGGGCGGTCGGGGAGATCCCTGAGGTCCTCGTCGTGGCCGACTCCACGACGTGGGACGGTCCTGTAGGCGAGGCCATCCGCGCCGAGCTGGCACAAACCATCCTGACGCTCCCAAACAACCAAGGCGCTTTCAAGCTGCGGCACAGGCCGCTCACGCCGCGCACCTTCGAGAGCATCCAGCGCGCGCGAAATGTGTTTATCGCGGCTCCCATTGATGAGCAGACGATCGTAGGTGAGTTTCTCCGCGACCGCATCGACGCCGGGAGTCAGCAGGCCATCCGCGAGGGCCGTGCCGTCGGCATCAACCTGCGGCCAGACCTGTGGGCGACCAACCAGCTCGTCGTGCTGGCGACGGCCGCTGACGACCGCACTCTGACCAACCAGATCCTCCAGCGAGGCGCCGAGCTCCGCGAGGCCTATGGCGAGCTGGCGCACGAGGCCACCTTCCGCGACATGTTCGACCGAGGTCGCCAGACGGTCCTAGAAGACTCCCTAGCGTCGATGCGGGACTGGACGATTGCCCTTCAGCACGATTACTTGCTCGTCCAGGACTCCACCGCTTCGGTAGCCGGGCACTCGGGCGAATTTGTCCGGTTCCGCCGTGTCTTGACCGATACGTGGCGCGACTTCTTCGTCTTCGTTGAGGAGGATGTCCAAGAGGTTCCACCCCTCGAGGAACTGGACGTGCTCACCAATGGCTTGCTCGAGATCTTCGCGCGCGGCGTGCTCGACAGCTCGTACGTCCCATCCTTACAGTTGCCAAAGATTTGGTAAGCTTGACGTAAGCACGTTATGTATGTATACGATTCTTGACTGTTGGTAGT